>REEQ01000055.1 GCA_007695005.1 Wenzhouxiangellaceae bacterium | reverse complement strand
CACTAGCTACTGCGGAGCCGTCAGGTCCCGTAGCTGCGGAAGGGTGGCGAATAAGGCAGGCTAAAAGGTTTTTTCAATCCCGGTATTTGGCCAACTCAAAACGGGCTACCAGGCCGCGGTGGACTTCGTCCGGGCCGTCTGCCAGACGCAGGGCGCGAGCCGCGGTCCAGGCGGCAGCCAGGGGAAAGTCCTCACTCAGGCCGGCACCACCGTGAATCTGCATCGCCATGTCGACCACGCTCTGGGCCATGGACGGGACTGCAACCTTGATCTGCGATACCTCGCTCATTGACCGCACGATGCCGCGCTGATCCAGGCTCCAGGCTGCCTTCAGCACCAGCAGGCGCGCCTGTTCGATGGCAATGCGGGCCTCGGCAATACGTTCGGCATTGCCCCCCAGTTTGGCCAGCGGACGACCGAAAGCCTGTCGCTTCAGGGCGCGCTGACAGGCCAGGGCAAGCGCATGCTCGGCCAGGCCAATCAGGCGCATGCAGTGATGAATGCGCCCGGGACCAAGCCTGCCCTGAGCGATCTCGAAACCCCGGCCCGGGCCGGCAATGATTGCGCTGGCAGGCAGCCGTACATCGCTGAAGCTGACCTCGCCGTGGCCATAGGGTGCATCCAGCATGCCCATCGCCGTGAGCATGCGCTCGACCTTGACCCCCGGGGTGCCCAGCGGCACCAGTACCATGGAGTGACGCCGGTGGCGGTCGGCCTCCGGATCCGTCAACCCCATAAAGATGGCCACCCGGCAATCCGGATGGCCGATGCCGGTCGACCACCACTTGCGGCCGTTGAGAATCACCTCGTCTCCGTCCAGCAGCGCTGTCGCCTCCATGTTGGTGGCATCGGACGAGGCCACTGCAGGTTCGGTCATGCAGAAGGCCGATCGGATCCGACCCTCCAGCAGCGGCTCAAGCCACTGTTTCCGCTGGGCATCGGAGCCGTAGTGGTACAGCACTTCCATGTTGCCGGTATCCGGTGCATTGCAGTTGAATATCTCGGGTGCAATGAAGGATCGGCCCATGCGCTCGGCCAGCGGCGCATAATCCAGATTGCCAAGACCCTGACCCATCTCTTCATCGGGCAGAAACAGGTTCCACAGCCCGGCAGACCGCGCCTTGGCCTTGAGTTCGCTGATGATCGGCAAGACCTGCCAGGGGTTTTCCAGCGCCGCCATCTGGCGATGCCAGTCCGGTTCGACGGGCTCGACCTCGTCACGCATGAAACGATCGAGTTTCCGGGCCAGGTCACGGGCCTTGGCTGAGGGTGTGAAGTCCATGTCTCACCTTGCGAAATTCGTTGGCGGGACCATGTTACCAGCGCCCGCGCAAAATCCGATGTCGCAATTCGGACAGGCTTTGCGTATTTAGGAGTGAAAAATTACAGCAGCGCTGTTGACCAAAGCGCCACCAGCCTGAATTGATGTACCAGGCGTCCGAACCAACCGCCGACCCCATGAGGTCGGCGGTTTTTTTTCAGGCGGAACTGCGCTCGGCCCGCTTGCGCTCGTGTTCCTTGAGCAGTCGCTTGCGCAGGCGAATATGCTCCGGGGTCACTTCCAGCAACTCGTCGTCGGCCAGGAACTCCAGAGCCTGTTCCAGGCTCATGCGGATCGGCGGGGTCAGCAGCAGGGCATCATCCTTGCCGGCAGCACGGATGTTGGTCAGCTTCTTGGACTTCAGCGGATTGACGATCAGGTCATTCTCACGCGCATGCAGACCGATGATCATGCCTTCATAGACCTCCTCACCGGCACCGACGAACAGACGTCCGCGATCCTGCAGATTGAACAGCGAGTAGGCCACCGTGGTGCCCTGCTCCATGCTGATCAGGGTGCCGTTGATGCGTCCAGCAATCTTGTCGGTCGCCGGGCCCCAATGATCAAACACCCGGAAGAACAGGCCGGTGCCGGCCGTCATCGTGCGATAGGCAGACTGAAAACCAATCAGACCACGTGCCGGCGCGATGTAGTCCAGCCGCACCCGACCCTTTCCGTCTGGCTGCATGTCCTTCAGCTGGCCCTTGCGCTCGCCCATGGCCTGCATGACAGCCCCCTGGTAGGCCTCTTCCAGGTCCAGCACCACAGACTCCCAGGGCTCGCGAATTTCACCGTCAATCTCACGCTTGCGCACTCGCGGCCGCGACACGGCCAGTTCATAACCCTCACGGCGCATCGACTCGATCAGCACCGACAGGTGCAGCTCGCCACGACCGGCCACTTCAAACTGATCAGGGTCGGCGGTATCCGACACCTGCAAGGCGACGTTGTGGCTGGCTTCCTGGTACAAGCGAGCTCGCAGCTGGCGGCTGGTCAGATACTTGCCTTCGCGGCCTGCAAACGGTGAGTCATTGACCTGGAAGGTCATGTGGATGGTCGGCTCGTCCACGCTCAGCGGCGGCAGCGCCTCGACCGTTGCCGGGTCACACAAGGTATCGGAAATACCGATTGGCTCGAGACCCGAGACGCCAATGATGTCGCCGGCTGCCGCCTCGGCAATCTCCTCGCGCTTGAGGCCCTTGAAGCCAAGCACTTGCAGCACTCTGCCGGCGCGTTTCTTGCCCTGGCGATCAATCACCGTTACTGCCTGATTGGTCCTGACCCTGCCGCGACGAATGCGACCGATCCCGATCAGGCCGACATAGGTGGAGTACGAGAGACTGGTAACTTGCATCTGGAACGGACCCTCCGGATCTACCGGCGGCTCCGGCACATGCTGGATCAGCGCCTCGAACAGGGGTGTCAGATCGCCCTCGCGGACGCTTTCATCCAGACCCGCGTAACCGTTCAGGCCGGAAGCATAGATAACAGGGAAATCCAGCTGTTCGTCTGTCGCGCCGAGCTTGTCAAACAGATCGAAGGTCTGGTTCAGCACCCAGTCCGGCCGCGCTCCGGGTCGGTCGATCTTGTTGATGACCACGATCGGCTTGAAACCCATGGCAAAAGCCTTCTGGGTCACGAAACGCGTCTGCGGCATCGGCCCATCAACCGCATCGACCAGCAGCAACACCGAGTCCACCATCGACAGGACGCGTTCAACCTCGCCGCCAAAGTCGGCATGGCCGGGCGTGTCGACGATGTTGATGCGCCAGTCGCCCCAGGTAATCGCGGTGTTCTTGGCCAGGATGGTAATGCCGCGTTCCCGCTCCTGGTCTTCGGAGTCCATGACCCGCTCGGTCAGGCGCTCGTGGGCCGCGAATTCGCCGGACTGGCGCAGGAGCTGGTCAACCAGGGTGGTCTTGCCGTGGTCGACGTGGGCGATGATGGCGATGTTGCGAAGCTTCATGAAGGCAGGCATGGAAAAGGCAGCCCGCCATTATGCCTGACTCAGGCTTATCGCAGTGGAAAATTCATCAGGCAGATTCGCCTGGCGGTGGCAGCGGCTCGTGGCCAGGACTGCGGCCGTGACGAAGCCGCAGCGCGTTGCGGTAACACTGGGTTGCTGCCTCGAGCTGACCGGAGCGGTCCAGGATGCGACCGAGGGCAGCATAGGCCTGCTCATCGGGACGATGGCTCAAGGCTTTCTCCAGGGAATCCCGGGCCTTTTCATACTGGCGATCATCGAGGTACAGCAGCCCCAGCGCGTGGTGCAGGGCGGCGTGATCAGGCTGCTCCCTGGCCCAACGTTCGCAATCAGCGATCCTGGCCGCACGGCCTTCGTCGTCAGCCTGGGCATAGAGCTTGAGCGCCTGGTCATCCAGACTGCGTTCCAGCAGACGCCGCAGTGCCGGTGCCGCCACTGCCGCCTGGCCAAGCTCGCCGGCCCTGGCCGCATAAGACAGCACGATCTCACGCTGCCGACGCAGAGCGCGCGGCAGTGCGTGGCGGGCATCTTCCAGCGACGACAGGTCAACGGCACTGTCCAGTTCCCTGGTCGCCGCGTGCACGGCCAGCTCATCGGCCCGGGCCTGGTCGACAATACCGGCCTTGCGAAGGGCCGGAGCGAGCATTCTCACTTCGCGCCAGCGAGACTGCTCCTGGTAGGCCTGCAGCAGCAAACGCAACACACCGGCATGGCGCGGCTTGCGCAAA
This sequence comes from Wenzhouxiangellaceae bacterium, assembly GCA_007695005.1. Taxonomy (GTDB): domain Bacteria; phylum Pseudomonadota; class Gammaproteobacteria; order Xanthomonadales; family Wenzhouxiangellaceae; genus Wenzhouxiangella. Next base: position 9,127 of record REEQ01000055.1, on the reverse strand, counting down.
TGCAGGCTCTCGAGCACCGGGATGGCCTCGTCCACCCTGCCCTCGCCGGCCAGCAAGCGTGCCCGGGCCAGGTCGGTGACAAAATGCTTGCGACCAAAGCGGCGGTCGGCCAAACCGAGCCAGCGATCACGCGACGAGGAATCCGCCTGGCCCTGCGCCGCACGGGCAGCGGCGAGATAGCCGGCCGTGCTGGAGCGATAGTTCATGGACCGGACCAGCGCCTTTTCGGCGCGCTGCCAATCGCCTTCGGTCAGCGCCAGCAAACCGTCCTCGAGCTGATGCCGGGCCTGCCGCTCGCGCGTCGCCCGCCACAGTTTGCCGGGCAGGCGAAGCAGCGCCAGCAGCAGCGACAGCACGATCCAGCTCAGCAACACGGCCGCAGCCAGGGTCAGCAGGGACATCTCCAGCCGCCAGGGGCCGAAATCCAGCATCACGTAACCGGGATCCCGGAGCAGCCTCGGCGCCGCCAGCGCGGCAACCAGCAGGGCCAGCAGAGCAAGCAGGATCAGGACAATACGTTTCACGGTGCGTCCAGATAACCAGACAGGGCCGCCAGCGCAGCGCCCAAGCCGGTCGGTGCTGACGGTGCCGACACCTCCCGCAGCGCCTGCAAGGCACTTTTCCCCTGGGCAACGTCAGCGTCGTTGGTATCGAACCAGCGCTCAAGCAGGTCCAGGCCACGATCCAGCTGGTGCCCCAGGTCGGCCAGGTCGCGACGCACCAGGGCAAGCTCTGCCGCCAGCAGGCGCAGCCTCAGCTGTTCACGCAAACCGTCGATGGCATCGTCAGCCAGCTCAATCTGGTCACGACGACGAACCGTGACCAGCCTGGCCAGCGCCTGACCCGCCTCCTGGCGCCAGCCGGCCGGCTCAGTCTCATCGGGCGGAGGCTCGACTTCAGCGTTCACTACCCGCAGCGGCCAGTCACCAGCCTCATCTGCCAGCCGGGCCAGCCGGGCCTGAAGGCGCTCCCACTCCGGCGAGCGCAACGACTCGAGATCAGCCAGTTCGCGCGCCAGCAACCGACGGACCTGACCCAGCCGCGGATCGTCCACATCGCGCAGCAGGCGCTCGGCCCGCTCGTAGGCCAGCCGGGCACCGGCCCAGTCAGCAGCCAGTTCAGCCCTTTCCTGGCCCAGGCGCAGCAGCGAAGCCGCCTCCAGCAGCCGCATGAAGCGCTCCAGCTCCCGGTCGGCCTCTCTGATCTGCCCCTCCTGTTGCCACAAGGCCTGAAGCTGCTCGCCCAACTCGCTTTCAAGCCCGGCCAGACCACGCTCGAATTGATCCAGCCGGCCGGACAGGGCATCACGCGCACCGGCCGTCGCGTCAACGGCTGAGGAAATTTCCTCAAGCTGCCGATCCAGTGCCGTCAGACTGCGCGCGATCCGATCAAGCTCCGACTGCATGGCCGCACGTTCATCACTGGCTGTCTGAAGTTGTTCCTGCGCGTTTTCCAGCTGGGCCTGCAGACGGTCGACGGGCCGTTCAGCATCTTTTTCATTGATGATCGGCCACAGGGCCAGCACCAGGGCCGCCACTGCCAGCAGACCGACGCCCAGTACCGCTAAACGGGATGCACCAGCGCGCTTGCCCGGCGTATCTGCAGGCCTGGGCTCGCTATCGCCACTGTTGCCAGCTGCGGCAGACTTGTTTTCGATGATCTGATCTTCCGCGCTCATCACTCGCGCTCGGCTGCTGATTGGATCAAAGCCCAGATTAACGCATCCGAGCGCCCTGTGTGCAGGCTCGCAGCGCCGCAAGCATGGCGGCATCGTCGGCGCCATCGGCAAGCCAGACCCGTTCGCAGCCGTGCTCGGCGGCCATCGCCGCCACGCGTTCCGAGGGCGCAACCATCCAACCCCCTTGCAGCCGCTGCCAGTGAACGGGATCCAGCTGACGATACAGCCCGGTCAGGGCGCCGGCACTGGCCAGCAGGGTCGTCGGTTGCCGGCACTGGCCAATCGCACGCAAAGTAGCCAGCGGCAAGGCTCGATTGCGGCGCCGGTACACGTGCAGTCGATGCACCTTGGCCCCGCGCCTGGAAAGCTCGGCCCCAAGCAGCTGGCGCCCGCCCGCAGCTGCCAGGATCAAGGCGCGCTTGCCGGCGACCTGGCGCAGCTCGGGAAGTGCGAGCATGTCTTCGCTGCTGCCGGCCCGCTCCGGCGCGACCACCCCGGTCAGGCCAAGCTCACGAGCCAGCGACCGGCTGCCTGGCCCGGGAACGATGATCGGGCACTGCGACATCCGATCGGCACCGAGCAGGCTGACGCTGCGACGTAGACCCTCGGCACTGGTCAGGATCACCAGATCCAGCGGCAGAAGCTGCTCGAAGGCCTTTTGCAGGCTGTCTGGGGAGGCCGCTCCGGTCAGTCGTACCGGACAGGCGTCCACCGCCGGCCAACCTGCATCCTGCAAAGTCTGCAGCAACAGCTGGCCAGCTGGCCGACTTCGGGTCACCAGGACCAGGTCAGGATGAGTCATCTCGAAAGTGCTGTGTTTTCAGGCATATCGGTCACTTGCACCCCCGGTTCCTGTCACACCGGGACCAAGTCCTGCCCCGGCACACGCTGGCACGCCGCAGCCAGGGTCGGAAGCAAAAAGGGCCCGCCGAATGGGCGGGCCCTCGTAATAGAATCCGGGCGTCTAGTGCAACTCGCCAAAGTGCTGGGGGCTTGCGTGTTGGCGTTGGCAGTAGGGGGACGCACCTCGACTTGAAGCACCGTGGATGACGCCCGGAAAGCTGATCGTTTGAGTACCCCTTGGGAAGCGACTCGTTGGAGCTAATGTTGCCAGAGCCGCCGCCGATTGTCCAGCCCCAGTTTTGACAAAGAGCCCTTTTTGTTTCACAAGTGTGATAGCAGTCTCAAAGCACCCTGGTCCAGCAAGGCCGATGCAACCTGTCTGCCCAAGGCTGAAGCCTCCTTTGCCGAGCCGGTCGCCATCGCATCCAGACATTCCTGTCCATCCGGGCTGGCCAGGCGCGCTCGCAGGTTCAGCGAGCCGTCGGTCAGCTCGGCCAGGGCTGCCAACGGCATGCGACAGTCTCCGCCGAGGGCCGCAACCACCCCTCGTTCGGCGCTGACGCGTTGCTGCGTCGCCGGACAATGCACGGCTTCCAGCAGCCGCATGATCTCGCCATCATCTTCACGGCACTGGATCACGATTACGCCTTGCCCGGGTGCGGGCAAAAATTCAGGCGGCCCCAATACCCGGCGATGCGACAGCGCAATGTCCAGGCGATCGATGCCGGCGGCAGCCAGAATGACCGCGTCCACCCGGCCGGAATGCAGCAAGCCGAGGCGGGTTTCGACATTGCCGCGCACCGGCACCACCTGCAGGTGCGGCCAGGCGCGCAGCAGCTGGCTCTGTCGTCTCAGACTGGAGGTACCCACCTTGCTGCCCGGGGGCATCTGCCAGGGCGCCACACCGCCGGCATCAATCCAGAGATCCGACCAGTCCGCACGCGGCAGCACGGCTGCAAGCACGAGCCCGGCCGGAGACTCTGCCGGCACATCCTTGAGCGAATGAACCGCGATATCCGCCCGACGGTCCAGCAAGGCTGACTCAAGCTCCTTGAGAAACAATCCCTTACCGCCGATTTCTGCCAGCGATCTATCCAGCACCTCGTCGCCTCGAGTGCTCATGGGAACCAGGTCAACCTCCAGCCCGGCATGGGCCTGTCGCAGGGCCGAAGCGACAAATTCGCTTTGCCAGAGTGCAAGCCGCGATTTGCGCGTAGCCAACTTCAATGCCTTCATTGATCCTTTCCCATCTGATGCAAGAGACGGCGCACCTGCGCCAGGTTGCGGCGACTGACCTCGGGTCTGAACGGCACGTCGGCAAGCTCAAGCCGATCCCGGCCATCGCTGTCCTTGCCAAGTCCGCGCAGGTGGGCAGGAGAAACCAGCGCGCTGCGATGCACGCGCAGCAGCCGATCCGGAAAACGCTGCTCCAGGGATACCAGAGAATCTTCGAGCAGATGCACGCCGCCAACATGATGAACACTGACATACTTGTCCTCGGCCTGCAGGACACGCACATCCGTCAACGGCACCAGCATCAGTCGGTCGCCCAGCCTCAGCTTGATAGCGGCATCGGCCGCAGCTCGCTCCTGGCGCTCGACGCGAACGCGCGCCAGTGCCCTTTCCAGACGCTCCCGGCGCACCGGCTTGACAAGATAATCAACCGCTTCCAGATCAAAAGCCTCGACCGCGTAACGCTCAAAGGCGGTGACAAACACCACCGCCGGGGGCTGCGGCTGCTCGCGCAGGCGTCGCGCCAGCGCCAGGCCGTCCAGGCCCGGCATTTCTATATCAAGGAAAATCACGTCGGGCGCAAATCGCTGGCACAGACTCATGACCTCGTCGGCATCGGCACAGCTGGCAAGCACCTGGCAACCATCGACCTGCTCGACCAATCTGGCCAGTCGGCGCAGCGCCGGGGGCTCGTCATCGACCAGCAATGCACCCAGCGGCCGGGTCATGCCCAGATCGACTGCAGCCAGCGGTCGATAGCCTGAATTTCCTCTGCACAGAGCGAATGCGGCATGGGCCAGGTCTGCCAGTGCACAGAGTAACCGGCCTGATCCAGCTGCCGCGCCGCCGCAGCGCCCAGCGCTACCGGTACGATCGGGTCGTGATCACCGTGGGCCATGAACACCGGCGTCGATCGTGCCTCGGGCGCAGCCCAATCGGCAAGACGGGCACCATCGAGCAGATAGCAGGACAATGCCATCACGCCAGCCAGCGCAGGTACGCGCGCCAGTCCGCAGCGCAAGGCAATAGCGCCGCCCTGGGAAAAGCCCGCCAGAACAATGCGATCGGACCTGATGCCGGCCGCAATCTGCTGCTCAAGCAGGCGATTGACCGCAGCCACGGAGGCCTGGATACCGGCCTGGTCCTGGTCACGGTCGATTTGCATGCCGAGGATGTCGTACCAGGCGCGCATTGCCATGCCGCCATTGATGGTGACCGGGCGCACCGGCGCATGCGGGAAGATGAATCGGACCGGCCGCCTGGCGGCAGCGGTCAGGTGGGGTACAATCGGCTCGAAATCGTGCCCATCGGCACCCAGGCCGTGCAACCAGATCACGGCATGGGCAGGGCTGGCACCGGTTTCGACAACCACTGTCTGTAGCGGAACATTGCTGGAATCATTCATGCGCCTTATTTTACCCCTTGTCATCCTTACCATGCTGGCCGGCTGCGGCCTGAAGGATGACCTGTATCTGCCTGACGATACCGCTACCAGCGCGGCCGATGAAACCCGCGAGGACGACCGTGCAGAGGATAGCTGAGCCTGAACTGATGGACGCGCCGGCACAGGCCAGGGCCTATGCCGAGGCCGACTTTTCCGAACCCAATCAGATATTTGTCAATCATTTCACAGGGCATTTCTCGCTTAAGCCCAAGGGCCGACTGATTGACCTGGGCTGCGGCCCGGGAGACATCTGCCTGCGCCTGGCACAAGCCCTGCCCGGTTGGGAGATCACCGGTCTGGATGCCGGACCCAACATGCTGGCCCTTGCGCATGAAGCCGTTGACCAGGCCGGCCTGCAGCAGCGCATCCAGCTGGTCCAGGCACACTTGCCGGCAGGACGGCCGAACCTGCGTTACGACGCGGTCGTTTCGAACAGCCTGCTGCACCATCTTCCGGATCCTGCCATTCTCTGGCAGTCGGTACTGGCGCTTGGCGCACCGGGTTGCGCGGTGCAGATCATGGATCTGCATCGACCCGGCAGCCATGACCAGGCCAGGGCTGTGGTTGATCAGCACGCTGCCGATGCACCGACCGTGCTGCGCGAGGACTTTTTCAACAGCCTGCTGGCTGCCTATACCGCAGACGAGGTGCGCGATCAGCTGGTTGCTGCCGGACTGGAGAGGCTAAAGATCAGTCGGCCCAGCGACCGTCACTGGCTGGTTCGCGGTCTCCTGGCGCAATGAAGCCGGATTCCCGTCTGGTCTTCAGCAAGCTGGAAGCGCTGGGCAACGATTTTGTCCTGATTGACGCGCGAACTCAGCCGTTTTCTCCCTCGTCCGACTGGCTGCGTCGTCTCGCCAATCGCCGCCTGGGGGTGGGCTGCGACCAGATCCTGGTCCTGATTACCGCAGAGCATACGGGCGCCGCCTGCCGGGTCCGTATTCACAATGCCGATGGCAGCCTTGCCGAGCAATGTGGCAATGGCATGCGCGCAGTTGCTCTATGGCTGCACGAACGCGGCGAGCTCGGCGAATCGACCAGCTTGCAGACCGACGGCGGCCTGGTCGTCGTTCGACGCAGCGATGACGGCCAGTTCAGCGTCAGTCTGGCCGAACCTGCCTTTGCCAGCGATGCCTGGGGCAGCGCCACCTCGCCGGATCAATGGACCGAGCAGATCGACGGGGGGGCGTACCCGGTACGCGGTGTATCGATGGGCAATCCACACCTGGTACTCAGGCTGAAGGCAGCGGCCGATGCTGACCTGGTTGTGCGTCTGGGCGAGCATTTCCAGGGCCACCCCGCCCTGCCGCAGGGCGCCAACATCAACCTCGCCTTTGGCGAGACAAGAAACCGAATCAGTCTGCGTGTCAATGAACGCGGTGTCGGCCCGACCCCTGCCTGCGGAAGCGGCGCCTGCGCCACCGCTGTTGCCTATATTCACGACGGTCTGGCCGACAGTCCGGTCAGCGTCATCCAGCCCGGCGGCGAGCTTGTGATACATTGGCCGGGCGTTGGCGAGTCGGTCACCATGACCGGACCGGCGCGCCACGTCTTCGACGGATTCCTTGAACCCTGGACACCATCGATCCGATGACTGAGAAAAGTGACGTTGTAGACTGGCTCCAGTCCAACCCTGATGTATTCCTGGAACACCCGGAACTGCTCGACGGCCTGAACCTGCCGCACGAGACCAATGCCGCCTCCCTGATCGGGTATCAGATCCAGCGCCTGCGCGATCAAAACGCGGAACTGGGCCAGCGTCTCGACCAGTTGACCGGCATTGCCAGCGACAATGAACGCCTGATGCGGCGCCTTCACAGACTGACCCTGGAGGTGATGGCTCGCCGCTCCATTCCGGCCTTTCTGGAGCAGATGTTCGACAAACTGATCGCTGACTTCAATGCCGACCTGGTCACCCTGCATCTCACTGAAGGCGCCAGCGCACTGGCTGCTCTGGAGCGGGTCAGTCTGCATCCCGACAATCAACCGGAATGGTTCGAGCGCACACTGGCGCGCGGACGCATCGAGTGCGGCCGCCTGACCCGCAGCAAGCTTGACTGGCTGTTCGGAGAACTGGACGAGCCAATTGGTTCGGCCGCGCTGGTCCCGGTTGCCGGCAGCGGTCTGCTGGCGATAGGCGCCCGATCGGTGGAACGTTTTGCGCCTGGCATGGGCACCCTGTTTCTGGAGCTGCTTGCCGAAACCATCGCCTTCCGGCTGGACCTGCCGGACAGTGAGCGCAGAAAACGCGCCTAAGCGGGCCGGCGCAAACGCGCTGACCGAGGCCATAGACGCCTTTCTGGCTCATGCTGCCGATGAGCTCAACCTCAGTCCGGCCACCTGCAGCGCTTACCGGCGCGATCTGGCGCATTTTGCCCAGTGGTGCCAGAGCCAGGACATCGACAGCCCCGATCGGGTTGATTCGGTCGCAATGCGCTCCTATGCGGCGGCAGAGCATCGCCGTGGCCTGAATCCGCGCAGCATCCAGCGCGCCCTGTCGGCGCTCAGACGGCTGTTCGGCTATCTGCGCCGGGAGAAACTGGTCGAACATGATCCGCTGGCCGGCGTCCGCGCGCCCCGCTTTCGGCCGCCGCTGCCGCGACCGCTGGACGTCGATCAAGTGCTGGCCCTGCTCAACATTCCCGAGGAAGACGAACTGGCCACGCGCGACCGCGCCATGCTGGAGCTGTTCTATGCCTCCGGCCTTCGCGTCAGCGAGCTGGCGGCAATGAGCTGGGACCGACTCGATTGCCGCCAGGGACTGGCCCGGGTGTTCGGCAAGGGCCGGCGCGAGCGCCTGGTGCCGGTGGGCCGACACGCCCTGGCCGCGCTGGACCGCTGGCGGCAAATGCAGGCAATCTCGAACGAGACAGCGGGGAGAATCTTCACCAGCATCAAGGGCAGACCACTGGGCGTTCGCGCCATCCAGAAGCGAGTCGCCTACTGGTCCGAGCGCCAGGGTCTGGATCAGCGCGTGCATCCCCATCAACTGCGCCACTCTTTTGCCTCGCATATTCTCGAGTCTTCGGGTGATCTGCGCGCAGTCCAGGAGCTGCTGGGCCACGCCAATCTGTCAACCACCCAGATTTATACCCATCTGGATTTTCAGCACCTGGCCAGGATCTATGACCAGGCCCACCCGCGGGCGAAGAAGCGAAAAGGGGGATAGGGAAAAGGGGAAAGGGGGAGCAGCCGAGCGGTTGGGTTGGGCCTGGCCTGCCCCCATGTTGGCGATTCACGGCAGAAACAGGAAGCCCCTGGATGGAACAGTATCGCGGCACAACCATCGTCTCGGTGCGCCGAGGCAAGCAGGTTGTCATCGCTGGTGATGGCCAGGTGACGCTGGGCAACACGGTCATGAAAGCCAACGCACGCAAGGTGCGCCGGCTGTACAAAGGCCAGGTCATCGCCGGCTTTGCCGGTGCCACGGCCGACGCCTTCACTCTGTTCGAACGTTTCGAAAGCAAGCTCGAGATGCATTCCGGACATCTGACTCGGGCCGCAGTCGAGCTGGCCAAGGACTGGCGCACCGACCGGCTGCTGCGCCGGTTGGAAGCCTTGCTGGCCGTGGCCAACAAGGAAGCATCGCTGATCATTTCCGGCAATGGCGATGTGATCGAACCGGAAGACGACCTGATCGCGATTGGCTCCGGCGGGCCGTTTGCCCAATCAGCCGCCCGCGCCCTGCTCCGCCACAGCGAGCTGGACGCCGAAGCGATCTGCCGCGAGGCCCTGACCATTGCCGGCGAGATCTGCATCTACACCAACCACAACTTTACCGTTGAAACCCTGAGCACGGATTGATTGCATGAGCCAGATGACGCCCCGCGAAATCGTCCAGGAACTGGACCGTCACATCATCGGCCAGTCCGATGCCAAGCGCGCCGTGGCCATTGCCCTGCGCAACCGCTGGCGGCGCATGCAGGTCG
>REEQ01000101.1 GCA_007695005.1 Wenzhouxiangellaceae bacterium | reverse complement strand
GTTAATCACTAGGTCGTTGGTTCGAATCCGACCCGGGGAGCCAGAAAAATCAAGGCCTTGCGACTGTTTCGGCGGCGCAAGGCCTTTTCAATTGCAGAGCAAGAGCATTGGCAGTGCTTGGACACTCGGCACCCTGCAATCGACTCCGATGGCGCCATTCTGCACGCCTGGACTATGGATCTTCAGGTGCTATTGATTCTTCAACCTACTGCGGCTGAATGCGATCTACATTGGTGCCGGGTTAATAGCAGGTTTAGGGACCACTACCATCCCCCGAAAGACCTGCGCTTGCATCACATTGAAGACATGCTCGTCCTCCGCCAATGTGAACGATCGAAAGCGACCCGTCAAAACCGGCACGCTCGATAGCAAATCCCGACATGATCGCCATCCCCTGGCAGCGTCCGATATCTCTCTGAACTGCAGAGCGAATTCACTCGGGGCCACGCCCTGAACTCGGGCAACGCGAACAAGAAAGCCGCAGAAACTATTGCTAACGCAAATCATTCTCATTACAATACGCTTTTTTCTGCACAGCACCTCTGGGAATGTTGATCTCATGCGAATAAAGTCTCAAAGAACCTCCCGGCTCGCTCTCGCCATTTCAACCGCGCTACTACTCTCATCCGCCCCGGCGATGGCCGCAGATGACAGAAGCGATGAGCTTTCTGAAGAGCTCCAGAGCTTGGAGTGGCTCGCCTCCCTCGACCTTCCGCGAATACGCGTTGTCGCACCCACGCCCCTGAGCCTCTCCCTCACGCCGGGGGCGGTTTACACGATTACTCAGGAAGACATCGACGAGGTGCAACCGCGCTCGACCGAGGACCTGCTCAGGCGCGTGCCCGGCATTTACATCAAGCGCGAGGAAGACAGTGCCGTGGTCACCAACATCGGCGTCAGAGGACTGCCCGCCGGAGACTACAAGACCCTGGTACTGGAGGATGGCGTGCCTGTCCAGCCCGGTATCTTCGTCGGCAACGCCCGCTACTTCAACCCGCGTGTCCAGCGGATGGAGGGCGTTGAGGTACTGAAAGGCGCCTCGTCGCTGCGCTTTGGCCCTAACAATATCGGTGGGGTAATCAATTTCCTGACCAGAACACCTGAGGACGGCGTAGCCCTTACCGGCCGATTTGGCTCCTGGAATACCCGTGAAGCCAGCGTCGATATCGGTGCCAGCTCAGCATCGGCGCAGTCGCGATTCGGTGTCATTGCCACCAGAGCGAGGAGTGATGGCTGGAACGACAAAGGCTGGGACATGACCGACATCATGGTCAAGACTGGCACTGCGATCGGCGACAACCACTTCGTCGGGGTGAAGTTCTCCTACTATGAGAACGATGCCAACATCTCCTATCGCGGCTTCTTCGAAGATGCGTTCAACGCTGGCGCGAGCTTCAATCCTGCGCCGGATGACTTTTTCCTGACCGACCGACTGGCTTTTGATGTTAACCACGACTGGGAAATCAGTCGAAACCTGCGCCTCCAGACAGTCGTCTACTGGAGCGAAATGAGCCGCGATTACTGGCGTTTCCTGGTCGATGGCACAACCACGAATGCCGATGGACTGACTGTCTGGAACTACACCGATACTGTTCAGGGCAACAATCGCTCCTTTGAACGATATGGCCTTGACTCTCGATTTGTTCTGAGTCATTCCGCATTTGGACTGGGTAATGAGGCACAGTTCGGCTTGCGCTACATGCAAGAGGAAATGCTCGACGTTACCGTTCGTGCCGATCGGGCCACACCTCGCAACCCGGCTGGTGCCCTGCTGCGCAATCGCATTGATTCGGCTGACAGTCTTGCACTTTTCGCCCAAAACCGCTTCGATGTCAGCGAGGCCCTGTCTCTGACGGCAGGTCTGCGTGTTGAAACCTATGAGCAGAAGCGAAACGATCTGCGCCAGGCAGTCGAGCCGGTGGATACCTTCAGCAACACCGAGTGGTTGCCAGGTATTGGCGCAACTTTCCAGATAAACCCGGCCGCGCAACTGTACAGCAGCGTTTACGTGGCTTTTGCGCCGCCGCTGGTGGGTAGCGTAGTCGGCTCCGATGACGTTCCAACGGAAGCAGAAAAATCGCTAAACATTGATCTCGGCGTGCGTGGCCGCACTGACAGATTCAACTATGAGCTGACGGCCTTCCGAATGGATTTCTCCAACCAGGTTGATCCCGGCATCTCGGGTATTCGCGCTCCCAATGAGGGCAGTGCATTGATCCAGGGCGCAGAGCTTTCGCTCGGCTACGAGATCGGCTCTGGGTTCCGGCTCAGTGGCAATCTCACCTGGGTCCCGACCGCCAGGTTCGGCGAAGATCGACCCGGTGAGGCACTCGACGGCAATCGCCTGCCCTACTCACCCAAGTGGGCAGCCAACCTCGCCCTGAGCTATCGAACCGGTGGACTGCAGACAGCCCTGCTGTTCAATTACACTGATGAGGTATTCGGCGATGGCATGAATCGCACGGAAATCAACCCGACAAGCAACATGGGTGGCCTGATACCAAGCTACTATACGATCGATCTGACGGCAGCCTATGACATCACTGCACAGTTTCAGATGTTCGGGAGCGTCAAGAACCTGTTCGACCGACGCTACATCGCCGGCTTGAGACAGGGCATTTATGCCGGACCGGAGCGCAGTTTCGATCTGGGTGTGCGATATCGGTTTTAGCTCAACGGCACGGCCCCTTGCTGCGCAGGGGGCTGCTGTTGACAGGACCTGCCTCTCCTCCCCACTCGTCCCACAGACTCACCCGCAATCGCCAGGCTGGCCAGCAAGACGCTTCAGCGCGCCTGCTGGGTTGGGAGAAAAAATACCGCTTCAGCTCGACGCGGTGGCGGGTGGCGAGGCCCTCAGCATCATTCGCCACCCGACTGCGGCTTGCCGGATCAGCATTCGGCAAGAATGCGAAGCTTTGCTGAGGCACCCGCAATATTGCGGCAATAAAACCCCTTAAATCAGCTAGTTAATAAACTCTGTCGTACCAGTGACGCATGTCAGCCATGCGACTTGGCGCACTGCTGACGTTCGCGACCGGGCGGGCTCGGTGTGCAATATGACTATCTTCACTTGCACCGCGAGCCCGAGCGCATCACCATGAGCCCAGCATCAGAACCCCGGCAGTCGGGAAAGCCACCGAACATGAAGATCAGCTTCAAGCGGGGCATCGAGTGCTTTTTCGATGTCGACGACATAACCATACGCGTGTGGGGCTCGGCCTGGACCAGTCGTGAGCAGGTCGAACTGGACGGCGAGATCGTGTCGTCCAAACTCAGTCTGCGCCGCTCCACACCGCACGAATTCAACCACCGCGGCCACGAATACAAGGTCGTCTTCAGCATCGTAGAGTTCAAAACCGGGCTGTTTGAAGTGCAGCTCTACCGCGATGGAGACCTGATTGACTCCGACCAGGGCCGTCATGCCTCGATACCGGTAGACCCCGAGACCGGGGAAGTTGATTGGCGGAGATATCGCTGGCAGCTGGCGCTCCAGGCCCTGGTCGGCGGTGTCATCGGTGGCATCTTTGGCTACCTTGCCGCGGGCTTGTTCGGGGGAGGCAGCTAATGGATGTGCGCGGCGACATGATTCGCCAGCTGCGAATGCAACGTGGCTGGACCCAGCAGCAGCTGGCCGAGATTGCGGACTTGAGCCTGAGGACCGTGCAGCGCGTCGAGAACCAGAACGTGGCCTCGAACGAAAGCGTCTCTTCGCTGGCGGCCGTGCTTGAGCTACCACGCGAGCAGATTCTCGCCACGGTTATCAGCTCGGATCAGATATCCAGTGCGCAGCGGCAGGTGGCCTGGCTGCTGCCGGCAGCAACGGTTGCCGGGGCGATCATCGGATCTGCCGGTACCTTCCTGGTGATGAACTGGCTTGGCGGCTAACGAACAAGAAACATTGACAACAGGAATTCAAATGATGAACAGCAGACAGCGACTTCATTATCGATTGCAACCGTATTCCAGTCGGTCCTTGCAGATGTTCTTGCTGGTGCTTGCTACCGCATTTCTGTTTACGGTCTCCGCTGCGAGCGCCCGCGAGGAAGTGCAATCCGGACCTGGCCTGGACCAGGCGGTAGCCCTGGAGAGTTTTGACCAGGTATGGGATCAAGTTCGTGCCCAGTATTTCGATTTCCAACGCATTGAGGGCGACTGGCAGGCGGCTAGAGAGCAACTGCGGCCAAAAGCCGCTGAAGCTCAGGATCTTGCGAGCTTGCGCGCCGTGCTGCAGGACTTGCTCGAGCTGATCGGCGAGTCACACTTCGCTGTCATTCCCTCAGACGCTTACGAACAGCTGGCGGATCTCAGCGAGAGCCCAGCGTCCGACAGTCCGGATGCTCCCCCTGGCGCACCGCGGTCGGCGACCGGCCTGTCGGTACGCGTCGTCGACAACGTGGTACGGGTGACTGAAGTGCAGCCCGACAGCCCCGCCGAGGCAGCCGGTATAGCGCCCGGTTGGAGCCTGGTTCAGGTTGATCAAGTCGAGATGGCATCCGTACTCGAAGAGCTTGAGTCGATCATGGACCCGGTTGATCGGCGGCGCAGCATGACCTTGCTTGAATACGGCCTGCTTGGCCGGGTCACCCATACTCGACCGGAGCGAGAAATCCTCCTGCGGCTGCTGGATACTGACGACCAGTTACACGAAGTCAGCCTGCTCGGATCGGCCACATCCCATGGTGCCGTGCAGATCGGCAATCTGCCGCCGATGACTTTTGACTTCGGCCTTGAGCAGCTGGACACCGAGGCCGGCTGCATCAGCCTGGTGCGCTTTTCCAGCTGGGTGCCGGCCCTCCCAGAGGAGTTCCGCGCCCATCGCGACGAAATCTTTGCCTGCCCCGGCCTGATTCTGGACGTGCGTGGCAACCCGGGTGGCGTGTTGCCCACCATGGTCACACTGGCCGCCGACCTGTTCCAGGAAACCGCGCTTCTGGGCACCTTGATGCGCAGCGACGGCCATATCGATTTCCGAGTCATGCCGCGCCGGGTTGCCATGGACGGCACACGACTGACGCCCTTCCCCGGACCCATCGCCATCCTGATTGACCGCATGAGCGGCAGCACATCGGAAATGTTTGCGGCCGGCATGCAAGCCACCGGCCGGGCGCGTCTTTTCGGCGAGCGATCTGCCGGCATGGCCCTGCCGGCTCAGGTCATGCCGCTGGCCAGCGGCGATGTCCTGATGTACGCGTTTGCCGACTATCGCGACAGCCTGGAACGCCGCATCGAGGGTCTGGGTGCCATCCCCGATACCCCGGTCGACCTGAGCGCTGATGTACTGACCCAGCGACCCTCACCAGTGATTCAGGCGGCTCTGGACTGGCTCGCCAACGAAATCCATTAAGCCTGTTTATTCAACCTCGAAGGAGCAAGATCATGTTCAAAAGCACACTGAAATCCACCGGCCTCGGCCTTCTGGCTGTTGCCATCACCGCGTCCATGACCGCGATGGCCGATGACCATGACCTACCTGACGCCCGCGCGTTGATCGACCGGCATATAGAAACGGTGGGCGGCCGTGCGGCGCTGGAAGCCCAGGCCGATGCGATCATGACAGGCAGCTTCTCGATGCCGGCGGTCGGTATTACCGGCGATCTGTTGGTAGCCTCCCGCGCGCCGGCCGAGCGCGTAGTCCAGATCGAACTGCCTGGCATGGGAACAATCAAGACCGGCTACAGCCCGGACCTGGCCTGGTCCATCGATCCGTTCATGGGTCCGCGCCTGATTGAAGGGGAGGAGTTTGAGGCCTTGACCGAGAGCTCGGTGCCTGCGGCCGTGCTGCGCGACCCCGAGTTCGTCAAATCGGCAACGACTGTTGAACTGACCGAATTCATGGACCAGGCGTGCTATCGGGTCAAGCTGGAATGGCGCTCCGGCCGCCAGACCTTTGACTGTTATGCGGTCGAGTCCGGCCTGCTGATCGCCACGGAAAGTACGGAGAGCTCGCCGATGGGTGAAATGCAGACGGTAACACTACTGGGTGAGCACAAGGAAATGCATGGCTTCCTGGTCCCGACCGTGACCCGCGTCCAGACCATGGGCCAGGAGCAGGTACTGACCATGACCGAGTTCAAGCTGGAAAGTCCGGACCCGGCCTTGTTCGAACTGCCGCCGGCGATTCAGACGCTGGTCGAAGATCGCTGATTATTGCGTTTCGGGCATAGGCGCAAGCAGGAAGGAAAAAGACTTAAGGAGCTTCTGAATATCAGCCCGGCACCGCGCCCGCGCAGAATCGTTCAGAGGCTCCTTAATCCTTGCTTCGTGTTCTTCGTGCCTCCTTTGTGCCCTTCGTGCGAACGCGTCAGTCTCGGAACCAAGCACGCAAAAACGCTACGGGGCGAGTTTTTTCTTCAGTGCCCGGGCCAGGGGTGCTGGCAGCTTGGGCAGGGAGCGCAGCAGCCAGGGCAGGATGCGGCGTTTGGTGCGGTTGAGTGACTCCGGGATTCTGGCGTCGATCAGGTGTGGACCCCGATGGGAGAGCGCGTATTCCAGCGCCTTGCAGAAGTCCTCAGCGGTATCGACGCGGACCCCATGCACCCCCATGCCCTGGGCAAGGCGGGCGAAATCCAGATTTGGACCGGTCAGATCCAGCTGTGACCGGGCCTTTGGCCCGACATCGTTCTGCGCCCCTACGCGCTCCAGCTCAACGTTGAGGATGGAATAGGCGGCATTGCTGAACACCACCACGGTGACATCCAGCTCCTCCCGTGCCATGGTCCACAGCGCCTGGATGGTGTACATGGCTGAGCCGTCGCCAACCAGGGCCAGTACCGGCCGATCAGGGCAGGCAATGGCGGCACCGACCGCATTCGGCAGGCTCTGGCCAATCGCCCCGCCGGTCAGCGTGATCAGGTCATGAGCCGGGGCGCCGGCGGTCATCACCGGCAACATCAGACCGGATGTATTGGCCTCATCGACAATGATGGCCGCCTCCGGCAGCAGTTCGCCGACCGCCTTGCAGATCTTTTCCGCACTCAGCCGCCCCCTGGGCCGACCGGGGCGCACTGCCGGCTGCAGTTCTGGCTCGGCCTTGTCAGCATCCAGCGCGCGGGCCAGTTTTTGCAGACTGGCCAGGGCACTCTGATCCGGACGGGTCAAGGTATGAACCTGGCAGACTTTCGGTACCAGCTCGCTGGCCTTGCCTGGGTAAGCGAAGAAAGAAACCGGTGACTTCGCATCGACCAGCACCAGGTGCTTGCAGGGAGAAAGCTGCAGGCTGGCCAGTTCGGCCAGGTAGGCAATGCGCTCGACCGGCGGCCGGCCGGCACCGCGCTCCAGCCGGGTCGGAAACACTTCGGAGAACACTTTCACCCCGCACTTGGCGGCAATCCGGCCCGCCTCGATCAGGGCCGGCTCGCGCAGGGCCTGACCACCCAGCAGTAGCGCTGCCTTGCCACCGCTGCGAATGGCCTCGGCGATGGCCGCAATCGTGTCATCGTCGGCAGCCGCCGGCTCAGACTTCGGCGGTAGCGCGGCCGGCACGCCGCCTTCGCCCCAGGAGACATCGGCCGGCAGAATCAGGGTGGCAACCTGGCCGGGCAGCCCGCGGGCGGCCTGGATTGCCTCGACTGCGTCGCGGCACAGGTCTTCGGTGTGCATGGAGGTGCGCACGAAACCCGGCGAGACATTCCGAGCTACGGTCTCGATATCGGACTGCAGCTGGGCGTCGAGTGCCATGTGGTAAGTGGCATGATCTCCAACAATGTTCAGCACCGGTACCTTGCCCTTGCGCGCATTGTGCAGGTTGGCCAGACCATTGCCCAGGCCGCAGCCCAGATGCAGCAGCACTGCCGCCGGTTTGTCGGCCATGCGGGCATAGCCATCGGCCGCGCCCGTGGCCACGCCTTCAAACAGGCCCAGCACGGCCCGCATGCGCGGCTCGTCGTCCAGCGCGGCGACAAAGTGCATTTCGCTGGTGCCGGGATTGCTGAAGCAGACCTCAATGCCGGCATCAGCCAGGGTCTTCATCAGGGCTTGGGCGCCGTTCGACATGGTCAATTCCTTCTGGTGTCTGAAGACGATGGCCGGTTTTGCAGGCAATGCTGGCCGATATCGGCCACTTGAGTCACGCCGGTGAGCGCCATGGCAATACGCAGCTCGTCACGGAAGCTGGCCAGCATCCGGGCAAGCGCCGCCTGGCCGCCGGCCGCCAGGGCCCAGACCCAGGGCCGCCCGATCAGCGCCCCGTCGGCGCCCAGGGCCAGCGCCCGGAACAGGTCGATACCGGAACGGATGCCGCCGTCGACCAGCACTTCGATGCGCTCGCCCACCGCCTCGGCAATGGCCGGCAAAACGCTGGCCGTGGCACTGACGCCGTCAAGCTGACGCCCCCCGTGATTGGAGACGACAAGACCGTCC
The DNA here is from genome assembly GCA_007695005.1 of Wenzhouxiangellaceae bacterium. Classification (GTDB taxonomy): domain Bacteria; phylum Pseudomonadota; class Gammaproteobacteria; order Xanthomonadales; family Wenzhouxiangellaceae; genus Wenzhouxiangella. Next base: position 4,911 of record REEQ01000101.1, on the reverse strand, counting down.
GCGCCGGCATCCACCGCCTGCCTTGCGTCCTCCTCATCCAGAATGCCCTTGAGCAATAGCCTGCCCTGCCAGCGCTCGCGCAGCCAGGCGATATCCGTCCAGGTCACGCCGGGGTCGAACTGCTCATCGACCCAGCGCCGGAAAGCGTCCGGATCGCCAGCGGCCGTGACATGTTCAGTCATGCTGCCCAGGCTCAAAGGGCCGCCACGCAGAGCCACATCCCAGAACCAGCCCGGCCGATTGGCCATCTGCCCGATCTTCAACAGCTTGGGCCGCAGGCCGGGCACCCCGATGCCATTGCGGATATCACGATGACGTGAGCCCGGCATCGGCAGATCCACGGTAAAGACCAGGGTGCGGCAACCCGCCTCCCAGGCCCGCGCCAGCAAAGCCTCGACGATGCTGCGATCACGGATCATGTAGAGCTGGAACCAGAACGACGCACCGGTGGCTGCAAGTTCATCGAGTCCGCAAACTCCGACCGTGGACAGGGTAAAAGGCAAGGACTCGGCCTGCGCTGCCCGCAGCGCCTGAACCTCGCCACGTCTGGCCGTCATCCCGCCCAAACCGATAGGTGCCAGGGCCAGCGGCATGGCCCAGTTCTCCCCGGCCAGGGACACGGCGGTATCAATCGCGGACACATCGACCAGCACGCGCTGACGCAGCAGCACATTGGACCAGGCGCACTGGTTGGCCTTGAGTGTTTGCTCGCAGCCAGCACCGCCATCAACATAATCGAACAGAAAACGCGGCAGGCAGCGGCGGGCCATTTCGCGGTAATCATCGGGTGTCGCCGGGCAAGATCGAATCATTCGCTGTTCCTTGTCATCCACCGTTGGCCAGGGCCCGGGCTGCGGCGCGGGCGGTCAGGATGCAGCCGGGAAGAAACGTGCCTTCCAGCGAGCGCTTGCCGTTGCTGTTGCCACCACCGAAACCGGCGGCCTCGCCGACACAATAAAGCCCCGGAATCGGCACTCCGGTGCCGTCCAGCACGCGGCTGTCCAGGTCAGTGCGCAGCCCACCCAGGCTCTTGCGCGTGATCAGCTGCATGCGAATGGCGATGAATGGGCCCGCGCCTTTCTTTCTCAGCGGTGCCGGCTTGCAGGTGCGCAAGCGGTCCGGTCGCCACTGGCGGGCATGTTCAATCATCCGGATCTGGGCATCGTTGTTGAGGCTGCTGCCTTTGCCGAAGTTGGCGTCGAAGGCATTCACCGTTGCTTCCAGCACGGCAGGATCGATATCGTGGCTGCGGGTCAGCGCATTCATCTGCCCGGCCAGCTCGGCCAGGCTGTCGGCGACCAGAAAATCATCGCTTTCGCGCTGCATCTGCCGAACCAGGCGATGGTTGCCCAGCAAGGTATCCTTGAGGAAGGAAAACAAACGCTTGTCGCGGATATTGGGGTTGTGCTCGGCGCCGGAGATGGCGAACTCCTTCGCCGCGATCCGCCAGTTGAGCAAATGCCAGGTCCAGGGCTTTTCCTGCTCGGCCACGCGCTGACAAAGCCAGTGGGTGTCGAAGCCGGTAACCAGGGGTTCCGGACCGATGCGGTGGCCGCGATGGTCCAGCCACAGGGCTGATTTGCAAGGAATGGTGGACAGCCCATGCCCTTCGAAGTGCGGAAAAGGATGCCGAAAGCCGGCGGCGTAGTTCCACATCTCGCCCGGTTTGACGATTTGTGCGCCCAGCTTGCCGGCGGCAAAGCCGTGCAACTTGCCGTCGGCGAACGGATGGGCACCGTTGAGCATGGCCTCAGGAACAGGCCGGCCGGATGGCCAGTTGGCCCGGCACTGGGCGTGGCTGCCGTTGATTCCGCCCATTGCCAGCACCACGTTTGTTGCCAGCAACTCCAGCTCGCGACCATCGGCTTCAGCACAGGCCAGCGCGCCGCTGACCCGGCCCTGGTCGCGCAGCAGTTCCGTCACCCGATGCTCGTGCAGCAGGGTCAGACGACCGCCCTGCCCTGCAGCAATCAGCGCGCCGCCGAGACAGCGCACCAGCTCGCGGGCCGTGCCCCAGACGATGTGGTAGCGCGGGTAGCGGTTGCCGTCGCCGAAGCGCCCGCGCTCGACCCAGTTCACCGCCGGCATGAAGCCTATACCCTGCTCGACCAACCAGTCATGCACCTCCGGGCGGGAACGCTCGACGTAGTGCCTGGCCCAGGCCAGCGACCAGTGATCATTGGGGTTCAACTCGCCGAAACGCAGCCAGTCATCGAGGGCGGCTTCGGGACTGTCGGGAATCTTCATCCGTCGCTGCAGCGGCGTGCCGACCAGAGCCATGCCGCCGAAGGCCCAAAGCGCCAGACCGCCAAAGCGATCGCGGCTGTCACGGTCGACGAGGATCACAGACAGGCCCGCTCGCAGCGCTTCCAGAGCGCACACGATGCCGGCCAGACCACCGCCTATGACCAGGACATCGGCTTCTCTGGGCACATTCATTGATTGGGGAGATTGCGTCATCAAGGCCCGAGTTTACAACAGCAAAGAGCTCCGACCGATACAGGAGCGAGCCGGCTGAAAGTCAGCAACTTATTCCCGAAAGTCGTCCGTGAACAATGGATCGGGAGCACTGGTGTCCAGCAGCACAGGAATCTCGATCAACGCAATGCGCGGGTCGTTGATGCGCAGGCACAAGGTGGCTTCATGGACGCTGCCTGCAGCCAGCCCGGTCGCGTCGAAGGCAAGGCTCAACAGCTGCGATCCGGAGGCTGCCAGACTGCCTGAGAGGGGATTGAGCGAGACAAGCCAGGGAATCTCGGAGACTGCATCGCAGCCTGTCTGCTGCCGCAGCTCGCTCGGGCTACTCGAAGTGGCGTCGGCAGGGATGGATGAGAAACTGATCGCCGCCTGTTCCGGTGAGTGGTTTGCCGGGCCGCCGTTTCCGTTCTCAAACTGAAAGCTGAAACTGCCATTGCCGGCATTGATCAAACTGAACTGCAGGTATCCAGTCTCGCCGGGACCGGTCAGAATATCGACTCGCGCCGGCTCGATCAGCGGCTCTGGCATCGGCTCATCATCCGGCAGTTCGAAGTCACGCACAATAGGGCTGACCCGGCGAGCGACCTCGGCATTGTTGCGCTGGCCAGCAATGCCGGTGGCCTGGCCCGAGAAACTGACATCGGGGTTGGAGAAATGGGTCTGGCGTGGACAGCCGCCGCTGCACTGATTGGAATAAGACATCACGGTACGAAAACGACCGCTGACGAAGTGACCAAAGGCGTACGGAAAGGAGGCATTCTCCGGAGCCGTGCCGTTGGCTGGATCATGCTCCATGCCGAGGTTGTGGCCGTATTCATGGGCCAGGGTCAGGTTGCCGACTGCGCAGCTCACCGAGGTGGCCTGGTAGGCAAAATCGTGGAAACCAGGCCCCGGAGCGCGCTGCACATAGGCACAGCCGCAATAGCTGCCCATGGTGATCATCGCCACAAGGTCGGCCTGGTACTGAGTGCGAAGATTCCTCAGGTTGGCATTGTTGCGCGCTGCCAGCAAATCTCCTGAAGTGCCGGTACAGACACTGCTTTCCTGCGATGCCAGCTCGGCAAAATGCACAGCCCGAAACACCACGTCGACATCGCTGTTGATGAAACTCAGATTGGTCAAATCCACGCCCAGCTGCAAGAAGGCCTCGGCCTGGCCAGTGCCCCCCAGATGGGCTCTGGCCGCAGGCGTGTAGGCGACCAGGGTATCGATTCGGACGGTATCCGGGCCATAAACGAGCGGCGCGGCCCCGACCAGCGCCTTTCGGTTCGCCGGCTGTGGCCGCGACTGCGAGCGGCGAAAGTCGCTATCGGGCGCTTCGGCCCCGGAACACTCGGGAAAGCGCGCATCATCCAGCAGCATCAGCACGGTGCCGAAGTCAGCTGTTGGACGAATTTCCCAGGACTGCCCGGGGGCGAAGATCTTGCCGGCCATCCAGCCCTGGCGGACAGTCAATACGAGCCGGGTACCGTCTTCAGCCACAAGGCCAACCCAGGTCTGATCATTGGCCGATCTGTACAACAGCTGCTCACGCTCGGCCAGCTTCACCGCGCGACCCGGCAAGCGGAGGGGAAGCACGGCCGGATCCCCGTCGAGCACATCGCCCTCGAACTTCAGCCGCCATGCGTCGATGGCCGCCACCGACAAGCCGGCCCCGCGGTCAAGCAGCTGCTCCTCGATTTCCCAGGCCGACCGGGCTGCGGGAACGAGTGATGCCGTGAGAACAAGTACGATGAGGAACAAGCGCATGGGCAACTCCCGACTGGTTTCAAAGCCCCGCCATGATGGCGAGGCTGCCTGGCCGGGCGCGGGCTGCAGCCCGGATCAGGTAATGACCGTGACCGGGCTGCGTGCGTGGCGAATGACCTTGTCGCTGACGCTGCCCAGCATCAGTGATTTCATTCTTGAGAGACCGCGACGACCCAGTACCACCATCACTGTCTGGTCGTCTTCGGTATAGCGAATGATCTCTTCGGCCGGATCGCCGATCGAGGTTTCCTGCTCGACCTGCTCGATCATGTCCGAACCCAGGGCTTCGCGGGTTTCGTCGAAGGCACGTTGAGCCGCGGCCTGGGCGGCCTGGTCAATGTCGGCGCGTGACATGCCGGCCATGCCGATGATTTCGACCGATGCCGCCGGGAACACGTAGAACAGGCGCACGCCCACGTTCATGGCCGAAGCCATTTCCATGGCAAAGCGCGCCGCTCGAATCGAGTTCACCGAGCCGTCAACCGGGACCAGGATTTCCTTGATGTTCTCAGTCATAGTCTCCTCCTGCAGGCTTGGCCGGGATCGGCCTCGCTACCGTTCGTTTGATTTCAGCTACATTCTAGTGCGAATCTGCGCGGCTTGATTGATCGAGAGCAAACCCGCTCGCTTATTCATTCAGCAGATCCTCAAGCCCCTGCTCGTCGAGCACCGGCACTTTCAGGC
>REEQ01000001.1 GCA_007695005.1 Wenzhouxiangellaceae bacterium | reverse complement strand
GTTCATGGTCACGGCCAGTGGCTGCGCCCCGCCCATGCCGCCCAGTCCGGCGGTGACAGTGAGTTTGCCCTTGAGCGAGCCGCCAAAATGCTGGCGGGCAAGTTCGGCAAAAGTCTCATAAGTCCCCTGGACGATGCCCTGCGAGCCGATGTAGATCCATGAACCGGCGGTCATCTGGCCATACATGGTCAGACCCTTCTCTTCCAGGTCACGAAAGACATCCCAGTTGCCCCAGCGCGGCACCAGATTGGAATTGGCGATCAGGACTCTCGGAGCCTGGTCGTGAGTGCGCACCACACCGACCGGCTTGCCGGACTGGACCAGCAGTGTCTCGTCGTTGTCCAGTCGTTGCAGGGTTCGGATGATGGCGTGATAGCAATCCCAGTTGCGGGCCGCCTTGCCGGTGCCGCCGTAGACGATTAAATCCTGTGGTCGCTCGGCCACGTCCGGGTCGAGGTTGTTCATCAGCATGCGCAGGGCGGCTTCCTGGTGCCAGCCCTTGCAGCTCAGGGTGAGCCCATGCGGGGCACGGATCACGGGTGCATCGGCACCTGAACGGGCGGTTTCATTCATGGGAGCTTCCGTGGGAGTCTCAAAAAGGGAAGTATAGCAACCGGCCAGGACCTGTCAGTCGGGATCAAACAGGTAGTCGATTCGATCCTGGGCGCAGTCCACAGGCATTGAGGCATGCTCGTGAAAAATCTTCCACTCGTTGTTGACCTTTTTCAGGCATGTGGTCGTGCGAGTCCAGGCCCGACCAGAAGGGTGGTCGGTCTTCATTCTATCCATGCGGGTCAGGCTGGTGACCACTGCCACGCCATCACTGCAGATGATCCGTAGGTTCCTGCGTTGAATCTCGATGGGTTCGGGGAAGTAGGGGAAACAGGATTTCAACAATTTTCGCAGCTGTCTGAACCCGGTCGAGTGGGATCCGATGTCGAAGATCTCGACATCGGAAAAGTAGCAAAGTGAAAGTGCGTCGAGATCCTTGTCGCGCAAAGCGTCGGCAGCACGGTCGAGAGTCGCTCTTATGGCCTTTTCTTCAATGCTGCTTACCGTGCCCATCAGGTCTCCAGCGTGCCGACGAACTCGACCAGCATGGTCAGTCTAGCACCTTGACCATGCATTGAAAATGGGCGGATTCATCGCACAGGACCGGCCTTGCTGATTGGGGTTAAGATTGTCCCCGTTGTGCGGCTGTGTCATGATGTCCGGGAGCGGGAAGACTGAACTCGTGACAGGGAGTCAGCGATATGAATATTCCTTCAATACGGCTGGTGACCATGGCCGTGGTGCTGCTATTGGCGAGTCTGGCCAGTGCCGAGGTGCAATGGCCGCGGATGACCGAATCATTCGACGGTGTGCCGATCTCTTTCGAAGTCACGGGTCAGGGTGAGCCTGTCCTGGTGTTCATTCATGGTTGGAGCTGCGATGCGCGATACTGGCGCGCTCAAATTCCATATTTTGCGAGTGCTCACAAGGTTGTCAGTATCGATCTGGCCGGTCACGGTCATTCTGGTCTGGACCGTGACGACTACACCATGGCTGCCTTCGGTCAGGACGTAAAGGCGGTGCTTGACGATCTGGATGCCGGCCAGGCCATCCTGATCGGCCATTCCATGGGCGGGCCGGTCAGCGTAAAAGCAACCGAACTGATGCCTGATCGGGTGATTGGCATCGTCGGGGTCGATACTTTCCAGGATGTTGGTCAGGCCATGAGCGAAGAAGAGTCTGAAGCCTGGATCAGGCCGCTGCGCGAGGATTTCCGTCACGGTGCAGGACAGTTCGTTCCGCAAATGTTCATTGATGCAACCAATGCCGAACTGCGCGACTGGGTGACTGCCGACATGTCGGCGGCACCACCGAACGTCGCAATCAGTGCCATGAGCAACATGCTCGCCGACATGATCAGCGGCCGGGCACTGTCGGCTTTCTCTGCCCTGGATGTGCCGGTGGTGGCCATCAACGCGGATATCTGGCCGACCGATGTCGAAGGCAATCAGGAGCACCAGCCCCGCTTCGAAGCCGTGATCATGGACAACACGGATCACTTCCTGCACATGGCCGAGCCTGATGCATTCAACCGCGAGCTGCAGGCTGTGATCACCAGGCTGGTCGAGTCACGCTGACTTAAACCACCGGAGCCCCGATGACCCTCCATTGCCAGAGCATCACCGCCAGAAAAGCGGTGGCCAGGGCAAAAAGCAGAAAGTGCAGGCGCCGCAACAAACCCCATTTCGAGCCTGACCAGGCCGGCCACTGGGCCAGCAGCATCAGGCCTGCGGCTGCAGCGACGGCCCAGCCGGCATAGTGGGCCCAGAACATGGCTGATGGCGGATAGGTTTCCGGCATGGTGGCGATATCGAATTCAGCCATGGAGGTGATCAGCGTCACTGCGGCGCCGACGAAGAACGATACCGACACCACACCGACCAGCACGCCGGCGCCGGCCATTCGTGAGGCAAATCCGCCGCTGGTGCCGCGCCCCAAGTTTCGCCATGCGCC
>REEQ01000144.1 GCA_007695005.1 Wenzhouxiangellaceae bacterium | reverse complement strand
GGCCGACCTACGCGGTGGCGGGCACGCGAATGGGTGGTGGTGATGGATTTGGCATGGACCGTCGGCCGTGTAAGGCCGACCTACGCGGTGGCCGTGGGTCGGGGACGCGCGCGGGCGGTTTCCGGGGCGGTGCCTCTTGCCTGCGGCAAACCGCACCACCCCTCCAACCTGTGCTGCCCCCGCCGACGGGTCTTGGCTTCCCCATCATTGTCCAAATCGGCTACCCTGATGCGCATTGACGAGCATCACCACATGACTACCGGAGACAAACCTTGAAAACACTGGTCCATCGCGGGGGGGCAAGGTGCCTGGCTGTTTTTTCCCAGATCGCTGCATTGCTCGGTCTGACGGCGCTACTGGCCGGCTGCGCCACTGGCCCCAACCTGCCGCCGGCGCCGCAAGTCACGCCGCAAGAGCGCTCCATGGTCGAGTACGTAATCGGCCCCGGCGACAATCTCAATATCTCGGTCTGGCAGCAATCCGATCTGTCAGCCAGCGTCCCGGTTCGACCTGACGGCAAAGTCACCCTGCCGCTGGTTGAAGACATGCAGGCGGCCGGCAAGACGCCCACCCGCCTTGCTCGCGACATCGAGCAGGCCCTGGGTGAATTCATCCGCGAGCCGCGCGTCACCGTGATTGTTACCAGCGTGGCCGAAGCGGAAAAGCGCGAGCAGGTCAGAGTCATCGGCCAGGCAATGTCGCCCAGCGCGGTGGCCTATCGTGACGGCATGTCCGTCCTCGACGTCATGATTGCAGTCGGTGGCCTGACCGACTTTGCTGCCGGCAACCGCGCCATCCTGATCCGGGTGATCGACGGCGAACGCCGCGAGTTCAATTTGCGCCTGAACGACCTGGTCAACCGCGGGGACATGAGTGCTGATGTAGCGGTGTTGCCGGGCGATGTCATCGTCATTCCGGAATCCCGATTCTGATCGAACCGATGCAACAACAAGAACAACGAGGGAAGCATCCAATGAAGCCCGTCTCGAGATCCGTCCAGCACCTGCGCTGGCTGGCCCTTCCAGCCGCCCTGATCATCCTGCCCGCCGCCGCCGAGCAGGTAGATTGGGAATTGCGCCCAACGGTCGGGCTGAGCCAGATCTACTCCGACAACATCGCACTCGCCCCTTCTGGTGAGCGCGACGATGACTTTGTTACCCAGCTCAAGGCCGGCCTGGAGCTGTCTGCTCGCACGCTGCGTTTTCGCGGCCTGCTGGACTACAATCTGCTCGGCCTGGTGTACTGGGACAACAGCGACTTCAACGACGTCTTCCACCAGGGTAACGGCGCCCTGCGCTTCGATGCCGTTCCCGACCGTTTTTTCATCGACGCGTCCACTCGCTACTACCAGCGGCTGCGCTCGCGCGCCGGCACCGGTGGCGACATCATCAACGTTGGCGTTGATCGCACCGATGTCTGGGAGTTCGGCATATCGCCCACCTACCTGCATCGGTTCCAGAACTGGGCCGATCTGCGCGCCAGCTACGCCTACGATCGCATTGATTACGAGGTATCCGAACTGCGCGAAATCGACAGCCAGAGCCATCGTTTCATGGTCGATCTGACCAGCGGCAGCGCCTTTTCCACCTTCGGCTGGGAGCTGAGCTTCGACCGCGAGGAAACCGATTTCGACGATGGCTCATCGGTTACCTTCCAAACTGCCGAAGCCCTGGGACGCTGGAATGTCACCGATCGCTTCAGCGCCTTCGCCGCCGTTGGCGACGAGAACAACAGCTTCGAGCAGGACCCGCCCCGAGCAAGACCCAGCGATACCTTCTGGCGGGTAGGCGGCACATTTCAGCCGGGCCCGAGAACCTTTCTTGAAGCCTTCGTCGGAGAGCGTTACTTCGGTACCACCTTCGGGCTTGACTTCGAGCACCGCATCCGTGATGGCCGTTTGTTTGCCGGTTACTCGGAAGAACTGGCCACCGTCGGTCGCGGCAGGCGAGGGCAGCTGATCGACGATGACGGCCTGCCCGTGTTCGACCCGGGTACCGGCGATCCGATCTTCGAAGAGCCGGACCTGCTGGTTGGCGCGTTCCTGCGCAAGCGCTTCGAAGCCGGTGCCGCCCTGGCCCGCCCGCGCACGCAGGCCACATTCCGCTTCTACAACCAGAGACGCGAATTCGAGCGCACCAGCCGGCGCGAAAGCTCTTTTGGCCTGGTGGTGAACGCCGACTGGCAGGCCTCGCCGAGGATGAAGGTTTACGGCGACGCGCGCTACGAGGAAACCGATTTTGCCGACATCGTCGACCGTGACGACTCTCTGTTCAGCCTGCGAATGGGTATCAGCCGCGAACTCGCCCGTCGCACCTCGGCCTCCGTCGACTACCGTTTCACCTACCGTGACTCCACCGACGGCCGCTTCGACTACCGAGAAAACCGCCTCACCGCCACCGTCACCCACCGCTTCTAAGCCACACCGAATTCGTGGGTTACCGGGCTTTGATCAAGCGTAGTCATTGCCGGAGACACCCCGCACATGGCCCGCCGGGGACGTTGCCCCGGCCTACGCGCACCCCGTAGGTCGG
>REEQ01000026.1 GCA_007695005.1 Wenzhouxiangellaceae bacterium | reverse complement strand
TCAGCCGCTCGGTCTTCAGATAGCTGCGGGCACGGCGGAACATGCCCTTGCGGTAGAGCGGAAAGAGCTGGAACCAGGTGCGCACGCGCAGCCAGATGCCATAGATGCCGCGCGGCTCCAGCACCATCAGGACAATGATGATGACGGCGAACACGGCCATGTCCAGGCCCGGGTAAGCAGCCACACGGATGCCGACATCGGCCAGCACATCCCGGCTGATAGCGATGACCTGCGGCAAGGCGACAATCACCACGGCCCCGAAAAAGGCACCGTGAATGGAGCCCAGGCCACCGACGATGACCTGCAGCAACAGGGCAATGGAGATGATCACCAGGAAACTCTCGAAGTTTACCGCCTGGATCAGATGGGCATACAGCGCGCCAGCCAGACCGGTGATTGCGCAGGACAAGGCGAAAGCCAGGGTCTTGGTGCGGGTGATGTTCACCCCCAGCGCGCGGGCTGAAATCTCGCTGTCGCGCACGGCAATGAAAGCGCGGCCGGTCGGCGAGCGCAGCAGATTGACATAAACCAGGGTGACCAGCACGACCACAGCCAGACACAGGTAATAAAAGGCAATCGGTGTGCCATGGCGGTCGATGGTCATGCCAAGCAGTTCGATCGGTGGCGCTGCCAGGCCGCGCACGCCGCCGGTGATCGGCTCGGCGACAATGGCCAGGTCTTCAACCAGCACGCCCAGCGCCAGGGTGGCAATGGCGAGGTAGATGCCGCTCAAACGCAGGATCGGCAGGGCCAGCAGTGCGCCGCTGATGCCGCTGGCCAGGGTGGCTGCCATCAGTGCCGGCAGAAACGGCCAGCCACGCAGCATCAGGGCTAAGTGAGTGAAGGCACCGATTGCCATGAACGCGGCATGCCCCAGGCTGACCTGGCCGGTATGACCGACCAGCAGCATCACGCCCATGCCGGCCAGCGACCAGACCAGCACCGAACTCAGCTCGCCGACATAATAGCTGCCCAGCACCCAGGGTGCGGCCACGGCAAGCACGATCAGCAGCAGGTACTGGGCCCGATGCCAGCGCCCCTGGAAGCGGTCGATATCGGCGTCGTAGCTGGTCTTGAACCTAGGCTTCATACTTTCTTCGCTCGCACCTGGGCGAACAGGCCGCTGGGCCTCAAGATCAGTACCAGCAGCATCAGGGCATAAGGCGAGACCTGGGCCACGTGACTGGGCAGGTGGCGACCTGCGAACGGCTCCATGATGCCGATCAGCAAGCCGCCGGCCAGGGCGCCTGGCAAAGAACCCATGCCGCCGATGACGGCTGCGGCAAATGCCTTGATGCCGAATACAAGACCGGCCGCCGGCTCGACTGCGCCCTTGGCGGCAAACAGCACGCCGGCAATCGCCGCCATCACCCCCGACATGGCCCAGACCAGGGACACTACGCGCTTGACCGGAATACCCATGTAATAGGCCGCCATCTGGTTCTGGCTGCTGGCCTGCATGGCCAGGCCGAGCCGGGTGCGGGCGAAGAACAGCCACAGCACCGCGACCAGGAACACCGTTGTGCCGATGATCACCGCATCGATCACCGGCACGGTCAAGCTGCCGATGCTGATGCGCTGGCCGGCCATCGGCGTTTCCAGACCGACCGGGTCATGGCCCCAGATTGCGCCGATGACAAAGCGCAACACAAATCCCAAGGCAATGGTCAGGATCACCATGGTCAACTGTGGCTGGCCGAACACCCGCCGCAGCAGCAAGGCATCAAGGAGATAGGCGAACACGCCCAAACTCAGTCCGGCGATGGCCAGGCCCAGGAGAAACGGCAGATCAGCCTGGTTGGTGTTGATCAGGGCAATGGCCAGGAAGGCGCCCAGGATCATCATGTCGCCCTGAGCGAAGTTGACCGACTCGGACGCCTTGTAGATCAAGACGAAGCCGAGCGCGATCAGGCCGTAAATGCAGCCGTTGGCAATACCGCTGATCAGCAGTTGCAGCGTATCCATGGAACCCTCTTTTGCTGGGCCTGAGCATAGCAGCCCAAAGGGGAGACTGTCACAAGCTCATGCCGGCTTGTCGCCAGGGCCAGGTCTTGCGCGCCGAAGAACCCGTCAAATCAATCGGTCGGCAAGCGGGTTGCGGCGGAAACCACGCTGGATCAGCCAATCGAGCCGACCGAAGACCAAAGCTGCTGCCAATGACTGCGCTTCTCGGCATCTGCAAATTCTGAAGCTCGACCGGCACTCTCGGCTTGAATCCAAGACCACCCGGCACATCCAGAAAGTTGGACAATTCACCGGCAGCCAGATCCACGACCAGGTCTGTATCGGTAGTCAAACGGGCATGACCATGCAAGATCACCGCAAACCACCAACGATCACATACCGACAACCGCTGGTATTCAACGCCGAAAACAATGTCCTGAAGCTCAACTCACCCATCAGCCTTCCGTCAGCACCCCGCCCTCTTGCGTCTTACCTTTCCCCACTCACATGTTCCGACGATACTCCCCACCTACCTCATACAAGGAATGACTGATTTGCCCCAGCGAGCAGCGCTTGACCGCTTCCATCAGCGCCTCAAAGGTGTTACCGCGCTTTCTGGCCACATCCTGAAGCTTCTTCAATACTGACCCTGAGTTCTCGGCGTTGCGCTGCTGAAATGCGCGCACGTTGGCAACCTGCTGCTGCTTTTCTTCCTCGGTGGAGCGGGCCAGCTCGATCTCGCCCCCCTCCTGGGCCTCGCCTTCTGGCGGCAGGAAGGTATTGACGCCGATCAACGGCAGTGAACCATCGTGCTTCTTGTGCTCGTAGTACAGCGACTCTTCCTGGATCTTGCCGCGCTGGTACATGGTATCCATGGCACCCAGCACGCCACCGCGCTCGGAGATGCGCTCGAACTCCTGGTAAACGGCTTCTTCAACCATGTCGGTCAGGCGATCAACGATGAAACTGCCCTGCCAGGGGTTTTCGTTGAAATTCAGCCCCAGCTCCTTGTTGATGATCATCTGAATGGCCACGGCACGACGCACCGACTCTTCGGTCGGCGTGGTGATGGCCTCGTCGTAGGCATTGGTATGCAGGCTGTTGCAATTGTCGAAGATCGCGTACAGAGCCTGTAGCGTGGTCCGGATGTCGTTGAACTGGATTTCCTGGGCGTGCAGCGAGCGTCCCGAAGTCTGGATGTGGTACTTCATCATCTGCGAGCGCTTGTTGGCACCATAGCGCTCGCGCATGGCCCGCGCCCAGATCCGGCGAGCGACCCGCCCGATCACGGTGTATTCCGGGTCCATGCCATTGGAGAAGAAGAACGACAAGTTCGGGGCGAAATCATTGATGTCCATGCCCCGGGCCAGGTAATACTCAACGATGGTAAAACCATTCGACAGGGTGAAGGCGAGCTGGCTGATCGGGTTGGCGCCGGCCTCGGCAATGTGATAGCCGGAGATCGAGACCGAGTAGAAATTGCGCACGCCGTGGTCGATGAAGTACTGCTGGATATCGCCCATCATGTGCATGGCGAATTCGGTGGAGAAGATGCAGGTATTCTGGGCCTGGTCTTCCTTGAGAATATCGGCCTGGACCGTGCCGCGCACCACCTTCAGGGTATCGGCCTTGATCCTCTGGTAGGTCTCGGCGTCGATCAATTGATCTCCGGTAACACCTAGAAGGCCCAACCCCAATCCGTCGTTGGTCACGGGCATCCGACCGCCGTACTCGGGCAAATCGTTCGCGAGCAGTTCGCTGCGCCGTTTCTGCGCCTGTTCCCAATGCCCGCATTCGCGCAGGTGCTTTTCAACCTGCTGATCAACGGCGGTATTCATGAACATCGCCATCAACATCGGCGCCGGGCCGTTGATTGTCATCGATACCGAGGTGGTCGGGTCGCACAGGTCGAAGCCCGAGTAAAGCTTCTTCATGTCATCGAGGGTGGCAATGGATACGCCGGAGTTGCCGACCTTGCCGTAGATATCCGGACGCTCGTGCGGGTCTTCGCCGTACAGGGTCACCGAGTCGAAGGCCGTCGACAGGCGCTTGGCCGGCTGGCCTTCGGAGACGTAATGGAAACGCCGGTTGGTGCGCTCGGGCGTGCCTTCGCCGGCAAACATCCGGATCGGATCTTCGTTGGTCCTGCGGTACGGGTAGACGCCGCTGGTGTAGGGGTAGTGACCGGGCAGGTGCTCCTTCATCAGGAACACCAGCTGATCACCCCAGTCCGAGGTCTGTGGTGCGGCGATCTTGGGAATCTGCAACCGCGACAGCGATTCACGGTAGTTGGAGCCGGTGATGGTCTTGCCGCGCACTTCGTAGCTGTACTCGTCGGCTTCGACGGAGGCCTTCAGCGCGGGCCAGCCGCGGAGAAGATCGCGAGCGTGTTCGGGGATTGACTTCAGTGCTTCATTGTAGCGTTGGGTGAGCAAAGAAAAAGGAAGAGGGGAGAGGGTAGAGGAAGTTTCTTCAGCACCGCTGGCGCTAGCGTTCTTCCCTTCCATTTCCTCGAGGGACAAGAATGTCAGTGGTTCGGTAACGAGCGCGGGGTCAAGTTCGCGCAGAACCTCAAAGTAGTGCTGGGCTCGGCGGGCTTCTTCGGCCCATTTCAGAATATCTTCGTTGATGCCGCGGCCCTGCTCGGCGATTTCGGCCAGGTAGCGCACCCGCTTGCCCGGTATCAGGACCGACGGCTTCGGCGCCCGGTCTGCCAACGCCACCGCGGGAGAAAAATCACACCGTTTTGTCCCAAAACTCTCTATTCCTCCTTGTTCTTGCCCGCTTCCCTTCTCCCCCTTTTCCCCGCTCTGCCGCAACAAGCGGCAGAGATTCACAAACATCCAGCTAACCCCAGGATCATTGAACTGCGAGGCAATCGTCGGATACACCGGCACATCCTCATCGGCCAGCTGAAAAGCCAGGCGGTTGCGCTTCCACTGTTTGCGCACGTCTCGCAAGGCATCCATCGAACCCTGACGGTCGAACTTGTTCAGGATGACCAGCTCGGCAAAATCCAGCATGTCGATTTTTTCCAGCTGGCTGGCCGCGCCATAGTCGGAGGTCATTACATAGACCGGGAAATCAACCAGATCGACAACCTCGGAATCGGACTGGCCGATACCGGCGGTTTCGAGAATGACCAGGTCAAAGCCTGCGGTCTTGAGCAGGGAAAGGCTGTCGCCGACCACCTCCGAGACGGCCAGATGCTGCCGGCGCGTGGCCATGGAGCGCATGAACACCCGCTCCGAGCGCAGCGTGTTCATCCGAATGCGATCCCCCAGCAGGGCACCCCCGGTGCGCCGTCGGGTCGGGTCCACCGCCAGCACGGCAATCCGCATCTCGGGGTAATGCTGCAGAAAACGATTGATCAGCTCATCAGTCACCGACGACTTGCCAGCCCCACCGGTACCGGTCAGCCCCACAACCGGCACGGCATTCTGCTCGCTCGCCCGCCGCCGAATTTGCGCCAACTCATGCTCTGAAACAACCCCTGACTCTATCTCGGAAAGTTTCAATGCAATCCCGAGATCCCCCTCGGTTTCTTTCCTCTCCCCTCTCCCATCCTTCCTTTTCCGCGCGCCACGCGCCTCCCGCGTTCGCGCCACCAAATCCCCGATCATCTCCTTCAACCCCATCTTCATCCCGTCATCCGGGTGATAAATACGATTGACCCCCTGAGCCTGCAGCGCCCTGATCTCTTGCGGCGTGATCGTGCCGCCGCCGCCACCGAACACCTGGATATGGCCGGCGCCCTGCTCGGCCAGCATGTCGACCATGTACTTGAAGAACTCGTTGTGGCCACCCTGGTAGGAGCTGATGGCAATGCCGTCGGCATCTTCGCAGATCGCCGCGCGGACGATATCCGCGACGGAGCGGTTGTGACCCAGGTGCACGACCTCACAGCCCTCAGCCTGGATCAGCCGGCGCATCAGGTTGATCGCGGCATCGTGACCATCAAACAGGCTGGCTGCGGTGACGAAACGCAGCGGGGCATCGCTGGCCTGATCAGTGGCACTGGAGAGATTTTCGGCGGTCTGACTCATGGCGGCTGAATGACGATGAAAGCCTCCTATTGTAGCTTGAGCCAGCTCAACGGACATCCTGCTCCCTTGCAAACCCTTGCAGGGGATGAAATTCATTCGGAACTGTTACATAATTAGAAAATGGACCAAGTCGCCGACAACTACAGAAAGCGTCTACGCCCCCCGCCGGAGGAGATGGAGCGGCATGCCGAGCAGGCTGCTCAGTTCCTGAAACTGATGGCCAATCCGCATCGCCTGATGATCCTGTGCCACCTGCTGGACTCCGAAATGTCGGTCAGCCAGCTGAACGAGCACCTGCCCTTGAGCCAGTCGGCCCTGTCACAGCACCTGGCGGTGTTGCGCAACAGTGGCCTGGTCAAAACCCGGCGGGAGCAGCAAACCATTCACTACTCGCTGGCAAGCGTCGAAGTTCAGGCCATCATGGCCGAGCTCTACGAGCAGTTCTGCAACCCCGATTAGTGGGCCAGCGCCCAGCTGACTGAAATCGCGGCGGCAAGCCAGGCCCGCAGCGCGCAAGTCCTGACTATTAACCCGGCAGTGCCGCAGCTGTCCAGTTCACGGACCTACTTCTTGCCGAACAGGACGCCCATCAGGTTACGTGAAATTTCGCGCCCCACGCTGTTTCCAATGGTGCGGACGGTGGACTTGATAAAAGCCTCGCCAGTGCTCTGCCGATTGCCGCGTCGAGGGGCTGTTGTTTTGCGGGCAGCCGCCTTGGCTTCCTTTTCTTCGGCCAGCCGGGCCGATTCCTCCTCGGCGGCCCTGGCCGCTGCTTCTGCTTCAGCCTTCAGCATCTCGTAGGCCGACTCGCGATCCAGCGTCTGGTCATACTTGGAGCCGACCGGGCTGCGCGAGCGCACCTGCGTGCGCTCGGCTTCTGTCAGCGGCCCCATTCGACAGCGCGGCGGCGAAATCAGCGCCGCATCGACAGGCTGCGGCACCCCCTTGTCGCCCAGCATGGACACCAGCGCCTCGCCGACGCCCAGCGTCGTGATCTTTTCCTGCACATTGATCGCCGGATTGGGAACGAAGGTTTCGGCGGCTGCACGAACCGCTTTCTGGTCGCGCGGGGTGAAGGCTCGCAGTGCATGCTGAACACGATTGCCCAGCTGGCCGAGAATTTCGTTGGGAATGTCATCAGGATTTTGCGAGCAGAAATAAACACCGACCCCTTTCGAGCGAATCAGGCGCACCACCTGTTCAACGCGCCGGCGCAAGGCCGGCGGACAATCGCCGAACAACAGGTGGGCCTCGTCGAAAAAGAAAACCAGCTTTGGCCGGTCCAGATCCCCCACTTCCGGAAGCTGCTCGAACAACTCTGAAAGCAGCCAGAGCAGGAAGGTGGAATACAGTCGTGGCCGGGTAATGAGGTTTTCGGCAGAGAGGATATTGATGATGCCGCGACCGGAAAGATCGGTGCGCATCAAGTCTTCAAGCTGCAGGGCAGGCTCGGCGAAAAAATGGTCGGCGCCATCGGCCTCCAGCGCCAGCAGTCGGCGCTGAATTGCGCCTATGCTCGCGGTATTGACCAGGCCAAACTGGGTGCTGACCGTCTCCCGATTCTCTGCGACATGGTTCAGCAGCGAACGCAGATCCTTCAGATCCAGCAGCAGCAGGCCGGCCTCGTCGGCAACGCGGAAGACCACCTGCAGCACGCCTTCCTGGGTATCATTCAGGTCCAGCATGCGGGCCAGCAGGGTTGGCCCGATTTCGGTTACCGTGGCCCGCACCGGATGACCAAGTTTCCCCCACAGATCCCAGAACACCACCGGATTAGGCTCCTGGCGATAATCCTCGATGCCGATGGAGGCAATGCGCTCATCAATCCGCGGATGCGGGGTACCGGCCGCTGCCAGGCCGGCCACATCGCCCTTGGCGTCGGCCATGAAAACCGGCACACCCATACGCGAGAAGCCTTCAGCCAGCACCAGCAGAGTGACGGTCTTGCCGGTTCCTGTGGCACCGGCAACCAAGCCATGGCGATTGCCATAAGGCGCCTGCAGGTGAACTTGTTGCTCGCCGCGACCAATCAGTATGGAGTCCGCCATGCCGGATACCTGATGTTTGATGAAACGGCATATTAGTCCAAATTTCCCGACCAGATCACACCATGTCGAGCTCAAGCTTTCCACGAATTGTCGGGGGTGGTATAAAGAAAACGCAGGGAATCTGGCAGAGGTCCACTTGCAGCGTCTGGTCTTGAGGGCTTTTGCGCTGCCGGAGCGTCGACGCCACCAACAATCTTATGGGAGATCAGTTGCAATGAACTACAACATCGAAGATATCGAGGGCATCGGCAAGGCCCGGGCCGAGAAACTGTCGAAAATGGGCATCAAGAACACCGCGCTTTTGCTGGAACACGGTCGAACCCGCGCCGGTCGGCGTCGCATTGCTGCCGAATGTGGCGTCAGCCCGGTGCGCCTGCTGAAATGGGTGAACATGGCCGACCTGATGCGGATATCAGGCGTTGGCGAGGAATACTCTGAACTGCTGGAAGCCGCCAACTGCAATACAATCAAGCAGTTGCGCCGTCGCAATCCGGATAACCTGACCAAGCGCATGCTTGAAATCAACGAGCAAAGAAAACTGGTGCGTTCGCCGCCCAAGGCCTCTCAGGTTGCCAAATGGGTGGAGCAAGCAGGCAAACTTGAACCGAAGATCACCTACTGATCATCCGCCGTTGGAACAGTCGCCTTGCTTGCGGCTGGCGCCGACAATCACAGTCAGGCCAGCGGCCATAGCCGGGTCTGCGCAAGCGTCAAGGAGCAACCATGAAAGACCTGCTTTCTCTGCTGTCATCGACCCTGGATGACGGTGCGATCAGTAATATCAGCCAGCAAATTTCCGCCACACCGCAGCAAACCCGGGGAGCGATCAATGCTGCGCTGCCGATGCTGATGGGCATGATGGCCAACAACTGTCAGTCCAAGCAGGGCTGCGAATCTCTGGCCAATGCGATCAACCGTGATCACGCCGGTGGCGGCATGCTGCAGCAGGCTCAGGCTTTTTTGAGTCAGGGCAATATTGGCCCTGGTGAAAAAATCCTCGGCCATATTCTCGGCGGCCGCATGGGTACAGCCGAGACCCAGCTGGCCAGCCAGACCGGACTGCAGGCAAACCAGACCCACAAGCTGCTCGGACTGTTGGCGCCTATCGTCCTCGGCGCGCTGGGCCAGCAGGCCCAGGCACAGGGTGGCGCGACACCGAACAACATCCAGAGCCTGCTGCAGGGCTCACTCGGCAGCCTGATGCAAGGCCAGGGCGGCCAGATTGGCGGCCAGATTCTCGGCAGTTTGCTTGGCGGTCAAGGCGGACAGGGCAGCACTTCCGGCGGTCTGGCGGCAGCCGGCGGCAAGTTGCTGGGCGGCCTTTTCAAGAAATAACACCACCAAAACATCGAATACACGATGCTTGCCCATTCATCTCACAAAGGAATGAAACATGAGTTTATTCAAATTCGTCAAGGGTGCCGGCGACAAGCTCTTCGGCCGTGGCAAAAGCGAACCGGAAGCCTTGAAGGCGCGCACCGACCAGCTCGGCCTTGATACCAGCGGTCTGGAGATCGCCTATGCCGATGGCCAGGTCACGACCAGCGGTCGCGCCAGCAGCCAGGAGGAAAAAGAGAAAATTCTGCTGGCGCTGGGTAATGTGGAAGGCGTTGAAACTGTCGATGAGGCGATCGAAGTGGATGAGCCGGCCGAGCCGGTTTTTTACACGGTGAAGTCCGGCGACACACTGGGCGCCATAGCCCAGCGCCACTATGGCAAGGCCAGTCAGTTCACGAAGATTTTCGAGGCCAACCGTCCCCTGCTGGAACACCCGGATCGAATCTATCCAGGCCAGGTGCTGCGCATTCCCGAGTGATTGTGTTTGCCAGCCCGGTCACCCGCCGGGCTGGCCCTCCCGCCGACCAGGCTTTGCAGTCAGTCAGCGAAAACCGCCCGGCATGCCGCCCCCGGGCATACCACCGCCGCCGGGCAAGCGCTTGAGCAGTTTTGCCATGGCGCCCTTGTTGCCGACCTTCTTCATCATCTTCTGCATCTGCTTGTGCTGCTTGAGCAAGCGGTTGACATCCTGGATCTGAGTCCCCGAGCCGAGCGCGATGCGGCGCTTGCGTGAGCCCTTGATCAGATCCGGGTAGCGGCGCTCGTTCGGGGTCATGGAGTTGATGATGGCAATCATCCGCCGGGTCTGCCGGTCATCCATCTGCGCCTTGGCCGCTTCCGGCAGGCGGTTCATGCCCGGCAGCTTGTCCATCAGCGAACCCAGCCCACCCAGGTTCTCCATCTGCTTGAGCTGATCACGCAGATCATCCATGCCGAAGCGCTTCGATCCCTTGCCCACCTTGGCAGCCAGCTTCCTGGCCTGCTGCTGATCGACCTTGCGCTCCACCTCTTCGACAAGGCTGAGCACATCGCCCATGCCAAGGATACGCGAGGCAAGCCGGTCTGGATGAAACGGCTCGAGCCCATCGAGCTTTTCTCCCGTCCCGAGGAACTTGATCGGCGCGCCGGTAATCTGACGAACCGACAGCGCCGCGCCGCCCCGCGCATCACCATCGGTCTTGGTCAACACCACGCCAGTCAGAGCGAGCGCCTGGTGGAAGGCACGGGCCGTATTGGCCGCGTCCTGGCCGGTCATGCTGTCAACAACAAACAGAACCTCGGCCGGGTTGATCGCTGCATGGACGCGACGAATCTCGTCCATCATCGCCTCATCCACGGCCAGGCGACCGGCGGTATCGAGGATCAAGACATCGGCAAAGCTGCGCCGGGCCTGGTCAACGGACTCGTTGGCGATCCGAACCGCATCATCCGTGCTCTGGGCGCGGAAGAAAGCAGCATCGACCTGGCCGGCCAGTGTTTCGAGCTGATCGATCGCGGCCGGTCGATAAATGTCGCAACTGGCCAGCAGCACCTTCTTGCGATGCCGCTCCTTGAGCAGGCGGGCCAGCTTGCCGGCAGTGGTGGTCTTGCCCGCACCTTGCAGGCCCGCCAGCAGGATGACCACCGGCGGTGCCTGATCCAGGTGCAACTCGGACTGGGTCTCGCCGAGCACCCGCTTGAGTTCGTCGTG
This sequence comes from Wenzhouxiangellaceae bacterium, assembly GCA_007695005.1. Taxonomy (GTDB): domain Bacteria; phylum Pseudomonadota; class Gammaproteobacteria; order Xanthomonadales; family Wenzhouxiangellaceae; genus Wenzhouxiangella. The sequence continues at coordinate 2,488 of REEQ01000026.1, read as the reverse complement.
GACGACCTTGACCAGGGCCTGTCCCGGCTTCAGGCTCCCTATCACCTCCTGGCCAACAGCACGCTGGGTGGCCTGGGCGATGAAGTCCTTGACCACGGGCAGCGCCACATCGGCCTCCAGCAAGGCGATGCGCACCTCGCGCATGGCCTCGCGGATGTTGTCTTCGGTCAGTTTGCCCCGGCCGCGCAGGCGGTCAAGGGCTCCGGTCAGGCGATTACTCAGTTGATCGAACATCTTCGGCTTCTGATATCTTGGGCTCGAGGCTGGGGTTCATTATACTGGCCCCTGATCCCTCGCCACACAAAGCATCCGCCTCCGTGCAAGCAATCCCCCTGATGTCCGCCATTACCGGCCTTGCCTACCTGGCCGCTGGCCTGGCCCTGGCGCTCGGATTTTTCCACGCCCACTTGATGGTTCGTCGCCTCGGAGCCGCCCTGGCCCTGCTCGCTGCGCTGGGGCACGCGACGACGCTGTGGCTGCAGGTCATCGGACCGCTGGGTTACGATGTCAACTTTCTCAACAGCCTGAGCCTGGCGTCGCTGCTGATTGTCCTTGTGCTCCTGCTCAGCAGCCTGCGGGTGCGCAACCTCGAGGCAGGCATCATCGCCTTTCCCGGTGCGGCGCTGTGTGTATGGCTGAACTGGCTGGTAGATCCGGCACCGATGGTGCTGACCCAGGTATCACCAATGCTGGAAGTGCACGTTTTCAGCTCCCTGCTGGCCTACAGCCTGCTTAGCATTGCCGCGATCAACGCTGTCTTTCTGGCCATTCAGGATCACCTGCTGCGCCACCCACGGCCGCTACGCCAGCTGGAGCTGCTGCCACCCTTGTCGACCCTGGAGATCATGATGTTCCGCCTGATCCTGGGCGGCTGGCTGGTGCTGTCTCTGAGCTTGCTGACCGGGCTGATGTTTGTCGATGACCTGATGGCCCAGCACCTGGCACACAAGACCGTGCTTTCGCTGATGTCCTGGCTGTTGTTCGGCCTGCTGCTGGGCGGGCGCTGGTGGTTCGGCTGGCGTGGCCGACGAGCGGTCAACTGGACTCTGTTGGCGATGCTGACGCTCGCCCTGGCCTACTTTGGCAGCAAGCTGGTACTGGAAGTGATTCTTGACCGAAGCTGGAGCGGCCCGATGTCGACCCAGGCATTCCACGGCGAACCATGACCGGCGTCTCGCTGGCCACGCTATTCCTGCTGCTGGCCCTGCTGATCGTACTATCGGCGTTTTTCTCCAGCTCGGAGACCGGACTGGTCGCGCTCAATCGCTATCGCCTGCGCCACCAGGCCCAGGCCGGTCACCGCGGCGCACGCCTGGCGCAGAACCTGCTTGCCAAACCCGACCGCATGTTCGGGTTGATCCTGCTTGGCAACAACCTGGTCAACATACTCGCCGCCTCGATTGCCACCGTCATCGCCTTGCGACTGCTGGGCGAGGCCGGCATCTGGATCTCAACGCTGGTTCTGACCGTCATCGTCCTGATCTTTGCCGAACTTGCCCCAAAAACCGTCGCAGCACTGTACCCGCACCGGGTCGCCTACCCGGCCAGCTACGTGCTGACACCACTGCTGAAGCTGTTGTATCCGGTCGTCTGGCTGATCAACCTGCTTGCCAACGGACTGCTCAGGCTCTTCGGTATGCGCAAGCTCAGCAACCACGGCGACGCCTTGAGCCGGGAAGAGTTGCGCACGCTGGTGAAGGAAGGCGGTCGCCACATCTCCATCGACCATCAGCAGATGCTGATCAATATCCTGGACCTGGAGCATGGCACGGTAGACGATGTCATGGTACCGCGCCAGGACATCGTCGGCATCGACATGGACGACGACTGGGAGGACATCCTGCTAACGCTGACCCAGTCCATCTATACCCGCATGCCGGTCTGGCGCGGCGATCTGGACAATATCGTCGGCCTGCTGCATATTCGCACCGTCCTGACCCGCCTCGCCCAGAACCGGCTCGACCCCGACTCCCTGCTGAAAGCAGTCCGGCGCCCTTATTTCGTGCCTGAAGGCACCCCGCTGACCCAGCAGCTGCTCGAGTTTCAGGCCCGGGAACGCAGGATGGGCATGGTCGTCGATGAGTACGGCGATATCCAGGGCCTGGTTACCCTGGACGATATCCTGGAAGAAATCGTTGGCGAATACACCAGCGAAGGCAGCGGTCGACAGAAGCTGATACGCAAGCAGGAAAACGGCAGTTGGATCGTCGACGGCGGCGCGACAGTGCGGATGCTGAACCGACGCCTGGACTGGGATCTGCCTACCGCTGGCGCCAAGACCGTCAACGGTCTGATGCTGGAACAACTGGAATCCCTGCCGGACGGTCGCACCAGCCTGCGCCTCGGCGATTTGATCTTTACGATTGTCGACATGGCGGACAACAGAATCCGCAAGGTTCGGGTCCGGCAGATGCTCAAGGGCGAAGAAGGGGACTAGTGGTCCACGCGGCAACACGGTAACGCTCAGCCGTCGCACAAGCGTTGTGGG
>REEQ01000102.1 GCA_007695005.1 Wenzhouxiangellaceae bacterium | reverse complement strand
ATTCGGGGCCTGCTTGGCACCCTGAATGTGATCTACATAACTGCCGGGTTAATAATAATTCATCGCGATCAATTCGAGAAAGCCATATCTTCCGCGTAGTAGCTGCATGCCTGCATGTGCTGTTGGTCATGAGTCATTGCGGGCGAGAGACATCGGTGAGATCAGAAAACTGACAGGCTTACTATTAACCCGGCAATCAAATGGATTGCCGGGTTAATGCCCGGCCGGTACGGCCGGGAACGCGAAGCGGAGCGTTTTGCGGACATGCGCCGCAAAGCGCGAGCAACGAATACCGTAGGTATTTCGTTGCCAAGTTAATAACACCGCGTGACCACCGACCGGGCAGCCCTCGATGCCCAAGCCTTGCCATTGTCAAGTCCGTTCCCTACAGTGGCAGCATGACTGACAGCATCGACAGTAAGGCGCAACACTGCCTGAATTGCGGGGCCCTACTGAGCGGGCGGTTCTGTTCTGAATGCGGTCAGGACAGCCGCGCCGGGCGGCTGAAGTTCAAAGAAATTCTGGCCAATGTCGCCGATGAGCTGTTCAAGCTGGACTTGCCGATAGCGCGCACCATGATTGACTTGACCTGGCGACCGGGTCGGGTGGCTTCAGAATATGTTGCGGGCCGTCGGCGGACCTATACCAACCCGCTCAAGTACTGCCTGCTGTTGACGGCCGCCTCCCTGCTCGTCATGCAGACCTGGCCAATGGAGATCGACAGCACGGCTGCGGCGGCCGACAGCGATAACGCAGAGGTGGAGCAGGCCTGGCTGGAAGCGGTGAACTCGGTCCAGGGCTGGGTCGTCCGAATGGGCACTTTCGTAACCCTGCTGCTGCTGCCCGTCCAGGCCGCCTTGTCGCGATTGTTCTTTCTCAGATCGGGTCGGAACTTCGCTGAACATTGCGTGCTGGCCCTTTACGTGCACGGTCACTGGTATCTGTTCAGCATACCCTTGCTGCCCCTGGCCGCCCATGGGCACGGCTGGGCGATCGTGGGGATGCAGTTGAGCATCACGATTCTTTACCCGCTGGCTGCCTGCGGCTTTTTCCCCGGCCGGTATTGGACCATCATCCCCCGGGCGCTGCTGGCACTGGCGCTGTACCTGCTTGGCTACCTTGTGTTGTTTTTTGGCCTTGCCTTCGTCTATTTCATGATGCAAGGGGCTGGCGCTTGAGCCGCCTGTACATGCCCAGGATCACCCAAGCCCAGGTTTAATTTGGGGCCGCGCCGGCACTTGCCTGGAAGCGGTCACTGAAGAGACTGTCTCCACCGCCGCCGAGAAACAGTATCGAGCCGGGCAGGTCCAGGCCGGTGACAAAGGCTGCCGGCTCCATGGCGGTGATGCCGGGGTTGGAGCGCCAGACCTCACCGGCGTTGAAGGCATTGGCATAGAGACGTCCGTCAGGACCGATGCGGATGCCGGTGGCGGCTGAAGCGGCGGCATAGTTTCCGATCAGCTGCATGGAGGCCGGGTCCAGACCGCCCGCCCAATCTTCCGTAGCAAACAGCTGGTAGGCCACGATGCGTGGCTGATTGTTCACCGTCTGGCTGACGAACACGCGCCCATCGGCCCCGAACTCGATCTGTGAGGCCGCCTCTATCGGACCGCCGTCGGCCAGAAAAACGCTCCAGCCAGGATCGGCAGGATTCCAGGCAAAGATTCGCCCATCGCTGGCGTCGACGACATAGATCCTCTCATCCGGGCCCAGGCGCACACCGTCGAAGCGATTCGCCGTCGCAGGCCCTGGAATCAGGGTGACTGAGGCGTCGGCCAGGCCGATGCGATAAAGCTCGGTTGTCGCAAAACGCGTGGCGAACAGATGACTGTCGTTACCGGCCAGATCAAGCAAAAAGAAGCCATCGCCAGCACCTGGCAAGCTCGCGAACAAGCTGAAAATCCCTCCCGTGGTATCGCTTCGGAAGACGGTGCCGTCCTCTCGGTTGACATAGAGACGGCCGGTTTCATCGATGAACATGCCATCGGCCCCGCCCGGCACACCAGCCACCGGCTGGAATGCCGCCGGCACGGCCACGGACTCGCCCGATGCCGGATCAAAGCCCAGCACATAGCCGCTGCCATACTCGCTGACCAGCATTACCGGCTGGCTGGTAAACAGCAGCTGAAGTATCAGAAATAAACCGTTCATGCCGAATCAATGGCCTCTATCTGTCGGAACTGTTGGCTTACTGAGTCTGTTGCTCTAATCAGGCTTGCTACCCACTGCAGGCAGCTGCCCTGCAGCGGCCCGCCCGCGCCAATCTTCCAATTCCAGCTCCGGCTGCTCGGTTCGGAAGCGTCGATACAGGGCAATACCTTGGGCGTCTTCAAGCACATCGACCTCGACACCCTGTTGCCGCAGCCGGGTCTCGGTGCCCGATGCATTGCTGACATCACCCACCACCACCCGGGGGAAACCGCGCATCTGGATCAGGCTGGCGCAGATATCGCAGGGGCTTAAGGAGGTGTAGAGTGTGGTCGCGCTGAAGTCGACCCGGCCGGCGTCGCGAATGGCTGCCGTCTCGCCATGATTGTAGGGATGGTTTTCCTGAACCAGGGTGTTGTGGCCTTTGCCGACGATGCGATGTGAGCCCCGCTCAACAATCACTGCCCCAATCGGGCAGCCGCCTTCGGAGTAGCTTTTCCGGGCCAGAAGGACGGCAATGCGCATGAAATCAGCATCATTGAGTCGCGGCCAGAATGCATCATCGACCAGCACTGACAGACTGCGGGTAGGCATGTGCGCAATGGCCGAGAGCACAGCTTCGTCAATGGCCTGACCGGGGCGAATCAGGGGCACCGAGGGGCAGGCCTATTCGAGATGACTGCGCAGCATCCAGGCATTCTTTTCATGCACATCCAGGCGTCGTGTGGCCAAATCCGCGCTGGCCTGGTCGCGCACCGCCTCGGCGGCCTCGATTACCTGCCGGGCCGCGGCTGCCAGCTTCTCCTGATCGGCGACCAGGTTGCCGATCATCTCTTTGGCAGCCGGGCGGCCCGTCTCCTCGTTGACGGTACTGAGCTGGGCAAAGGCCGAATAGCTGCCCGGTGCGAACGCGCCCAGGGTACGAATCCGCTCGGCAATCTCGTCCACGGCCAGGGCCAGCTCGGTGTACTGGGTCTCGAACAGGGTATGCAGGGTGGTGAACATCGGCCCGGTCACGTTCCAGTGATAATTGTGCGTCTTCAGATACAGCGTATAGCTGCTGGCCAGCAGTACGCTGAGCGGTTCGACTACGGCATGTTCTTCTTTCGGTGACATTGAAGTTCTCCTTGCGAATGAATTCCAGGCCAGACGGGCGAGTCGAAGGACTGCCAACAGCCGGGCCGACCGTCTGGGTTCACTATACCGCCGTAACGCACCCAGGCGTTTGAGGAAGCTCAAAGAATCCCCTGCGCCTGAATCGGTACCGCAGTGATCTCACAGGTCTGCAAGGCGGAGGCAATGACCAATAGCCTATTCACCGGTAACTGTGCGAGGGGTAGAGTTGGTCAATGCCAAGAGCGAGCACTTTCAACCCCCAGGCACAGGCTGATCGTCTGGTCCTAAAGAACATAGGCGCAGACGCGCTTCGGCAGCCGTGGCTCTCGGCTTGGCTGGTGCTCACGTGCGCAATGATCATGGGGTCTATTGGCGCAATTGTTCTGGCGAGGATTGCGCAGGCCAGCCACCTGGTCGAGCTTGCCCTTGATCGCTATGCCTTGGTGAGCTGGGCGGCTGTGTTCGTTTTGAGTCTGGCCAGTCTGAAGCCCCTGGCCATGCGCCAGGAGCAGGCCGCAATCAGCGGTTGGCTGGCCGCACTGCCGCCAATGCCGGATTCAGCGCGACGCTACTCGACCCGGCTGCTGGGTTTGAGCTGCCTGGTTCAGGTTGTACTGCTGGTCGGGATGCTGGCGATGCTGTCTCCTGGGTTCAGTAATCCGTTAGCCGGCGTCCACTGGCTGCTGGCCCTGACCGTGCCGGCAGCCGCCACACTGACAGCATTGCGCTTGTCGACAAGCACATCGCTGGACGCAGGCAAAAGTCAAGGAATCCAACGGCTATCGCCAAGAACTACAGGCAACTCGCTAGCCATCATTGTCCGTCAATGGCAGTGGGCGGCATTCCGGCAGGTCCTTTGGACGCCTGCAATCCGCTGGGCCATTGGCGCCCTGCTGCTATTGATCCCGGTCGGTGCCTCGATCGCCGGCGTGGCAATCACCTTGCTGGTGGGATGGGCCGTATTCCAGGCAAGCAACGCCTGGGCGGCCTGGATGCGAGCCATCAATACAGCCTCGCGCCTGCTGCGGGCCTTGCCGACCAGCACCATACCCCTGCTTTGGGCCTTTTCAGTCTGGCCCCTGGTGCTTGCCGTTTTCAGCGGCCTGTTGCTGTTTCTGGGTCTGCTGGCCCTGGGCGCTGCCTGGCCGGTCGCAATCCTTGCCATGCTGCTGCTTCAAGCCGTGGCAACGCTGATCCTGTGCGCGGTGCTGGCCTGGCGCCACGAGCCGCGATTGCCACAGTGGCGCATCAGCAGTGTGGTGCTGATCTGGGCGCTTCTTGCCCAATCCCTGGCACCGGCAGCGCCCTGGGTCTGGCTGGCTCTGGTCGCGTTCCTGTTGCGTAAGGCCATTCGACGATGACTGCCGCGCTGAATGTCGAGTGTCTGAGTATCACGCGGGGCCAACGGCCAGTGCTTCAGGATCTTCATTTCAGCCTGAACAGAGGCGAAATGCTTGCCCTGGTGGGTCCGAACGGCAGCGGCAAGAGTACGCTGATGCAATGCATTGCCGGCCTGCTCAAGCCGCAGTCGGGAAGGATATATATCGACGGATGCAGTCTTGATGAGCAGCTGGTAGAGGCCCGAACCCGACTCGGCTACATGGTGCCCCAGGAACAGCTGCCCGGCCTGTTGAGCGGCAGGCAGTGTCTTGAACTGTTTGCCCGATCGCGAGGGCTGAACGAGATCCCGGCGGAAAGCCTGCTGCAGGCAGAACGGCTAGGCTTGAGTCCCTGGACCGACAAATGGGTCATGAACTACTCGCTGGGCACCCGGCAGAAACTCTCGATTCTGCTGGCCCTGATCGACGCGCCACCCCTGATTTTGCTGGATGAACCGCTCAACGGACTCGACCCGGTCAGCGCCCTTGCCCTTAAAAAGATGTTGCGCGAGCTGTCAAGCAGGCAGAACTGCTGCATCGTTATGGCCACTCACGATCTGGCCATCATCGAACAGCTGCGCAGCCACGTGATCGTGCTGCTCGATGGCCGGATCATGCTGGACTGGGATCAGGCCCGCATCCGCCAGGAGACCAGCCGCCGCGGCCAGAGTCTGGAGGAGGTGATCGTCCAGGCTTTGAGCGCCCCTCTGTTCGGGGAAAATTTGCTCAGGCAGGTGCCGGTTGAAGAGTAAAGTGATGATCTGTGGGTCGGTAACCCAACTGCCCTCATCATCCAATGCCCTGTTGGGCTCCGGCAGGGTCAGGCTGCGCGCTCTTTGGGTAAAGAGACAAGCTGAATGTCTGCTAATCAGTGAACTCGTTGGTAAGTTCAGATAGACTCCATTCGGACATTCTCCGACCGGCATGGCAGCATTTCCCGCCGAAAATCGTATTGATGCTTCGGGGAGTGCAAATGAGGGGATGAATTATGCTGCAATCCTGTTCTGTAGCAGACTGATCGGCCTGAATGGAGGGTCACCCGTATGCGCCTATGTGCTGGTTGTTTTTTTCTGTTCGTTTCTCTGACCTTGTGCGCTGAGGCCAGAGTTGACCCCATGAACTCCGAGATGGAAATCCTGGTTCGGGATTTCAATGCCTTGATGACCGATGCCCAGGCCGGGCGGAGAACTGTTGCCGCGGAAGACCACGCCGCCTTGATGACTCGGGCCGCCGCCATTCAGGCTCGAGCGGAGCACGGTCTGATCCCGTTGAGCCGGCGTGATCATGAAGAACTTCATGGAATCATGAACACGGTCCTTTCGACAAGCGCTCCTGCCGTGATCCAGGGCAGCAGTGGCACGATTTCCGGGGTGGTACGCGAGGCCGGAACCATGAATCCACTGAACGGTGGCAGTGTCATTGCCCGCCCCTTTGGTGATTTCACGATCGCCTACTCTGGTTCGATTCAAGCAGATGGCAGCTATTCAATTTCCCTGCCACCCGGGCAGTACATCCTGCAGACCAACAATACCCCTGAGCATCAGCGCTGGGCCTGGCCGGATCTGCCTTGCTCAAACAGCAAGTTTTGCTCTCCCTGGTACGGCGGTGAGGTGATAGCCGTTGCCGCCGATGACGACCTCAGTGGTTACGATTTCGAGGTCGAACGTGGTGTGCGGATCAGCGGTACCATCACTGACGGAACAAATGCACCGGCAGAAGGTGTCAACGTTCGGGTCGTTGCGCGCAATCGGTTGGTTACCGCCGGTGCCATCAGCGATGCTGGTGGCAATTTTCAAACCTTCACCGCTCTGCCCCCGGGCGACTATCGTGTCTATGTCATTCCACCGGTGAGCGCGCCGCAATTGCTGGCCCGTTTGCATGACGGCCAGAATTGCGGAGCGAGCAGCTTTGGGCGAGAGTGCGGTGACCTGCCGGTTTCCTACCTGGCCTTGAATAACACGGTCATCCCCACCACGCTGGATTTTGAATTGCAGCAGGGATTCGGTTTGAGCGGGACGATCACCGAGAGTGATGGACTGACGGCCCTGGAAAACGCCTGGGTCCAACTGAGCTCCGTCGATGGACTGACGTTTGCTACGGCCAGCAGTGATGAATTTGGCAACTATAGTTTTCCAGCCCTTCGCGATACCGATTATTGGGTCTTGACCTTTCATCAGCAACGACTGCCCCAGATCCATCCGGAAATCGAGTGCTTTGGTCTGGCCTGTTCGCCCGAGGCTGGCGATCCGGTCGCCCTGGGGGACAGTAATCAGGTGATGGATTTCAGTCTCAACGAGGGAGTCAGCGTTTCAGGCGTGGTGCGCAGAGCGTCGGACGGCACCCCGGCTCAGGACATCTCCGTCTGGGTCGGAAACAGCTTGATGGGGGGTAGAGCAGCGACAACCAACAGTAGTGGCGAATTCACTGTCGATGGTCTGGTTGGCGGGACTTACTACGTTCGGGCCTCGAATCGGTTTCCGCAGATGGGTGCCACGCCGGACCCGACCCTGCAAATCACCTATCTTGGCGATGTGACTTGTCCGACAACAGGCGATTGCGGCGACTTCGGTCAGCCGCTGAGCGTGCCAGATTCGGGCGCTGTGAGCGGCATAGAAATCAATATGCCACTCGGGGGCGGCCTCACCGGTGAAATCATTGATGCCCAGACGGGCATGCCTTTGAACCAGACTCATGTCGCCCGGCTGGAGCTGTGGGTCGCTTCCGGGCCGTTCAAGGGTAGTTTGGCTTTTCAGCCATTCCCGGATGTGGATGGTGTGTACCAGGTTCACGGGCTGGTGCCCGGCGCCTACAAGGCCACTTTCGGCACGTCAACTCATCTGGGTCTGATTGACACGGCATTCGGTGGACAATCCTGTCCGCGTGGTTCCTGTGACCTGGATAACCTGCCAACGGTGTTCGTGACGGCAGGCGTGGTGCTGCCCGGCATCAGTGCGACCTTGCCGCGCGGACCCAAAATCAGTGGCCGGGTGCTGGACGGGGGGCAACCGCCGTTGCCGCCGCTGCCGGGAGCTCTCCAGGGACTGATCGCCTTCTACGGCACCTCGGGCAATTACGCCAGTTTCGATTCTCCGGATGGCGAGGGGTACTACGAAAGCCGGACCGGCTTCAACAATGACACCTTTTTTGTCTCCACGTTCTCAACGCGTAACCAGCTGCCATTTGGTCAAAACTACATAGATCAGGCCTATGACAATCTTGACTGCCCCCGTCTGCAGTGCAATCTGACCGCATCGGCCAGCGCACTGAACGTGGCTGGAGTCGATATCGAGAATATTGATTTCAACCTGCGCCAGGGCGGCCGCATTACCGGCACAGTCACGGACGAGGGTGACCAGACGCCGCTGGGCAATGTCAGGCTCGAAGTCTTTGATTCGGGTGGCCGTCTGGTTGGTCAGTCCGTCAGCAATGCGATCGGCGAGTTCGAGGTTGAAGCGTTGCCGACCGGCAATTACACGCTTCGCACCCGAAATGCACAAGGCTACCAGGATCAACTCCATGCAGGCGGCTCCTGCACGCCATTCTGCAACCCGCTCAGTGGCACTCCGATCAGCGTGGTAGAAGGCAGTGTGACCGGGGGAATCGATTTCTCGCTGGTTCGTTCGGTGGCCATTTCCGGCACCGTCAGCGTAGCAGGCGTGGCGACAGGCAATATATCCGTGGAGGTATACGGCGCGATCGGCAATTACCTGGGCGAGACCTTGTCGGCCGCCGATGGCAGTTTCGAGTTTACCGACCTCGCGCCTGGCGAGTTCTATTTGCGAACGCGCAATACCTTCGGTCATGCCGATGTGCTGTATGACGGACGACCCTGTGTTGGCACAGCCTGCCAGGTTCGGCGCGGTGAGGCCGTGATTCTCAGTCCGGGCGCTTCAGTTTCGGGTATTAACCTGAATTTGTCACCGGGTGCAACCATCAGTGGTGAAGTTCATGATCGGCTGAATCCGGCAGCCAAGCTCTCCGGCGTCACCGTGCAGTTGCTGGATGATCGCGGGGCGATTGCGCTTGAGCAGACCACCAGTGCGACAGGGCAGTTTGCCTTCACTGGCCTGGCTGGCGGCAACTATCACCTGGTCAGCCGCAATACCCCCGCCTACGTTGACCAGACCCTGGGTGGTACGCCCTGCCCGACGGCATGTAACGGTCTGAACGGTAACGTCGTGACGGTACTTGCCGGCGCGACGTCGGCCAACAACAATCTTGACCTGGCGCCCGGAGCATCGATCAGCGGTAACGTGACAGCCAGTGGTTCGCCCACTGTCGGTGCCCAGGCGCAGGTATATAACAGTGCTGGCGTGCCGGTTGCGCAACGGCCGACCAATGCGTCCGGCAACTATGAAGTGAACGATCTGCCAGACGGTGATTTCTTCGTCCGCGTCCGTAATGTACCCGGTCATGTTTCCCAGCTTTGGGATGGCATTGCCTGCAGCGGATACTGTGACATTCTCAGCGGAGACGCCGTCACCATTGCCGGCAGCACGTCAGTCGGATCGGTCAATTTCGCGCTGGCTGCCGGAGGTTCCATCGCCGGGGTAGTCAGCAGCGGCAGCAGTAACCTGCCAGGGGTTCAGGTTATCGCCTGGGACAACGCCGGGTTCATAGCCGGCAGTGCCGTGACCAATGGCGCCGGGCAGTACACCATTACCGGATTGGTGAATGGAAACTACCGCCTGCGTACATCCAATGTGGGAGGCTTCGTCGATCAGGTTTTCGGCGGCCCGGGTTGTTCACCATCGCCCTGCCTTCTGGGCAGCGGCAGCACGGTCACTGTGTCGGGAGCGACCGTCGGCGGAATCGATTTTGATCTTGCTCCCGGCCAGAGCATTGCCGGTACCGCAACCGACAGTTTTGGCAACCCGCTTCCTGACGGCACGGCGGTGCTGATGGATGCCAACGGCATTGAATTGTTTACCGCCTCGATCAGCAACGGTCTGTGGTCGTTTGATGGACTGGCCAACGGCACCTATTACCTGCTGATTGAAAACAACCTCGGCCTGGTTGATGAGCTCTACAGCGGTGTGCCGTGCCCGGCAGGTGCCTGCGACATCACCGGCCTGGGTACACCGATCGTTCTCGGGGCCAGGTCTGATTCGATCCAGACGCGTGGTGCCGCGGGATTCGATATCGTGCTCAACCGGGGCAACACCATCCGCGGCCGCGTCACCGATGCCCAGTCACAGGATGCGCTGGTTGGCGTCCGGGTTTACTTCTACGATGCTGCCGGCAATCTGGCGGGCCAGGGCCTTACCGATGGCCTGGGTGATTACGAGAGTCTTTCCGGGCTGCCGGAAGGTACTTATTTTGCTGCGACCGCCAGTGGCAGCCAGCGCGGAGCGGGCAACAACTATATCAATGCCCTCTACGATGGCGCGCCCTGTCTGTTGGCTTGCGATTTGAGCGAGGGGACCTCGTTCAACGTCGGTCCAGGCGGAGTTGACAATATCGATTTTGCGCTCAGCAAGGGTGCCGGCCTGAGTGGTCGGGTCACTGGCCCGTCTGGCCAGAACCTGGTGCAGGTCGATGTGTTTGTTTTTGATGCAAATGGCCTGCTGGCTGGGACCGTGCGTACCGACTCGCAGGGGCGTTACACCATCGACGGTCTGCCCGCCGGCAGTTACTTTGCCCACACCGGCAACAATCTGGGGCTGGCCGACGTGGTTTACGGCGACCAGGGTTGCAATGGCCAGTGCGATCCATTGCTTGGTGATCCCATCAATGTGCCAGCCAGCGGCCTGATCGAAAATGTCAATTTCCAGCTCCTGCTGATTGATGGACTGTTTGCCGACCGCTTCAAGCTGGACTAGTGGGCCACTAGGTTCTTCGCGCTCAAGAGTCGGACAAGAGCCCCGCTGCCAATGCGGCGGGGCCTTTTCCTTTGCGGCCGGGACCGCGCAGCGATGGCCTGCACGGACATGTGTCGCAGATGCCGTGCAACGAATACCGTAGGTATTTCGTTGCCGGGTTAATGGTTTCGGTATCGGAACATCTGCCCTTGAGGTGCTTGGCCGAGTCCATTGCATTGATCTTGGAAAAGCGCTTGTTACCTGTCAATGAATGCCCATCACGAACGGCCTGTTTCCACCCACCATTTCAAGGCAGTGTAGATCAGACCAAGGATAAACAAGCTGCCAAAGATCAGCTTGTTGTACTGCGCCAGCCAAGCCGGCAGATAGATGTCGAAGCCCGGATGACGATCGCTGGTGTAGCGTGCAGCCACATTGGTCAGCGGGCACGCCCAGCGGTTACGGAGCAGGATGAGAATTTCTACAATGACCAGCGAGATCAAGACAAGCGCCAGACCAAAGTACCCGGCAAATGCCGCGACGGGTAGGAGCAGAATGCAGCCTGCGAAGAAAGCCCAGGCTGCGGTGTGCAGTAGCTTGACGAGAATCAGCCGGGTCGAATTTTGCATCCCTTTGTGCTCAAGGAAATCTGTCACAGTCGCGAGGGTCGGTCAGCCAGGCAAGGGATGCTGGATTCACCAATGCCTGCCAACGAACTCATCCTCTGGAACTATGATGATGAAGTCATAGTTCATGATGGTGCGCAGTTCATAGTCGCTGCCACCCAGTGTGCCGTACAGCACCCGCGCCCGCAAAGGACGAAGGTCGATCAAGGTCCATCGGGCCCGCTCGCCAACGCTGACGAATGCCATGGACTGTTCCCAGCCGGGGCGACCCGTTACATCCCTGCCCTCTAGAACTCGATTCAGGTAGTAAATGTGCACAGAGGACTGTTGGCGACTCTGTGCCAATTGATGCACGTGGTTGCCAATATCATGGGAATTGAGCGGGCTTCGCCACCGCCCCATGTGAAAAGATCCCATTTTAAGAAAAACCTTGGGCTCCGGATTGGCGCCAAGCGCGTACCCGAACTGCCGATCGAAATTATCCTTGAAATACTGGATCCGGGCCGTGTTGCCGGCATTGCCCTGCTCATGCAGGCAGTAAATTTCCAGCGTCGTGTGAAAGGCATCCAGGATCTGCCGAATATCCGGATTGTCTGTTGACGAAAAACTCGTCAGAAAATCCTGCAGCTCGCGATCACTCCGCATGCGACAGCTGCGCTCGAAGTTTCTCCCCAACACCTCAGCCATCTGATTCCGACGGTCGAGCCAGTACAGCCTTCGAACCAGCCTGCGCTGCTGCCGCTGCTGCTCCCGGCTTATTGAGTGACCGGCAAGTCTTGCAATTTCGTCAATCAGGAAGGAATACGAGAAATAGAATTCCTGATCCAGGCCCCACAGCTCAAACCCCAGTGTGTCAGCGGCAGCAAGAAAGGCCAGGTCCGACTCGCCGGCAAAAAAAGGAATGGGAATTAGATCGAACAAGCCCGAGGAATACTTCTTGTACAAAGCTGACACCGACGGTTTGCCTGAGCGGATCAGCTGCTGCAGCCTGCGCGCGGAATGAGGCCCGACTTCGACAGCGAAGTAGCTGAAACCTAGTGGCTTTAGTTCATGCAAGAGTGCTTCGGTCAGCTCGCCCAGGCGCACTCGATTGTGCAATTCGCCCAGCGCGACAAAATGCGCCTCCTGCAGCGCCAACATCAGCGCGTCTGCGCCCAGAATTTTGCCATCCTGAAGATCGAAATACGATGTGTGATCAGCTACCAGCTCGTCATTGACCCGGGCGGCTTCCGTATCCAAGAAAGCACTCAGTGCAACCAGAAAAAACAGGAAGAGAAGCGGGCGCATTGGCAAAAGCCCTATCGCGAATCATCCCGTCAAAGTGTACTGGACCGCCAGGTCAATCGCCACAAGCTTCAGCGGAGAATCCCGGGCCTTATCGCACTTGCTCGTTGGCCCGCTAGCGGCCTGGCAAGGACATCGGCTCTTACACGCCAAGGTCTGTGCGGCTTGGCTCCGAATGTTTCAGGTCTGAAAGAAACCTGTAGCGCAATGGCGCTGAGCTCACTGGTCTTCGGCCGCCCGGATACTTCACTGCGACTCACAAAGGCCCGTCGTGGCCGGGCATAATCCCAAAGAGCTTTCCACCGAGCACTGATGACCATGGCACGCTCAGCACGCTGGTCGCTGGCTTCCCTGATTGCAGCGTTTGCAGCCGGTCTGAATCCGGCCGCTGCTGATCTGCTCTCCGATTGCGTCGAGGCCCGCCAGGCCGGCCAGGCCGTGGCTGTGGAGATCTGCCAGGCAGAAAGGCACCAGGCCCAGGCTGCAGGAGACTTTCCGGCGGCTGCACAGGCGCTGTTTCAGTTGGCTATTCTGGCCCGACGCCAAGGTGCGTTCGGCGAGGCCCAGAATCACCTCCAGACGATTGCCTTGATGCCCGGCATCACCGAGGATTGGCCAACCCAGTATCGTCTGGCCCGCGAACAGGGGATCCTGGCACATGTTCAGCGCCAGCCGGCACAGGCCTTGAGTTTCTTTCGTTCGGCTCAGACCTTGGCGCGCCTGCACCAGGACGGAGAGCGCTTGGCGCGCAGCCTCAATGACCTGGGCAACGCCTACCGCCATATCGGCGCCAACCGTGAGGCCCTGGATGCCTATATCCAGAGTCTGGAGATCAAGCGCCAAGTCGATGATCGGCAGCTTGGCACCACTTTGAACAACATCGCGGACCTCTTTCGCGAGCTTGAGGACTATCGGCAGGCCGACTCCTTCTACCAGCAGGCACTCGACCACCACCGCGCCAACGACGACCGCCATCACCTCGCCCACACGCTGGAGAGCATGGCTTATCTCGCCCTTGCCCAGGGCCAGCTTGACGAGACCGCTGAGTTGGCGGCCGAGTCCATCCGTGGTTTCGACCGATTGGCGGCGACGCCAGACCAGATTCGCGTAGCAACCCTGAGGGCACGCATTGCCTGGATGAGTCAGCAACTCGACAGCACCGACCATTGGTTGGCGACGGCCAATGACCTGGCTGGGCGCAGCGATGTTCCCCTGCCGCCAAGCTGGTACAACATTCAGGCCGACCGCTGGACAGCGGGGGGACAGGCCGAAGACGCCTGGGAGCTGCTCAAGGCAGTTGAGCCTGCCACCGCACGCTGGCCAATTCAGGATCGGCTCGAAA
>REEQ01000021.1 GCA_007695005.1 Wenzhouxiangellaceae bacterium | reverse complement strand
GCCATCATCCGGGCAATGGCTCGTCGCGACGCCCCCCGCCACGCCATTCCCAAGCCGATGGTGGCCCGCCAATCATGGTCCCCGGGGACGTTGCCCCGGGCTACAAGCCCGGTTGCCCCCCGGAAATATGTCAAACCCATCAACCCGTAGCCCGGCCCAGCACAGGTTGGAGAACCTGGGCGGTTTGCCGCAGGCAAAAAGCCCTGTTTCGGAAACCGCCTGTGCGTGCGGCCGGGGCCCATGTTGAATCCATCGCCATCATCCGGGCAATGGCTCGTCGCGACGGCCACCCGCCACGCCATTGCCAAGACGATGGTGGCCCCCATGCATGGTCCCCGGGGACGTTGCCCCGGGCTACAACTGCTCGGCAGCATTGGCCGCGAGGGAAGCGGTGAGAGGACGAAAAACAATCCCGGAAACCGTAAACCGTAAACCCCTCCGCCCGACTCGCGCAGCGAGTTAGATAAAAAACATCAACAACACGATCCCAAGAATCACCCGGTACGCCACGAACGGCTGCATCCCAACCTTGCGGATAAACGCCAGAAAGTAGTGAATGCAAGCATATGTACTGATCAAGGCAACCACGAAACCCACCAGCAAGGGCCCCAGCTCGGTGTCCGTCCCATTGCGAACCAGATCACGCGTACCCAGCAACCCCGCCGCGGCAATGATCGGCACCGACAGCAAAAACGAAAAGCGCGCCGCCGCCTCACGGCTCAGCCCCAGGAATAGTGCCGCGGTCATGGTGATGCCCGAGCGCGAGGTGCCGGGAATCAGGGCCAGGGCCTGGGCAAACCCAATCACCAGCACGTCTTTTAGCGTCAGGCTGTGCTCATCGCGCTCACCGCGCCAGCGCCAGTCGGCCCAGCCCAGCAGCAGGCCGAAAAAGATCAGTGCCGAGCCCATGATCAGCGGGCTGCGCAAGGCTACCTCGGCATGGTCCTTGAACAGCAGCCCCAGAATGCCGGCCGGAATCGTGCCGATGATGATCCACCAGGCCAGACGAGAATCCGCCGTTTTCGCCTCACCGGTCAGGGCAGCCAGCCAGTCTCGCGCCATGGCCCACAGCTCGCGCCGAAAGTAGCTCACCACGGCGACCAGCGAGCCGGCATGCAGCATGATGTCGAAGTCCAGGCCCTGGTACTCGGTGCCGCTAAACAGCGAGTAAAGCACCAGGTGCGCCTGGCTGGAGACAGGGAGAAATTCGGTCAGCCCCTGAATCAGGGCCAGAATCGCGGCTTGCACGGCATCCATGGCGCGCAAGTCTAACTGATTGTCCGAGATCGGTTCGGTCTGAAACCTTCGGTAGAATGGGAGTTCTGAAGATCGAGTTTTTGCGATGGCTACCCGGTCTCGGCCAGGTCGGCCGACATCAGGTTTTCATGCTGCGAGCCGTGACGGAGCCCATGCTTGTTTTGACGCCTATTTGTAGCCTATGGACATCAAGCGGGACCCCGCAGCAGTCGATAAGGCATCGGGGGTGATCATGCAGCAACAACCATCGCCGGATGGAGCCCGGCCGATACCCGGGTGGCAGGGAGCTTTGGTTCTGCTGCTTTTGCTCGGCCTTGTCGCTTCGGCTTGCGGTCAGGAGTGGATTACGCCGGTTGCCGAGTCTGAGCTGGTTGAACAAGTTCTGTTTCACAGTGAGGCTGTGGGCTCCACTGTCAGTTATCACGTCTATCTGCCCGAGGTCTACGCCGAACGGCCGGCAACCCGTTTTCCCGTCCTGTACTGGCTGCACGGTAGTGGTTCCGGCTGGCTGGGCATACCCTGGCTGGCGACCTACTTCGACAATGCCATGGCCAGGGGGGATATCCAGCCGCTGA
The DNA here is from genome assembly GCA_007695005.1 of Wenzhouxiangellaceae bacterium. Lineage (GTDB taxonomy): Bacteria > Pseudomonadota > Gammaproteobacteria > Xanthomonadales > Wenzhouxiangellaceae > Wenzhouxiangella. Next base: position 11,882 of record REEQ01000021.1, on the reverse strand, counting down.
TCGTTGTTTTCCCGCATGGCTTGCCCCAGGGGATGTGGTCAGATGCCAAGAGCGGGCTGCAGCCGGTCGCATCCATGCTGGTCGGAGACCTGATCGCCGATGTCGACCAGCGCTTTCGTACCCATGCCGACCGGGCCGGTCGCCTGGTCGAGGGCTGGAGCATGGGCGGCTACGGCGCCGGTCGCATGGGCTTGACTCACCCGGAACTGTTCGCCGCCTTTTCCATGCTGGGCTCTGGGCCGCTGCAGCTGGATTTTCTGGCCGAGGGCAGCGTGCCATTGCCCCAGCGATTGCTGGTCTTTGAACAAGTCTATGGCAACGATAAGGCTTACTTCGAGGCGCTCAGTCCCTGGCGCCTGGCCGAGCAGGCAGCGGCTCTGGGTCTGGAGCCCCGGTTTCGCTTGATCATCGGCAAGGATGATGCGCTGCTTCAGAGCAACCGGGCTTTTCAGCAGTTGCTCGATGAACTGGAGTTGGCGCATGAATACCTTGAGCTTGACGATGTCGGTCATGAGCCGACAGCGCTGCTGCAGATATTGCGGCAACTTGGAGACTGGTCGTTTTACGCGCAAGCAGAGCCGTCGGTGCCGATCTTCCAGGATCGCTTCCTTGAACCTTGAGGGTTTGGCGGGCTCAGGTGGCGCGCTTGCTGCTCGCTGCTTTTGACGGAGTGGCTTGATGAGCCAACAGGTCTCTCTCCCGGCACAGGTCGATGTCCTGATTATTGGTGCTGGCGCAGCGGGTCTGATGTGCGCGATCACCGCTGGTCAGCGTGGCCGGCAGGTGCTGGTGCTGGATCATGCCAACAAGGTCGGCAAGAAAATCCTGATGTCGGGCGGCGGGCGTTGCAATTTCACCAATATCTACAGCGAGCCGGAGAACTTCCTTTCCGCCAACCCGCATTTCTGCAAGTCGGCGCTGAGCCGCTATACACCCTGGGACTTCATCGCTCTGGTCGAGAAGCACGGTATTCCCTACCATGAAAAAAAGCTCGGCCAGCTGTTCTGCGACCGGTCGTCAAAGGACATCGTCGGTCTGTTGCTGAGCGAATGTCGCGCGGCCGGTGTCGAGGTCAGAACGCATACCCCGGTCGAGATCGAGCAGCTCGGGCCGCCCCACCTGCTGCGCGCCGGCGAGCAGCCAATCCGCTGCGAGTCGCTGGTCATCGCTACCGGGGGGTATTCGATTCCGCGCATGGGCGCGACCGGATTTGGCTTCGATTTCGCCCGCAGTCTGGGGATGAAGGTTCAGCCCACCTGTGCCGCCCTGGTCCCCTTCGTGCTCGAAGGCCGCAAGCTCAAGCAGATCGAGGGGCTGGCCGGGGTGGCCGTCGATACCGTCAGCCAGTCCGATGGCCCGGCGTTTCGCGAAAACATTCTGTTTACCCATCGAGGCCTCAGTGGTCCCGCCATGCTCCAGGTGTCTTCCTACTGGCAGCCGGGGCAGTCGGTGCGGGTTGATCTGTTGCCGGAGCTGGATCTGGCCGAGCATTTGCGCATGCTGCGCCAGCAGCGGCCGCGAACACAGCTTCGCACGGCCCTCGCCGAACTGCTGCCAAAAAGCCTGGTGCAGCGTTGGTGCGAGCTGTGGCTGGAGGATCGGGTGCTGGCCGAGCTTTCAGATCAGGCGATAGCGAGCTGCGTTCAGCTCCTGAAGCAATGGCAGGTCTGGCCCGCTGATACGGAAGGCTACCGGACGGCCGAAGTTACCCTGGGCGGGGTTGATGCCTCGGCGCTGTCATCGCGGACGATGGAGGCCCGGGCGCATGCCGGTGTCTACTTCATTGGCGAGGTGGTCGATGTCACCGGCCACCTCGGCGGCCATAACTTCCAGTGGGCCTGGGCATCCGGCCATGCGGCGGGCCGTGCAGTCTGAATTGGCTGGATCGGCTGAATCGACCGCTGTCACTGCGCCGAAAAGCATATTGCCGTTAGTATAGGGCGCTGAGCAAGAAGAAGGGGCGGGTTGTTGGCAGGTTCCAGGGCATGCAGATTGGCTTCGAGCTGGCGAGCAGGGCACGGCTTATCGCCGGCAGTGCTCCTGTGCGTCATGCTGATGGGCCAGGCACCCCAGCGTGGCCTGGCCCTCGACCCGCAGCTCAGTATCGACCAGTACACCCTCCAGGCCTGGTCCCTGGATCATGGCTTGCCTCAGTCAACCGTCAATGCCATGGTGCAATCACCGTTGGGCTACGTCTACATCGCTACCTTCGGCGGGCTGGCGCGCTTCGACGGCGCTCGCATGGAGCTGATTCCAGAAGAGCCGGCCTGCGGGCGTCGCTACACCAGCCTTGCGGTTGACGGGCAGGGGGTGGTCTGGGTTGGCGCGGAGCGTGGCGGGATCTGTCGGCTGATTGACGGCTGGCTGCGTCAGCCAGCTGCCGACGGAGCGGGGATTGACCGGGTTAGCACCATTCACGCCGGGCTCGATGGTCAGCTATGGATTGGCACACAAAACGGGCTGTTCGAGCTCAGTGATGATGAGCTGCGATCAATCGAGCTGGGGCGGCTGCCTGACCCGAGTGTGCTTGCGCTGGCTCAGCATCCCGAGGACGGCGTGCTTTGGGTTGGCACGGCTCAGGGGCTGTGCCTGTATGCCGACGCCACCTGCAGGCAGCCGGCATGGGCCAGAGCTTTCGACGATGACTTCGTTCGCGTTATTCACCATGGTCGCGATGGCACGAGCTGGATCGGCACAGAGTTCGGGCTGTATCGTTACAGCGCCGGTGAATTGGGCCAGATTGATCTTCCGGACGGCCTGGGCTGGATTTATTCGGTGATCGACGATGTTCACGGCAACGTCTGGCTGGCAACCAGCACGGCCGGCCTGACCCGGGTCTCTCCCCGGCCGCAGCAGCCCGCCGAGGGCAGTCCCTTGCGGGCCGGTGGCGCCGTGTCACTGCTGAGCGATCGCGAAGGCAACCTCTGGGTCGGCTTGATTGGGCGGGGTATCAAGAAGCTGGCCCAGGGTCGAGCCTATGGCCTGCGCCTGTCGCGATTCTCTTCCGTCCAGCCGTTTTTGCCCGTCACCGTTGATCAGTCCGGGGATGTCTGGGCAGGTTTGCCGTGTCGGGGCGTGGTTCACTTTGGCCAGCAAGGCACACGGCTTTTTGATGGCAACGACGGTTTGACCAATACCTGCATCTGGTCACTGTTGCCGATGTCCGGTGGTGAGCTTCTGGTTGGCACTCACGGCGGCGGTCTCTTTCGTCTGGACGAACTGGGAACGGCACACCTGGTGCCCGAACTGGACACGCGGGAGGGCATTGTTCGCGCGCTATACCAGCGCAGTAACGGTGAGGTCCTTGTCGGAACCGATCAAGGAGTGTTTCGATACCTGCCGGCAGTGTCGAAAGTGGAGCGGGTTGCGGGTACCGAAGATGAGGACGTGTTCTTTCTGACCGAGGATCAAGTCGGTGGCGTCTGGATAGGCACTCGAGCCGGCGCACTTAGAATCCAAGGCGCTGAGCGGCGGCGTTTCGACGAAACCAACGGGCTTTCCGGGCGTCAGGTCAGGGTCATTTATCCAGATGCCGATGGCCTGGTCTGGATAGGCACTTATGGTGGCGGCTTGAATCGAGTTGACGGCGAGCAAGTATTTGTGTTCGATCGCAGCAACGGGATGCCCGATGACATCGTGTCCTCCCTGTTTGAAGATCAGGCCGGTCGATTCTGGATGAGTGCCAACCGGGGCGTCATGCGAGTAGGGCGTGCCACGCTGAACGCTTTCGCCGAAGGTCAGCTTGATGCCATTGAGATGATGCTGCTAGACCGAAACGATGGCATGCCAGCCAGCGAGACCAACGGTGGCGCCCAGCCGGCTGGCGTCCTGCTGGAAGACGGCCGACTTTTCATACCGACCGTGGATGGCATTGCCGTCTTTGATACCCAGGCCGACCAGGTCCACGCCTTGCCGCCGTCAGTACTGATCGAGCGGGTGCTGCTTGATGGCGAGCCGATTGAATATCGATCAGGCATGTCCTTGCCGGCCGGGGCGCGCAACCTCGAAATCCACTACACCGCACTTTCGTTCCGGGCACCGGATCGGATCAGCTTCCGCTACCGCCTGGCAGGGTTCGATGATCGCTGGGTCGAGGCTGGTCCCCGGCGCGTGGCTTATTTCCCCGTGATACCGTCGGGGCGCTTGCGTTTTCAGGTCATCGCTTCCAACCATGATGGAGCCTGGAATGAGATCGGTGATGGTTTCGAGCTCGATGTCCGGCCGGCGCTGACCCAGCGGCCATCCTTGTATCTGGCGCTGCTTGTGGCGGCCCTGTTTGCCGGCTTTTTCCTTGTGCGTCTGCGCAGTCGCTGGGCACAGCGACGAGAGCGCGATTTGCTGGCGGAAGTGGACCAGCGCACTGCCGAGCTGGCCAAGCTGGCTGAACTGACCGAGTACATCAATCGCGCGGTCAAGCTGCACCAGGTGCTGGACCATACCTACGAAACCCTGCACGAATTTGTTCCCTATGAGCACATGATTCTCGGCCTGGTCGACAGCGAGCGTCTGGCCATTCGGATGATCTGGTCGCGCCGAGGCAAGCAGCGCGGGGTGCAGGGGCGGGAGTTTGTCGGCGGCTTTCGCAGCCCCGGACTGACCGAGGTCCTGCAAAGCGGTCAGCCTCGCATCATCGACGACCTGGCTGATTACCTGGCGGCCCATCCCGATTCGCAGACGACTCGTCGTCTGATGGAGGAAGGTATCAAGTCGAGTATGATCTGCCCGCTTCGCGTGGGCGACCAGGCCGAAGGTTTTCTGGTGCTCGCCAGCGGCCAGGCGCGCGCTTACCGCGATGCCCATGTCGACTTTCTCAAGCAACTTGCCAGCCAGCTTGCCCTGGCGGTGAGCAAATCTCGACTGTATGACGAACTGCTCGAGGCCAAGCGTGAGCTGGAAGAGCGCAATGATCGGCTCGCTGCGCTGGCAAGACGTGACGAGCTGACCGGCATTGCCAACCGCCGTGCCTTTGAGCAAAGCCTGGACGCGGACTGGTCAGCCGCGGTCCGGACGCGCGCCCTGTTGTCCCTGCTGATGATCGATGTCGACCACTTCAAGGCTTTCAACGATGCCCTTGGTCATCAGGCCGGCGATGAGTGCCTGCGGCGCATCGCCAATGCGCTGTGCGAGGTCGTTGAAGCGGAGGCTTCTGCGGTGGCCAGAGTAGGCGGAGAGGAGTTCGCGGTTGTATTGCCAGGCAGCGATGCGGCCCGGGCACTGGAGCTGGGCTGGCAGCTGTGCGAACGCGTGGCCGAGCTATCCATCCGCCACCCTGCGGCGGGTGAGCTTGATCACGTCACCATCAGCGTCGGTGCAGCCACCCTGGAAGTGAGCATGGACTGCAGTCGCGGTGAGCTGATGCGCCTGGCCGATCAGGCCCTGTACGCGGCCAAGGCCGGCGGTCGCAACCGTGCTGTTCGGGCGGGCTGATTCGGCTTTGGTCTAGTTTCGCTGGAGCGCCGGATCGGGCATAGTCCCAGGCTGGGCTCCGCAAGCAAGCACTCTTTCCATGGACTCGAACCTCGCGACACCGCTGGCCTCCCAGGCCTATCAGCACGCCTGCCGGCAAGCCGGCCAATCACCCGACACGTTCTGGTTGAGTGAGGCTGGGCGGGTCGCCTGGATTCGTCAACCCACTACGGGTGTCAGCAAGGATGCCGATGGCGGCGATCGCTGGTTTGCCGATGGCCAGCTCAACACCGCCTGGCTGGCCCTGGATGCCCAGATTGAAGCCGGTCGCGGCGAGCAGGTGGCGCTGATTTATGACTCTCCGGTCACCGCTACCATTCAGCGCTTCACCTATGCCGAACTGACAGCTCAGGTGGCGGAAACGGCCGGGGCACTGGCCGGGCTGGGCGTCGGCAAGGGTGACCGGGTGGTGCTGTACATGCCGATGGTGCCCGAGGCGGTGATCGGCATGCTCGCCTGCGCGCGACTTGGCGCGATCCACTCGGTCGTCTTTGGTGGTTTTGCCGCTCGCGAGCTGGCGATTCGCATCGACGATGCCAGGCCGCGCGTGATCTTGTCAGCCTCCTGTGGCATCGAAGTGGATCGGGTCATTCCCTACAAGCCGCTGCTCGATGCGGCTTTGGATCAAGCATCTCACCGGCCGGACGCAACCCTGATCCTGCAGCGTCCACAAGCCCGGGCAGAGCTGCAGCCGGGTCGAGATCATGACTGGCACGCAAGGGTTGCGGCAGCCGCCCCGGCGGCACCGGTGCCGGTTCAGGCCACTGATCCGCTCTATATCCTCTACACCTCGGGCACCACCGGCAAGCCCAAGGGCGTGGTCCGCGACAACGGTGGCCACGCCGTGGCCATGCACTACAGCATGGAGGTGGTGTATGGCATGAAGCCGGGCGAGGTGTTCTGGGCCGCCTCGGACGTGGGCTGGGTGGTGGGCCACTCCTATATCGTCTATGCCCCCTTGATCTACGGATGCACCACGGTGCTATATGAAGGCAAACCGGTGCGAACCCCTGATGCCGGCGCCTTCTGGCGTGTGATTGAAGAACACAAGGTCAATGCCCTGTTCACGGCACCCACTGCCTTTCGGGCGGTTCGCAAGGAGGATCCGGACGGTGCCTTGCTGGGTCGCTACGACATCAGTTCACTCAAGCGCCTGTTTCTTGCCGGAGAGCGTCTGGACCCGCCCACGTATCAATGGCTGAAGGATCTGACCGGCCTGCCCGTGCTGGATCACTGGTGGCAGACCGAAACCGGCTGGGCGATTGCCTGCAACCCCGTTGGCATCGAAACCATGGTCGAGAAGCCGGGGTCGGCAACCGCGCCAACGCCCGGTTTCCAGGTGCACATCCTCGATTTGAACGGCCAGGCCTGCGCGCCGAATGAGCAGGGCGCGGTATGCATTCAACGGCCTCTGCCGCCGGGTTGCCTGGCGGGAATCTGGGGCGATGCTGGTCGCTGTCATCAATCCTACTTCGCCAGTTACGACGGCTACTATCTGAGCGGTGACGGCGGCTATATCGATGACGATGGCTACCTGTTCATCATGGGTCGTACCGACGATGTCATCAACGTGGCCGGGCACCGGCTGTCTACCGGCGAAATGGAGGAGATCGTCGCCAGCCACCCGCAGGTGGCCGAATGCGCGGTGTTTGGCATCGACGATCAGCTCAAAGGGCAGCTGCCGCTGGGCCTGGTGGTGTTGAAGGATGGCTGCAAGCAGGCGCCAGAGGAAATCACCCGCGAACTGGTTGCCATGGTCCGGGAGCAGGTGGGTGCCGTGGCCTGTTTTCGACGGGCTGTGATTGTCAAGCGACTGCCCAAGACCCGCTCCGGCAAGATCCTGCGTCGGGTGTTACGCCAGATTGCCAACGGCGAGGAGTATGCGGTGCCGTCGACGATTGACGATCCGGGCATACTTTCAGAGATTGGCGAGCGGCTGACGTTGTATTGAAAAGCCCTCGGCCCTATCCTTGCACGATGGGGAGTCAAGCGCCAAAAGTCCTGAGTGTGCAGGGCGAAATCAATGGCCAGAACCAGCTCAGGCAGCGCAACCTGGTCCTGGTGGGCTTGCCGATACTGGCGTATATCGCGGCCGGCGAATGGTCGAACCTGCACAAGTCAACCGCCGAGCTCAAGGCCCATTTCGGTAGCGAAACCGTCACCCCGGAGCTGTTTGCCACCGTCTTTGCCATGAGAGTGGCGCTGATGCTTCTCATGGTCGGCCTGGGCTTCTGGGGCTGGAAACTACGCGAGCGTCCCGAGCGACTGTTCTGGCCGACGAACCTGTTTACCCTGCTGACTGGGGGCTTGCTCAGTGCGATCGCCGCACTCGCCCTGCAGATCAATCCTTCCCTCGACATTTTTCTGCTCGGGCTGTTCGTCTACTGCGCATTCTTTCTGATGTCACCGCTGGTTGCTGCGCTGTTTTGCTTTGGCAGCCTGGGAATCTACCTGGCCATGGCCTCGGTAGCGCTGGGCGATGCGGCTCCGGCATTTCGCCTTGGGTTGCTGGTCAATGGAGGCATCATGGCCGTGCTGGCTTTCGTGGTGTGTCTGCAGAACTACCGTAGCAGGCAGGCCGAGCTGACTGCGCTGACCATGCTCAGCGCCGACAATCTGGGTTTGCAAGAAGCCAAACGTGCCATCGAACTGACCAGTGCCACTGACAGCCTGACGGGGGTGCTCAATCGCCGCAGCCTGGATCATGATCTGGCGATGCTGCGTGCCCGTGCCGATCACTATGCCCTGGCAATGGTCGATCTGGATCATTTCAAGTGCTACAACGACCACTACGGTCATCAGGCCGGTGACCGGACGCTAAAAAGCGTGGCTGCGGCCCTGGAGGCAGCTGTCAGCAGGTCCGGCGACAAGGTCTATCGCTACGGCGGTGAGGAGTTTGTCGTCCTGCTGCCGCACACACCACTTGAGGGCGCAGTGATCGCCATGGAAAGACTGCGCGAGGCGGTAGAGCGTCTGGCCATTGCCCACGAGTTTCGACCTGACGATCGCGGCATTGTCACAATCTCGGCAGGTGTTGCCCATACCACGGAGCAGGGTTTCGATGCCGTGCTCGATCTGGCTGACCGGCGTCTCTATGCCGGCAAGGCCGCCGGTCGCAACTGCATTGACTCAGGGGCTCAAGATTCCGGCACGTCCGACGTCGATCATGGTCCCGGGAGCAAAGAAGACTGAGCAGATGGCATCCAGGTTTTCGGTGATACCATACCGCCATGGTCTACACGATTGAGAGGCGCCATGCAGGATCGACGATTGATTGGATATTCCATTGCTGCCAGTGCGCTGACAGCAGGCAGCGCCGGTGCAGAGATACAGGAGGTGGGCACCTTTATTATCGAAGGTAGTACCGGCAACCCGGCATTCTCTGTTCTTAGTGCCAGCATAGACCTGAACGATGACGGTAGCGATAACTTCTCGGTCTTCGGTTATATCGACTTTGATCAAAACAGCGGTTATGTGGCGATATCACCCAGGTCCAATAACTATGTTGCCAGTGAGTCGGTTGCAGGCGGATATGTAGTCTCCAATTTCGGCCCCGGCGATACGATCGACAGCGACCTGACGTTTGGTGACTATTCGCATTTCTTCGTTCGCGACTGGTTCGGTTTTGAAGATGACTATGAGCCGTTCCTCAATCAGCGCGGCTTTTTCGGGTTTTCAATGCCCGGCGCAGACGGCGGCATTGATTTCGCCTGCGTGGATTTCCAGTTGAACCTGAAAGAGGGTGCATTTTCGGCCGAAATTCGCGGCGGTCTGATAAATACCGAGTCGGGCGAAGCGGCCATCTGCCCGGACTTCGCCGACGTCATCTTCGCCGATCGCCTTGAACAGAACGATTGAGTTGAAGCTCATGTGGCTTTCCTGCGGCATCAGGGAAGTCCGATCCGGCATCCTCTCAGGCCAAGGCCCGGGCAACGCCAGAGCGGTTGGCGATGGACCCAGACCACCCGATGGTCAGCCAGTCCGAAAGCCAGAACAGGGTTTCCTGACAGGCCTCCGCCCACGATGACAGTAGCCTGCATTCCCGATTCGGACACCTCGAAGCGTCGGCCGGATAACACGCTTGCCTCCAGTGTCTCGAAGCTCATGCCAAGCTGAACTTGCTTCAGGCGCCGCCTGGCCCCGTCCTGGCCTGCCTCGTCAGTAACGCCTGCAAGTACGCTGGCTCCGATCAAGGCCGGAAAGACCGGCCCCAGCAGCGCTGTCCCGATTGCTCCATAGAAACCGGCTTCCAGCGCAGTACCTGCCGGTCCCGGCCCATGCAAGGCAGAATTCGGGTCCAGGGCCGGGGATTTGTAGTCGGGTCCGGGGTGTGAGGCGGCCAGGTCCAGTGCCCATTCCTGCAGGCATTGCCAGGCGTCATGGCCAGGCTCAAGCGGAAATTGGAGGCAATGCTCGAACTGACTCCGGATTGCGAAGTTCTGCGAGGCATCCGGGGCCATCGCCATGGTTTGCGAATCGCAGTGCAAGGTGGTGATGGTTGGCAGTCCGCGCTGCTGTTCCCACGTAGCAGCCTTGCACGCTTGCTGATCGAGCAGGAATTCGAGACTGTCGAAGGGCCGACCGTGCCTGTTCACCAGGTCGTCCCAGGAGTCCTGATGGCTGGCCGTCTCCATGTCGAAGTACGGTTTGCTCGCACAGCCGCTCAGCAGGATGGTCATCATCGTCAGCGTACAGGTCATATAGCGAAGCAAGGGCATGTCGTGTCTCACCGGCTGGGGTGGGCCAATGGTGAGTAGCTACTGAAAAAAGTGCAACTGTCGTCTGCAATGATGCAGAATTCAGAGCCTCTGGTATTACTAACTGATACTTTCTCTGATGAAGCAGACCAAGGCCATCCATCAAGCCCTCAAGCGACTGATGCGCGCGCGAGGTCGTACCTACGCCGATGCGGCCCGGGTGCTGGCGCTCAGTGAGGCGAGCATCAAGCGGCTGTTCTCAACGGCGACTTTGTCCCTGCAGCGCATCGAGCGTTTGTGCGACTGGTTGCAGGTCGAGGTGGCCGATCTGGTCGCTTTGAGTGAACAGCACAAGCCTGTCGTTACTCAGCTCAACGCGCAGCAGGAGCGCCGCTTGTTGTCGGAGCCGGCCCTGCTGTTGGTGACTTTTCTGGTCCTCAACCGCTGGAGCGAAGACGAAATCCTCCAGGCTTTTGAGTTCAGTCGGCCCCATCTGACCCTGTTGCTGGCCGAGATCGAGAAGCTGGGCCTGATCGAGGTGCTGCCGTTCGGCCGCATCAAGCTCAGAACGGCCCGCAACTTCGGCTGGCGTGCCGATGGACCCGTGCAGCGCTATTTCGCCGAACGCATTCTGCCCGACTTCCTGGACCATGGCTTTCAGGGAAAGGGAGAGCAGCTGCGTTTTCTCGGCGGCTCGGTATCGGATGCGGGGCTGGCTGAACTGCGCGAGTTGATGGATGAATGGGCTCGTCGCTTTGACGATATCGTCGAACGCGACCTGGCCCTGCCGCTGGCGCAGCGCCAGGGTGTCGGCCTGCTGCTGGCCCTCAGGCCCTGGGAGTTCTCCGGCTTCACCGCCCTGCGGCGCAAGGCCTGAAGTCTGCTGGACGGCAGCGCCACCGTGAAAATCATCTGCTCCAAAGTGGTGCTAAAATCTTGAGGTTTATCGGCAATCTGACCGTTTGCCGTTTCAACCAGCATGCTTGCCAACAGAGTTTGAGGGAATTGCCATGCAGGATCGTCGCTATTGGTCGTACGCCGCCGCGGTCGGTTCAATCGCTGCCGGCAGTGCAGCGGCTGAAATTCAGACGGTGGGTCCGTTCATTGTCGAATCTTTCGCGTCTTCGCCGATCAACCCGGAAAACCTTTCCGTCAACAGCGGCCTGGACATCACCGGCAACGGGTTTCCCGACTTCTACGTGGTCGGAACCTATCGCACTGTTGAAGACAGTGGTTATCTGGCCCTGACCATGCTGCCGGGCAGCTACGTCGTCGCAGAAACCTTCGGTGTCGACTACAAGGTACCGATGTTTGCGCCGGGGGACGTGATCGACAACGAACGGCTGCTGATTCCCACCTGGGCGGCATTCTTCGAGCGCGATTCCTTTCCCAACAGCGACGGCTACGATGGTTTCTTCAATCAGCGCGGATTCTTTGGTGTCCGCCTCAGCGGCGACACGGGCAACCAGCTGTTTGCCTGCCTGGAACTGCAGGCCATCGCCCGCGGCGGTCTGACCGTCGAAGTTCGCGGCGGGCTCCTTAACACCGAATCCGGCCAGCCCGTCACCTGCCCGGACTTCTCCGACGATGTCTACTCCGATAGCTTCGAAGGCGAGGATTGAGGTGAGAGAGGACGGGAACAGGAAAAGGTAGATCCGACCCCCGACCACCGACCACCGACCACCGACCACCGACCCCCAACCCCCGACCACCGACCAC
>REEQ01000002.1 GCA_007695005.1 Wenzhouxiangellaceae bacterium | reverse complement strand
CTGCCGAAGGGCACACTGCGGCTGAATGCGATCTACATTGGTGCCGGGTTAATAACTTCGCGGAAAGGGGCCATTATCGCTTTCGGCTAACAATTGTCCAGTGATGCTTGAGACACGCGACCATTCAGGGTAATATGCTCGGCTTGATCGCTTTCGGGCCGTTAGCTCAATGGTAGAGCAGTAGGCTTTTAACCTATTGGTTGAAGGTTCGAGTCCTTCACGGCCCACCATTTTTGCGCATGTCCTCCCGCCTTCCGGTTAGCTCACAGCAGGGTTTGCACCCGCGGCTTGAACGGACCGTCCTGCGCCACTGCCGTTCCAGCTGGCAACAACCGATTCGACAGCACAGCCGCCAGGCCTTTGACCAGGTTGCGTCGCTGGCTGAGCATGCCCCGGCGCTGGTGCTGGATGCCGGCTGTGGCGTTGCCGAATCCACGGCTCACCTCGCGCGCCAGCATCCAGATGCATTGGTAATCGGCATCGACAAGTCGTCCCATCGGCTGGCGCGCGCTCGCGACCTGCCGGACAATGCCTGCCTGGTACGCGCTGAACTGGGCGACTTCTGGCGGCTGGCCCGTCAGGCTGGCTGGCGATTGCGTGAGCACGCGCTCTATTATCCCAACCCCTGGCCGAAAGCGACCCACCTGCTTCGGCGCTGGCACGGGCACCCGGTTTTTCCCGCTATGCTGGCCCTTGGTGGGCGGCTTGAGCTTCGTTCGAATTTTGAGGTGTACGCGCTGGAATTCGCGCGCGCGGTTGAGTTGACGCTGAGCATGCGCCCCGAGGTGGTATCTTTTCAGGCTGTCGATCCGATCAGTCCTTTCGAGAGGAAATATGCGCTCAGCGGCCATCCACTGTATCGGGTCATCGTCAACCTTGATTAGGAGCATCACGCAATGAAACTTCACGCCCTGGCCTTGCTGGCCATCTCTGCCTTGCTTGCCATGCCGGCCGTGGCCGACGAAAGACTGCGCCAGATCATCGCTGACCCTGATCGACCCGCTGAACAGGCTGAGCGCGACCAGTTCCGAAATCCCTTTGAGACCTTGAGCTTTTTCGGAATCCGTCCCGACATGACCGTGGTCGAGTTGTCGCCTGGCGGCGGCTGGTACACAGAGATTCTAGGTCCCTATCTGCGTGATGATGGCCAGCTGATTGCGGCGCACTGGAATCTTGGCGGCGACAATGTGCCTGATTTCTACCGTCGGATACGCGCTCAGTACGAAGATCGGATCGCTGACACGGATCGCTTCGGCGACATCCGCATCATTTCCTTCGACCCGCCCAGTCTGGTCGATCTGGGCGAGCCGGGCACGGCTGATCTGGTGCTGAGTTTCCGCAATGTGCACGGTTGGAAGCGCGCCGGTACCTTCCGGGATGTGGCCAGAGCGGCCCACGCTGTACTCAAGCCGGGCGGTGTGTTCGGAATCGTCGGCCACCGTCTGCCCGAAGACAGCGAGCAGGATCCGGACGCGCGCAGTGGCTATGTCCATCAGAGCTGGGTTGTTGGCGTGCTTGAGTCAGAAGGCTTCCGCCTTGTCGAGGCTGCCGAGATCAATGCCAATCCTGCCGACACCGCAGACCATCCGAATGGCGTATGGACCTTGTTGCCGGGTCTTCGCGTACCTGAAGGAGAGGACGTCGAGCACTTTCGCGCGATCGGGGAAAGTGATCGCTTCACGCTGAAATTCGTCAAGCGCTGAGGCCTGCCTTGGAACGGACCCGGCTTGCCGGGTTCGTTCACCCTTGCTTGATTCGCAGCGGCCATAATTGACGGCACACCCAAACGTGCTTTAGCCCTCGGTTCCATGAGCGACTTGATTCAGTTGGTTTATTCCAGCCGCTCCAACACGGAGTTTGACGCCAGCGCAGTCGGAGTGCCACAGGAAATTGCGCGTATTCTTTCTGCATCCAGACGCAATAACAAGCGTTCTCAAATTGGCGGCGTGCTCTGCTACGGCGACGGCTGCTTCTTCCAGTGCCTGGAAGGGGAGCGTGGGTCAGTCGAGAAGCTCTATCAAACCATAGCCAATGATAACCGCCATCGAGATGTGACTCTGCTCCTGTCCAGATCGGTGCATCACCGCCAGTTCCGACTGTGGGCGATGAAGTATTTGAGCGTCGATCGGCCGATCCGGCAGTTCCTTGCCGAACAGGGTTTGAAGCGTTTCGACCCGTTCGCATTGGACGGCGAGGCTGTTGATCGGCTGTTGGAAATTCTTCGCAGTGATACTGAAGAGTGGCGCCGGCCGGCTGGAAACGCCGTTCCGGAGCGCTCGGCCCCGGCCAGCATGTCTGGCGGCATTTCCCCGGCCATGCTTGGCATTGGCGCCCTCGCAGCGGCGCTGACGGTCGTTACCCTTATCGCGCTGGTCATCCTCTGATCGACCGCAGCGGCCGGCGCGAGCGCGCCTGCCGCCTGGAACCGGAGCTTGGCAAGCCTTCGCTCAGCGGCGACAATGTTCGCCCATGACTGAAGACAATTTTTCTCACGGGGATTACGAGCGCGTTCCCCTGCGCACCTACGCCGAACGAGCCTACCTGGACTACGCCATGTACGTGGTGCTGGATCGGGCCTTGCCGC
>REEQ01000003.1 GCA_007695005.1 Wenzhouxiangellaceae bacterium | reverse complement strand
TATTCATTCAGCAGATCCTCAAGCCCCTGCTCGTCGAGCACCGGCACTTTCAGGCTCTCGGCCTTGTCCAGCTTTGAGCCGGGGTCACTGCCGGCAATGACCGCCGAGGTCTTTTTCGACACGCTTGAAGATACTTTTGCACCCAGCGCTTCCAGTGCCGCCTTGGCCTCCGAGCGAGTGCGTCGCTCCAGAGTGCCGGTCAGGACATAGGTTCTACCGTTCAACGGCAAGGCTTCCGCTGGTCGCGCCTGTTCAGGCTGATACGACACGCCTGCCTCTCGCAACGCATCGATCACCGCCAGATTATGTGGCTCGCGGAAAAAGTTGTGCAGGTGCTCGGCCACCACCGGGCCCACATCCGAAACTGCCAGCAGCTCCTCGATGCTGGCCTCTGCCAAGCGTTCCAGAGAGCCGAAGTGTCGGGCCAGATTGGCAGCCGTCACCTCACCCACCTCGCGTATCCCCAGGGCGAACAGCAGGCGCGCCAGAGTGGGCTGTTTGCTGGCCTCCAGGGCCTGAACCAGATTGCTTGCCGACTTCTCGGCCATGCGCTCCAGGCCCGCCAGGGTGGCCACGTCCAGACGGTAGAGATCGGCCGGACTATGAATCAGTTCGCGCTCGACCAACTGCTGAATCAGGCGCGTGCCCAGGCCATCGATATCCATGGCAGCACGACCGGCAAAGTGCTCAAGGGCGCGCATCCGCTGAGCCGGGCAGACCAGGCCGCCGGTACATCGCGCCACCGCCTCGCCCTCGACCTGCTCGACCGCTGACCCGCAGGCCGGGCAGTGGGTCGGCATTTGCCAGGGCTGACGATCGGCCGGACGCTGGTCGCTGATGGCTCGCACCACCTCGGGAATGACATCACCGGCCCGGCGAACCACGACCTGGTCGCCCGGGCGAATGTCCTTGCGCCGGATTTCATCGAGATTGTGCAAGGTGGCATTCGTTACCGTAACGCCACCGACAAACACCGGCTCCAGCCGGGCAACCGGCGTCAGCGCTCCGGTTCGACCGACCTGAACCTCGATATCCAGAAGGCGAGTCAACTCTTCCTGGGCCGGAAACTTGTGCGCCAGCGCCCAGCGCGGGGCACGGCTGACAAAGCCCAGCTCGCGCTGCTGGTCCAGATCATCGAGTTTGTACACCACCCCATCGATGTCGTAATCAAGCGCGTCGCGCCCGGCCAGGGTACGCCGGTGATAGTCCAGCAGGCCATCAGCACCCTGCAGCCGCTCGACCTGGCCGCTGATCGGAAAGCCCAGCTCGCGCAAGGCATCAAGGATGTCACTGTGGCGCTGCGGCAAGCCCTCCGTCGTGGCCGCTCCGTAGCAATAAAAATGCAGCGGTCGGGTCGCCGTAATGTCGGGGTCCAGCTGACGGAGGCTGCCAGCAGCGGCATTGCGTGGATTGACGAAGGTCTTTTCGCCGGCCTCGTTCAAGCCCTGATTGAGCCGGGCAAAGCCGGACCGGGTCATGAAAATCTCGCCGCGCACTTCCAGCACCTCGGGGCAGGCAGTGCCACGCAGCCTGAGCGGGATGGCGCGAATGGTCCGGACATTGGAGGTGACATCCTCGCCACTGCGGCCATCACCACGGGTAGCGCCCAGCACCAGTTCGCCGTTCTCGTAGCGCAAGGCGATGGCCACGCCGTCCAGCTTGGGTTCGGCGGCGTAGTCGATTAGCTCCAGATCCAGCTGCTCGCGGATACGCCGGTCGAATTCGCGAACATCCTGCTCGTCGAAGGCGTTTGCCAACGACAGCATCGGCACACGATGTTCGACACTGTCAAAGCCCGCGGCCGGCGCAGCGCCAACGCGTTGGGTCGGCGAATCCGGGCTGATCAGTTCCGGATGCGCCTGCTCCAGCTGCCCGAGCTCGGCCAGCATACGGTCGTACTCGACATCCGGTACGGTCGGATCATCGAGCACGTAGTAGCGATAATTGTGTTCATCCAGCTCGCGTCTGAGCGCCTCGACCCGGGCCCTGATCGACGATGAAACCATGGTCGAACTACAGGCCGTGGGTGCGGTCGTAATCGCGCATTTCCTCGCGCATCTGCGCGATCCGCTGGCGCGTCACCAGGCAGCGATTGTCGTCCAGCACCTCGGCCTCGAGCAGCTCGGCCATGCGGCGCGCGGTGGCAAGCATGGCATCCCAGGCATCAAGCGCGCTGACCGGTGCCGGCAACGTGGTGAAAAAGGTCACTCCCGGGGTGTCGAATGCATTCCACTGGTGTGGATCAAAATGACCGGGTGCAGTCAGATTGGCCATGCTGAACACCGGATCACTGGCGCCCTCGTGCAGCCGGTGAAAGATGTTCATCTCACCAAAATTCAGGCCCGCCTTCGCAGCCGAGTCCCTGAGCTCGGTACCGTTTATCCGCCGACCTTCCTTGCGCTGCACGTACAGGGTGACGATCTTGTCAGGCCTGACCTGGCGCCGCCGTGGCTCAGAGCCGGTGTTGCTGCCGACATCCTCGTCAAGCTCACGCTCACTGGCAACCAGGCGCGCGGAGGCCAGGCCGGCGGCCAGGTTGGAAGGTGAGGCCGGGGTCTCCGGTCGCGCCGGTCGGCTGCTGTCGCTGCTCTGCTCA
>REEQ01000017.1 GCA_007695005.1 Wenzhouxiangellaceae bacterium | reverse complement strand
CCGCCTCCACCAGATCCCCGAGACAAGACCGGCCTGAGTGCCGGTTTTGTCGTTTCCGGGCGCCGGCCCCTCGGCGGGAGTCAAACCCGCTGCATTTGATTCCGGGCCTGACGGCCCGCAGTCGTCCGCCGTTCGGCAGACTCCGATGGCATTGCTTCGCAATGATTGATCCGCGTGTACACCGACACGCAACGCCCCGCCGCCTCCACCAGATCCCCGAGACAAGACCGGCCTGAGTGCCGGTTTTGTCGTTTGTGAATCCGATTGTGCCGCGGAAATGGGCGTCGATCAACGCTGCTGAATGCCGCCGCGGACTTCGCCCTGGATGTCGAGCTCGACGCGGGAATCGACCCTCACCCTCCCGACGACGCGGGCGTCCGGGCCAACGGTCAGGCTCGGCGTTTCGCCGTTGTAGTTGGAAGGGAGGCGGATGATGACATCGCCTTCAACCACGCTGTCATCCAGTATTCGAATATGACCGGCATCCGAGTACTTGACCCGGCTACCGAAAATTCGCCAGCCACCGGACAGCTCTTCAAGCTCGATCTGGAGGTCTCCACCAACCCGGCTGCCCGAGCGCAGTTCGATATCGCCTGCCCGGGTGAGCACGTCCTGCCCTACCTCAGCCTGATCAAGATGAATGGCACCGTTGCGGCTTTCGAGCTGGCCCAATACCCGGCTGTCTCTGCCGAGCTGGATACGACCGTTTCGGGTACTCACTGACCCGGACACTTCAACGGCTTCTGCCAGGCGAATCGATCCATTTCGGGTGTGCACCAGACCGTCGACTCGACTGCCCGGCCCAACGGTAATACTGCCATTGCGTGTATCCAGTGACGTCACTTCGTTCCCCGATCCCAGCTCGATACTGCCGTTTCTGGTGCTGACCTCGCCGAGCTGATTGCCATTACCCACGGCAATCGCGCCGTTGCGGCTGCTGACTGCGCCGGTCCGGCTCAGATCGCCAATGCGAACAGCGCCGTTTCGGGTTTCGACCGCGCCTTCTACTTCGACATCGTTGCCGATGCGCACCGGGCCATTTCGCGTCAATATATCGCCCGCATGTCGGCTTCCGTCAGCGAGATCGACTCGATCTGAGGCCAGCACCGTTCCAGTCAGGGCCAGTCCGGCGATGAATGCGAGTATTGATTGTTTGAATGTCGCTTGCATGGGGTATCCTCCAGACCTTGATTGACTTCTATCACATCATATTCCTTGCAGCGCCCGGAAGTGTCGAAGGTCATGCCCGACCCATTCCGGTCCATGCCCAGTCAGGCAGCTCCCATGTCCCGATCTCGCAAGTACCAAAACACCGTCGCCGATACCGAGCACGCAGAAGGACGTGATAGTCCAAGCAAGACAGCGCTCAAGAAACAGGCTCATGCCTTGCAGCAGCTGGGCCTTGAACTGAGTCGCCTGCCCAGCGAGTTCCGCCGGCGCGCGCCCATGGACGATGACTTGCGTGATGCCATCGACCAATACCTGAAGATGCGCGCCCACGAAGCCAGGCGCAGGCAAATGCAACTGATCGGCAAGCTGCTGCGCGCGGTTGATCCTGCGCCGCTGCAGGCCGTGGTCGATGCTTTTGCCGCGGGCCGGGCGCTGGATGCCGGACGCCTGCACGAGGCCGAACGCTGGCGCGATGAGTTGATTGCAGACGACGAAGCAGTTACGCGCTGGATTGCCCGGTTTCCAGCAACGAATGTGCAACACTTTCGCACCCTGGTAAGAAATGCCCGTCGCGAAGGTGCCGGCATTGATATCAGCCAACGCCAGCCGCGCAGTTACCGCGAGCTGTTTCGCATCGTTCGGCAGATGCTGGAGCAAGACAAGGCCGGATGAGCCCTCCTTGCCCGGTCTGCCGGCATCAGGCCAGCCTGGCCTTCATCCAGGTCGAGCTGCTGCAATACTGGCGCTGCCCACGCTGCATGGCCAGCTTTCTGGATCCCGGTCAGCGGCCCGGACCGGCGTGCGAAAGGGCCGAATACGATCGTCATCAAAATTTACCCGACGATCCGGGCTACCGCCGTTTTCTCTCGCGGCTAGCCACGCCCTTGCTCGAGCGGCTTGAGCCGGCATCCGAAGGCCTGGACTTCGGCTGCGGACCCGGCCCCACCCTGTCCTTGATGATGACGGAGGCGGGGCATCGGATGCAACTTTACGACCCCTTTTACCATCCTGATGCGGCTGCGCTGAGCAGGCGCTATGACTTCATTACCTGCACCGAAGTAGTCGAGCATTTGCATGCGCCTGCACGGGTCTTTCAGCAGCTTCAGGACTGCCTGCGCCCCGGAGGCTGGCTGGGCATCATGACCCGCTTCCAGACCGACGATGCACGCTTTGCCAACTGGCACTATCGACGCGATCCCACCCACGTCGTGTTCTACCGCACACAAACCTTCACCTGGCTGGGCGAGCACTGGGGCTGGAGCATGGACATCCGGCCACCGGATGTGGTGCTGGCAAGAAAGTCTTTCACGTAGAGCGAGAGCCGCCGGTTTACTGTCTTGGACAGCAAACTAGAAACTGACGACCCGGGCGACCCGGTTGACCAGCAGCTTGCCGCTGGTATACGAGGCATTGAGGAAGGCCATGATGGTTTCCGGCGCCTGGCCGGATTCGTCACGCAGCTCGTCGATGCCGATGGGCCCGCGAATGAGGATCTGGGCGAGGCGATGCAACTGCTCGTTTTTCATCGCCTCGGCCGGCACCTGGGTGAGCATGAACTGCACCTCTCCAACCAGGTCGGGATGCAGGCGACCGCGCGCCTGGGCCAGCCCGGAGAACCATTTCAGCTCGCTCAAGGGACGCTGCCGATGACCCTGCACGCGATCGACCAGCTCGGCGCTGGAGACTTGAACACCGGCCGTTGCCGGCATCGACAAGGCAAACATCGGCGGCGACAGGTCAGTGATCGAGCCATCAAAGAACCAGGCACCGGAGCCCGGGTCGATCAGCACCAGTGGCCAACCGGGATGGGTAATGACCACCGGCTTTTTCCAGGTTTGCCGCCGCAGGTGCTCGGCCAGGGTGTAATTGCCGTTCTGGAACTCGTCCATCGCTGGCCAGTCCGACTGCAGGTCGACCGGCTCCGCTTTCTCCGGCTCGGCCTCAGCCTCGGGGGCACTACCGATGTCGCCGCTGGCAAGCCGGGTGAGCAAATTTAGAAATTCACGCGAACGCAGCGGCTTGTGCAGGACGAAACGGCCGGAGAAGTCCTTGCGACGGGTCAAAGCAATGACAAGCGGGCTAAGCTGGTTGAGCTCCTCCAGCCGAGCCTCACCGTCCTCGCTGTCGACATCGACGATAGCAACGTCGCCACCGAGCTGCTCCAGGATCTGCCATGACTCGCTGCCGTCACGACCGCCGGCCAGGTTGAGCAGGGAGCGCATGACCATCAGATCCTTCGGCCCAACGTTCAGTGCCGACAACGTCAGATCAGCGGCCATCCGTTATCTCTCCTGTCCTTGCCATTCGGCTTCTAGCATACCGCTGAAGTCGATCAAGCCCAAGTGAAACCATCGCGAAGCGCTTCACATTTCAGCAATTTTCTCATTTATCGCGTCCTCGTTGCCTTTATCGGGCACCGCCATCGCAATTTGCAGGCACGCCGAGGGTAACCAAGGTGGATGGTGATCCAGCGGCAGTGATGTCACCAGAAGCGTGCAAGGCTCATGCTTCCAGCGCATTGAACAGGGCGCGGACCTGGACCATCGATCGATCCAGTACGACATGGATTTCATCGACGGAAATTGCCTTATCGCTGACCCCGGCCGCCGGGTTGGCAACCACGCACAGCATGGCGTAAGCGAGATCCAGCTCGCGCGCCAGCGCCGCCTCCGGCATCGCGGTCATCCCCACGAGGCTGCAGCCGTCACGAGCGAGTTTTGAAATTTCTGCCGCCGTTTCCAGCCGCGGGCCCTGGGTCACAGCATAGCAGCCACCATCAACTACAGCCAGGCCTGCACGATCCGCTGCGCCAAGCAGTGTCTGCCTGAGCACGGCACTGAAAGGATTGGCAAACTCCACGTGCCTCAGAGGAGATTCGGCATCGTCGCTGAAGCTGTGAACGCGGCCCCAGGTGTAATCGATCAATTGATCCGGTACCACCAGCGCCCCGGGAGCCAGCCCGGGATCAATGCCGCCAACGGCAGTGATGGCAAGTATTCGGCTGACACCCAGGTCGGAAAGGGCCTGGATGTTGGCTCGATAGTTCACCCGATGAGGCGGAATATGATGCGGCTGCCCATGGCGAGGCAAAAACCAGGCAGACCCGGCGGCCAACTGGATCCGAGCCAGCGGCGCCGAAGGATCGCCCCAGGTCGTCTTCACTTCGCGCCGCTCGATGACTTCAAACAGATCGAGGGAACCGGTGCCACCAATGATTGCCAGGCTCATGAACCTTCCTCCAGCGCCCAGATCGCGTCCAGCTGACGCCAATAGCCATGCCAATCCATGCCACAGCCGAAGACATATCGATCGGGTACGGTCAGCGCCGCATCATCGATCCAGTCACGCGCCAGACCTCGATCATGCTGCTTGACGGTCAATGCCACCGTGATGACCTGGTCGGCACCCTCATCAAGCAGACGCTGACGCACTGCCTGCATGGTGTATCCCTCATCAAAAATGTCATCAACCAGCAGCACGGTGCCGGATACGCTGTCGGGCCAGCGCCCCCAGCGCAGCTCGCCGCCGCGGGTGGCGCCCCGGTAGCGGGTGGCATGGACATGGTCAAATTTCAGGGGCAGCCGCAGGCGCCTGCCAAGCTCGATGGCCGGAAACATACCGCCGTTCATGAGCACCATCAAGGTAATGTCCTGCGTCCCGGCAAGCTGAGCCTCGACCCGTCTGGCCTGTTCATCGAGAGCCCGTCTGACGGCATTGCCATCGAACAGGCACTCAGCCCCCGCAGGCCAGCGGTCGGCGCTCACGATGCCTCCGAGGCAGCAGCCTGCTCCAGCGCCATTCGCTCGGCCATCTCGACTTTGAGGGTGCGAGTCGGAAAAGCAATCTCGGCGCCGTGGGCGGCGATGATTTCACCGATCTTCAGCATGACGTCTTCGCGCACGCGGTGGAATTCCTGCCAGTTCCTGGTCTTGGTGAAACAGTACACCATGATGTCGAGGGAATGCGGACCGTAGACGTCGAAGTGAACCATGATGATCTGATCGGTGGCAATGTCCTCATGGGTCTGAATCATCTCGCGGATGGCATCGACCACGGGGCGAATTACATCCTGGTCGTCGTAGCGGATGCCGATATGGTCAAAGATGCGCCGATGTGTCATGCGCGACGGATTTTCGACCGTGATCGTGGTAAAAGTCGCGTTCGGCACGTACATCGGCCGGCGATCGAACTTTCGAATGGTGGTCATGCGCCAGCCAATATGCTCGACCGTGCCTTCGATCTCCTTGTCAGGGGATCGAACCCAGTCTCCGACCGAAAATGGCCGGTCCATGAACACCATGAAGCCACCGAAGAAATTGGCCAGCAGATCGCGCGCCGCCAGACCGACGGCAATGCCGCCAACGCCTCCGGCGGCGAGGAAGCCGGAGATCGGAATATCGAGAATGCTGAGGACAGTCAGGACACCGGTCAGAATCACCGCAATACGAACGATTCGGCCGAGCACGCTGACCGTCGTGATGTCTACCGACTCGTTGCGCTTGCGTCGCTCGGCGACAAAGGCCTTTTCAAAACCGGTTGCCAGGCGGAAAAAGAACCAGGTGGCGGCAACGACCAGACCCAGCTGCTGCAGGGCATTGAGAAAATCGGCCGAAAACCCGACCGCCTCGGTATTGGGCTCGATCACGCGGGCGGCCATCACCAGCCCTTGCCACCAGATCAGCAGCGATACCGGACGCTTGCCAGCGTAGACCAGGGCATCGTCCCAGAGATGGCTGGTCTTTTCAGCCAGGCCGGCCAGCTTGCCGACGAAGATCCGGTAGAAGAACTCGAGCAGCAGCGCGGCCAGAATGATCAGAAAGGCCTTGAGTACCCAGCCGGGCATGCCGACCACGCCTCCGATTTGATTCAGGTATTCAGTCATGGTGCTGATTGGCAATGGTTTGAAGAGATTCGCGCCAGGCCCGGAACTCCGGCACCTGCATTTGTTCTTCCATGGTGGCCAGCGGCCGCCCATACAAGGCGGCCAGGGCAGAAGCATCCGGTCGCGGCAGTTTCAGCTCTCGGCCTAGCAGCGCCCGGGCCGATTCCGGCTTGCAGACCAGGGCAAGATCACAACCCGCGGCAAAGGCGCGTTCGAGACGCTGTTCCAGGCCGCCGACCGGCGCGGCGCCGAGCATGTCGAGATCGTCCGAAACCACCAGGCCGGAAAAGCCGAGTTGGCGGCGCAGCGTATCCTCAATCCACGCCGTGGAGAAGCCCGCCGGCAGCGGGTCCCGAGCCGGATAGCAGACATGCGCCATCATCATCGCCTGGCATTGCCCTGCCAAACGGGCAAAAGGCGTCAGGTCGACAGTGAGCGCCGTCCAGGACCGCTCATCGGTAACCACCTCCAGGTGCGAGTCGGCAGCCACCGAGCCGTGGCCCGGGAAATGCTTGGCACAGGCGGCCATCCCGGCATCGCGCATGCCGGCCAGGTAATAGGCGCCCAGATCGGCCACGGTTTCAGGGTCGGCGGCAATGGCGCGGTCACCGATCACCGTGCTTCCGCGATCGAGATCGAGCACGGGCGCCCAGCTCAGATCAAGACCGTGCCCCAGGATTTCAGCCGCCATCACCCGACCATGGCGATAGGCCAGGTCACAGGCCCGATCAGGATGACTGCGATACCAGCGACCCAGCACCGACAGCGACGGCAAGCGGGTAAAACCCTGGCGGAAACGCTGTACTCGCCCACCTTCCTGGTCCACGGTAATCAGCAGGCGCGGATCGCGCAGACCCGACAGATCGGCGCAAAGCTTTACGAGCTGATCAGGATCGGCGTAGTTGCGGGTAAACAGAATCACTCCGCCCACGTCCGGGTGGCAGAGCAGCTCAGCGGTCGCGGCATCCAGCTCGGTGCCGTCAAAGCCGATAATCAGGGGACCGGATGGCAACTGCACGGTCATGGGCGCTCGAACAAGGCGATGGATTCAACATGGGCCGTGTGCGGAAACATGTCCGCAATGCCGGCCGAAACCAGTGTGTAGCCGTGTTCGCGCACCAGTATGCCGGCATCGCGAGCCAGGGTTGCCGGATTGCAGGACACATACACCACCCGGCGGGCGCCGCTGGCGGCCACCAGGGGCAGGATTTCCTCGGCACCGGAGCGCGGTGGATCGATGAGCACGGCGTCGAATCCCGCTCGCACCCAGGGCTGGGCGGAAACATCGGCGGTCAGGTCGGCGACCGCGAAATCGACATTGTCAAGCTTGTTGTGCCGGGCATTATCCCGGGCCGCCTCGATCAGCTCCGGAGCACCCTCCACCCCGGTCACCTGTGCCGCTCGGCGCGCCAGCGGCAGGCTGAAATTTCCCAATCCGCAGAACAGGTCGAGGACGCGCTCGGAACCGTCCAGCGCCAACAGATCCAAAGCACGGTCGATCAGCAGCTGATTGACGCTGGCGTTGACCTGGACGAAGTGCTGCGGGTGGAATCGCAGGGTCAGATCAAAGGCCGGCAGCCGATATTCAAGCTGATGCGCCTCGGGATGGAGGCAATAGACTGTATCCGGCCCCTTGGCCTGCAGATAGACCGCGATACCCTGGCTTTCCGACCAGTCACGCAGCCGCATCACATCATCGCTGCTCAGCGCCTCGAGGTGGCGAATGACAATGGCTGAACCATTGTCACCGCTGGCGGTTTCAATCTGAGGTACGGCGGCAGCCACGGTCAGGCTGTCGAGCAGGGCCGACAGCTCCAGAAGGCGCTCGCCGAAGTCCGGGTGCAATACCCGACAATGCTCAATATCCGCTACATAGCGCCCCTGGGGCTCACGGAAACCGACCAGGACCCTCCCCTTGGCCGGCACCTTGCGGGCACTCAAGCGTGCGCGGCGTCGATACTGCCAGGGCGCGGCGGCCAGCGGCGCATCCCAGCGCTGCGGGCTCACGTTGCCAATCCGCTCCAGATTGTCGACCAGGCGCTTGTGCTTCCACTTCAGCTGCGCCGCAGGGTCCAGGTGCTGCAGGGCACAGCCGCCGCAGCGGTCGAACCAGGGGCAACCGGGCTCTACCCGCTCAGGCGAGGGACTGAGCACCTGCTCGGTAAGCGCTTCGTCGTGCTTGCGGGCCCGATCAATCAGGCGCGCGCTGACGGTTTCTCCGGGCAATGCGCCGTGGACGAAGACAGCCTTGCCATCAACGCGTCCAACACCTCGGCCATCATGGGCAAGATCGGTAATTTCGACAAGGACGGGCTCTGACGGCAGCTTGCGGCGGCGTCTGGACATGAATGAATACGGGAGTCTTGACTGAGACTCGCTATTTTAGGGCTTTCCGGCGCAGGCGGGGCGCCGGAAAGGCCAAATGCGCAAACGCTTACTTCTGCGTCCACGAACCGTCCGACTGCTGGTAATACCAGCCCGACCGGGCATTGGCTATCCACTGCCGGGCAAAGGTCTGACGGATATCCGACTCCCATTCGGGATGGCCGTTGGCAACCGCGATCTCGCGGTAGACGGCATTGCGGTCGGAATTTTCTTCGGCGACCACGCGCTCCAGGTTGCGGCGATCGGCCAGCGGCACGGTCGCACGATCCCGAATCTCGACCAGACCATTGTTGGACAGGCCGATGGCACCGGCGTCGAACCAGGCGGACAGGTGGTTGCGATGACGTTCAGCCATGCGCGACTTGATCTGCTGGATCTGCGGGGTATCGATATTGATGTTCGGGCTTTGCGCATGGGCGCTGGCGATCAACAGCTGGGACCAATGGAAGCCGCCGGTCGCCGGCGGTGGCGGCACTTCTGCCCGGCGATCGTTTTCACCCAGCACATCCTGAATGAAGCGATCCGCCGCCCGCTCTGCGGCCGCCTCGGGGAAATAGACATTGATGGTCACGCAGGCCGCCAGGGCCATGGTGGCACTGATCAGCAGCAGAGACAGGAAACGCGACATGACAACTCCTCCTCAAGAAAACCCGGATAACGCCGGCTGCGACGATTGTCCGCCGGTCGGACTAAACAGTTCCTGAACAGTGTACGCCAGGGTGCCGGCCGACATCGGCATCCTCAGCTTGTCGGACCCATCTGCCCGATCGCGCTGCCTGGTGCAGCCGGCAAGCGTTTAGAATCCCGGGTCTGGCCAGCACATACAAGACATACCGCAATGGCGGGTTCCGAACACACGCCCCTGATGCAGCAGTACCTGCGGATCAAGTCCGACTATCCGGACATTCTGCTGTTCTTTCGCATGGGCGACTTCTATGAACTTTTTTACGACGACGCCAGGCGTGCAGCCCGACTGCTGGACATCACGCTGACCACCCGCGGCCAGTCCGCCGGTCAGCCGATTCCCATGGCCGGGGTGCCCTACCACGCGGTCGACAGCTACCTGGCGCGACTGATCAAGAAAGGCGAGTCGGTGGCGATCTGCGAGCAGATCGGCGATCCGGAAACCTCCAAGGGCCCGGTCGAGCGCAAGGTCGTTCGCATCATCACGCCAGGCACGGTGACCGAAGAGGCCCTGCTGGAAGATCGTCAGGACCGGCTGCTGGCCGCGATCGCGCCGGCGCGCAAGGGCTTTGGACTGGCATGGCTGGATGTCGCTGGCGGCCGTCTGCGCTTTTCCGAACCGGCGACAATACAGGAGCTTGCTGCCGAAATCGAGCGGCTGCGGCCAGTAGAGATCCTGTTTCCCGAAGATCACGACCTGCCGTTGTCGGGTGTGCTGGCCGCGCTGCGCCCGACTGCCGCCTGGAATTTCGATGGCGAGTCCGGCGAGCGCGAACTATGCCGCCATCTCGGGGTTCAGGACCTGTCGGGCTTCGGCGTTTCCGGTCGCGGCCCCGGCCTGGGCGCGGCCGGCGCACTGCTCGGCTATGCCCGCGACATGCTGGCCGGCGAGCTGGTCCATCTGACCGGTCTGCGCCAGGTAGAGGCCAGCGAGCATCTTGTACTGGACGCGGCCACACGCCGCCACCTGGAAATCGATATTCATCCCGATGGACGCCTCGAACACACCCTGGTCGGGTTGATGGACAGTGCGGCAACGCCTATGGGCAGTCGCAAGCTCAAGCGCTGGATCACCCATCCGCTGCGGTCGCGTCAGCGCCTGGCCGCGCGACACGGTGCCGTCGAGACACTGCTCAATACCCACGCGCACCCGGCCCTGGCAGAACAGCTGTCGGGCATAGGCGACCTTGAGCGCATCCTCACCCGCATTGCCCTCAAGAGCGCGCGCCCTCGCGACCTGGCCAGCCTGCGCGAAGGGCTGAGCAGGCTGCCCGCACTTTCCGACAGCCTGGACCAGTTCGACGACACTGCCCTGGCCGAGCTCGCCAATGCGCTCGCACCCTGCCCTGACTTGCAGGACCTGCTGGAGCGCGCCGTGATCGAGCAGCCGCCGATGGTGATTCGGGATGGCGGCGTGATCGCCGATGGCTTCGATGCCGAGCTTGATGAGCTGCGCGGCCTGAGTCGCAATGCCGGCGATTTCCTGGTCCGCTACGAGGAGCAGGAGCGCGAGCGCACCGGCATTGCCAATCTCAAGGTCGGCTACAACCGCGTTCATGGCTACTACATCGAGATCTCCAGGATCCAGAGTGACAAGGTGCCAACGGAGTACAGCCGGCGCCAGACTCTGAAGAACGTAGAGCGCTATATCACCGAGGAGCTGAAAGGCTTCGAGGACAAGGTGCTTTCGTCCCGCGAGCGCGCCCTGGCGAGGGAGAAGGCCTTGTACGAAGAACTGGTCGAACATCTGGCCGGCCAGCACCGGCGACTGTCGACTCTGGCTGCGGCGATTGCAAGCCTCGATGTGCTGGTCGCTTTTGCCGAGCGCGCCGAGACCTTGCGCTTTTCAAGGCCAAGCCTGATCGAGACGCCCGGGCTGGAACTGGTCAACGGCCGTCACCCCGTGGTTGAGCAGGTCCAGGACCAGGCCTTCGTACCCAATGACTGCCGCCTGGACCCGGACCGCCGGATGCTGGTGATTACCGGCCCGAACATGGGCGGCAAGTCCACCTTCATGCGGCAGACCGCCTTGATCGTCATCCTCGCCCACGCCGGCAGCTTCGTGCCGGCCGACAGCGCCCGGATCGGTCCGATGGATCGGATATTTTCTCGCATCGGCGCCGGCGACGACCTGACCCGTGGCCGCTCCACTTTCATGGTCGAGATGGTTGAAACAGCGAATATCCTGCACAACGCCAGCGAACACTCGCTGGTGCTGATGGACGAGATCGGCCGCGGCACCTCGACCTTCGACGGCCTGGCCCTGGCCTGGGCCGTGGCGACGGAACTGGCCCTGAATATCCGCGCCCTGACCCTGTTTGCCACCCACTATTTCGAGCTGACCCGCCTGGCTGAGGATCACGAGGGCATTGCCAATGTCCATCTCGACGCCCGCGAACACGGCGACCAGATTGTCTTTCTGCACAGCGTGCGCGAAGGCCCGGCCAGCCAGTCCTACGGCATCCAGGTTGCCCGGCTGGCCGGCGTCCCAAGGCCGGTCATCGCCCAGGCCCGCAAGCATCTTCGGCGCCTGGAAGACGATGCCGCCAGGGCACACTCGCCACAGCTGGGACTGTTCAGCACCAGCCCGGGTGGTGAGTCGAGCGCGCCCGAGCCGGACCCGTTGCGCGAGCTGGTCGATCAACTCGATCCCGATCAGCTCAGTCCACGAGAAGCCCTCGACTGGCTGTATCAGCTCAAGGCTTCAAGTCAAGAAGATGACCACTGACCCTGGCCGCGACAGCGAGCAGAATACGGGGAGTGATTTGAGCTCGATGCGTATCGGCAGTCAGGCCGACGCTGGCAGCCTTAGGCCGGTCAAGGCGACCCGGTTGTGGCTGTTTTGTCTGGTCGGCCTCGCCTGCCTTCTGCCTGCCTTGTCAACGCTGTGGTCAGCGCACAGCTCAGCCGTGCATCCCGACCTGCTCCGCGATCTGTTGATCGCCCTCAGCATGTCCTGGCGAGCACCTGTACTGCATGGCCCGGAGCTTGCCGGCATCCTCGAGCTTGGGCCACTCTGGTACTGGATGTTGAGCGCCCTGTTCATCATTGGGCTCAAGCTCTCCGCCGTCCTCACTGTCCTCGGCGTGCTTCATGCCATGTTGTTCTTCGTCGCGGTTCTGATCGCGCGCTGGCTGCGGCTTGGAATCACCGGCATGGTCATGCTGCCTTCACTGCTGGCCATTCCTTCCTGGCGCATGCACGATCTGGTTTACCTGTCGCATACCACCCTGACCGCGCCGTTGGCGGCTTTGCAGGTCCTGACCGTGATCGGCTTTGTCAGGACTCGGCAAGCGATCTGGCTGTGGCTGAACTGGACCTGCTTCACCCTTGGCCTTCACGCTCATCCCAGCTTTGCGGTGCTGGTACTGATGCCCTTGTCTCTGCTTGGCCTGGCGATACGCTGGGGCGCATTGCCGATCTGGAAACTGATTCTGCTCGGTCTGCTGTCGACTGTGCCCTTCTGGCCAGTGGTTTACCAGTTCGTTATGGACGGGGCTGTGGCCTGGATCACCCAACTGCAGTCCTACGCAGCCAGCCCCGGCAA
This sequence comes from Wenzhouxiangellaceae bacterium, assembly GCA_007695005.1. Taxonomy (GTDB): domain Bacteria; phylum Pseudomonadota; class Gammaproteobacteria; order Xanthomonadales; family Wenzhouxiangellaceae; genus Wenzhouxiangella. Next base: position 1,151 of record REEQ01000017.1, on the reverse strand, counting down.
CCTGGGGCATCTCGGCGCCTCCTTGCCTCTGCTTTGGGAATCGGTATCCGGTGGCCTGAAGTACTGGCTGCAGATCACGGCCAGTCGATCCAGCGGACGTTTCCACGTGCTTGCCGTCCTCCATTTTCTGTTCGTCATGGCCGGGCTGGGGCTGCTGTGCTGGCAAACCATGCGCAAGACTGCAGACGACAGCCGGACGATCAACGGGATTCTCTTGATCACCGTCATCTCGTCAATACCCTTGCTTGCCCTGCTGCGCGGCGTTTATCCAGCCTACATGCTGAGCGCGGCGAGCACCGCCCTGCTGATCACGGCCGGCATCGGGCTGTGCCAGTTGCGCTGGCCGAATACACTGCTTGCAGGTTTGTTGCTGCTGGTCAGTTGGCTGCACACCAGCATCGCCGTGGAGTTATCCCAACAGCGCGCCATTGGCGCCACGCCGTTTGCTCTGCTGCCGGCTTTCGATGTCGTCCAGCCCCCCATGGCACATGCGCCGCATCCCTTTCTTCGCCTGGGCGACGTACCGGCCTTTGGCCAGTGGCTATGTGAAAATCCCGAGGCCAGCCTGCATGGCTCGATTGCCATCGCCAAACTCCACTCCTACGGTGTTCCCCGGCGCATCGCCTGCGCGCAGGCGCATCCGGCAATCAAGGCAGCCGATCCGGACGCTGCAGGGTTTCTTGGCCTCAGCCGACATACATTTCCTGACAGTCTGATCCCGGTCGTATCGATCGGACCCTTTCAGCTCCATCCGGTCGATGAAGTACTTCTTCCCGGCAAGACCTTATCCGTCGCCTTGCAGCCAACACCGGACTATCCACCCTTGACGCCCAACTTTGGACCGGCGCAGCTATCGCAGGTGCCAGTACCGGCAGGCAAGAACGGCTACCTGGTCGTCACGGACCTGGGTTTTGCTGTCACGCCAAAGGCAACGGTAGAGCTCGTCTGCGATGGCAAGCCAAACTTGCCCGCCCGGACCGACAACGTGGCTTGGGTCTTCCGCCTTTCCAACTGCCCCAGTCCGGCAGAACTCATCGTGCGCGCAAGCCAGCCGGATTACATCAACGCTGTCGTTATCTCCGGCCAACGCTAGTGTACCCCGATCCGAAAAATCCCGGGCGCGGTGAAACGAGCCTATCTGGGTCCTTTTT
>REEQ01000118.1 GCA_007695005.1 Wenzhouxiangellaceae bacterium | reverse complement strand
GCGGCCTCTCCGGCGCTTGTCATGACAAGCGCCATACGGGACGGGCCTTTGCGGGACCTCCGCCTCGTTTGGGTTCGCTCCTACAAGAATGACCAAACCACGCTCACCCAAGCCGAGCCGGAGACTCCCGCAAAGGCACGCGCAACGGCTCCACTCCAGGGCTTATTGCCCTGTGGGAAAACCGCCCTTGCGTTCTCGCCTGCGCTGTCGCGCCCACGCAGAGTTATTCAGAGGTTCCTTAGCTGTTCAACAATTCGTTCAGCCAGCGCCAGGCTGATTCCCGGCACCCGCGCCAACTCTTCGGCACTGGCCTTGCGCAGACCCTGCAGTCCGCCGAAGTGCTGCAGCAGGCGCTGGCGGCGCAGGGGGCCGATGCCATCGATCCGCTCCAGCGGCGAGGCCTGGGCTCGCTTCTGCCGGCGTCGGCGATGGGCCTGGATGGCGAAACGATGGGCCTCGTCACGAATCTGCTGGACCAGGTGCGAGGCCGGATGATGCGGACCCGGTTTCACTTCGCGACCGTCGAGAATGAAGGTCTCGTGGCCGGAGCGGCGTGCGGGCCCCTTGGCAACCCCCATGATCGGCACGGCATCCAGACCCAGATCCTCGAGCACGGCGAAGGCCCGGTTGACCTGGCCCTTGCCGCCATCAATGATCAGCAGATCAGGCAGCTCCCCACCCTCCTCGGCCAGGCGCCGGAAGCGGCGTCGCAGGACCTGCTCCATCGCCGCATAATCATCGCCTGGTGCCACGCCCTCGATGTTGTACTGACGATACTGGGCCTTCAAGGCCCCCTCGGCCCCAAAGACCACACATGAACCAACGGTCTCGGTACCGGAGATATGGCTGATATCGATACACTCGAGGCGCTCAGGCACGGCCTGCAGGGCCAACAGGGCCGCCAGTTCTTGCCGTCCACGGCCAAGTTGATCATGTTCGGACTGGCGGCGACGGAGTGCATCAGCGGCGTTGGTTTCGGCCAGCTTCAGCCACTGCGCGCGCTGGCCACGCACCCGCCAGCTAAGTGACAGCTTGCCTTCGCGACGGCGCTCCAGCGCTTCCTTCCAGAGTTTTGCCTGGGTGGGCGCACAGGACAGGATCAGCGCAGACGGCGGCCGCCGCTCGGCGAAATACTGGCCGAGAAAAGCAGCCATGATGTCGCCCGGCTGATCATGTTCCTGCAGGTTGGCCGGAAAAAAGCTCTGGCTGCCGACGTTGCGCCCACTCCGGAACGAGACCAGCTGCAGCGCTGCCTGCCCACCAGACATGCTCAGACCGACCACGTCGAGATCTTCAGCGCCATCGGCCACAAACTGGCTGGCGCGCACCCGCTGCAGGGACTGGATATGGTCTCGCAGCCGTGCCGCCTGTTCGAATTCAAGCGCGGCGCTGGCGGCCTGCATCCGCTCGCCCAGCAGTTCGATGACAGCCTCATCCCTGCCCTTCAGGAGCTGTATGGCTGCATCCACGTCGCGGGCATAATCCTGCTCGCTGATGTACCCCACACAGGGCGCGCTGCAGCGATTGATCTGATATTGCAGACAGGGACGCGTTCGGTTGGAAAATACGCTGTCACGACACTGGCGCAGCCCGAGCAGGCGATAGATCTGGTTCAGTGACTCACGAACGGCACCGGCACCAGCAAAGGGACCGAAAAACTGCGCCGGTGACTTGCGCGGACCACGATGAAATCCGATCCGGGGAAATGGATGACCGCTGTCTAGCCGGATCCATGGGTAGCTCTTGTCGTCCCGAAGATTGATGTTGAAACGCGGCCGATGCGCCTTGATCCACTCGTTCTCCAGCAGCAGCGCCTCGGCCTCGGTTCGGGTCAGGCTGACCTCCATGCCGGCGATCCTTGCTACCATCAGGTTGATGCGTGCTCCCTTGTCGCGGCGATCGAAGTAGCTGCCCACCCGCCGTCTCAGGTTGCGCGCCTTGCCCACATAAAGCACCTTGCCGCGCTCGTCGCGCATCAGGTAAACCCCCGGACCGGTCGACAGCGAGCGGGCAAAGGCACGACCATCGAAATTGCTCACCGTGACTGCTTCAATTCCTCAACCAGCCGCGTGGCTGCCGTTTCCAGCATGTCAAGAACCTGCTCAAAGCCCTGATCACCACCGTAGTAGGGGTCAGGCACTTCGCAGAGCCCATAATCCGGGGCAAGACTCATCACCAGCTCTACCCTGGCGGTCGCATTCGGCGGGCGCAGGCGTTCTAGATCATCCAGATTGCTCTGATCCATGGCATAGATGCGGTTGAAGCGCCGAAAATCGGCCAGCGTGACCTGGCGGGCGCGTTCCACGCTGATATCCATGCCCCAGCGGCTGGCATGGTGGATCGCGCGCGGGTCCGGCGGACGACCAACGTGGTAGCCCAGGGTGCCGGCCGAGTCAGTGAAGGCTTCTATCCCGGCTGCAGACAGCTTGTAGTCGAACATCGCCTTGGCCGTCGGGCTGCGGCAGATATTGCCCAGGCAAACAAACAGGAAACTTTGCATGCAAGATCCCAGCGTGTGACTGACCCTGATTTTAACCGATTGCCTGCAAGTTCCGGTTCAGCTGGGCCAGCGCGCCCGCATCGCGGCCAGGTGTTCGGGCGTATCCACGCCTACCGGAATCTCGGCACAGGCGCGCTCAGCCAGAATCAACCAGCCGGCGGCCAGAGCACGAAGCTGCTCCAGCGACTCCAGCACTTCCAGCTCGCTGAACGGCAGCTCGCGCCAGGCGCGCAGGGCACTGGCCCGATAAGCGTAAAGGCCAACGTGCCGGCAGGCGACCTCAACCGGCCACCCTCCCTCGCGCGGCCAGGGAATCGCCGCCCTGGAAAAGTACAGCGCGCGTCGCTGGCGGTCACAAACCAGTTTCACCACGTTCGGGTCTCGCCACTGCTGCTCGCTGGCGAGCGGCTGCCAGAGGGTCGCCATGTCGGCATGCTCATGCCCAGCCAGCAGGTTCGCGACCTGGCGCAGGCAGGCAGTCGGCATTGCCGGCTCATCGCCCTGCAGATTGACCACGATCGCCTGATCGGCAAGACCCAGACGTTCCACCGCCTCGGCTAGCCGATCCGTGCCGGAGCGATGCGTTGCGCTTGTCATCAGGCTATCGCCACCGGCAGCCTCGACTACGGCAGCAATTTCTTCGCTGTCAGTGGCCACGGTGACGCTGCTGGCGCCGCTGTCGCGGGCCCGTTCCAGGGTCCGGACGACCATCGGCTGGCCGCCCAGATCGGCCAGCGCCTTGCGCGGCAGGCGGCTGGAGTCCAGGCGCGCTGGTATCAGAATGTGAAATTCACAATCAATCATGTTGTTCATCTTCCCTGGCCAGCCCCCAGTCAGCGAGGTGGCGCTCGATCTCATCGGTCAATGCTGGCGGCAGCGTCAGCTCCACCTCAAGTACATGAATGGACAGCTCCAGATCGAGGCGTCTGAGCTTGACCGCATCCTTGGCCGTGGTGATCACAGGGCCTGACAGGTTCGCCAGATCAGCCCGGCGATAAGGATGGTGGTCGGGAAAGACATGGGCCCTGACAGTCATCCCCAGCTCGCGCAAACTGTCCAGAAAGGCTTTTGGATTGGCAATACCGCAAACGGCATCCACGGCTTGGCCATGCCAGTCCTGCAATGGGGACGCTACCCCACCGTCAAGCCTGGCGACGCCCACTACCCGCTGGTAAAGGCGCAACGCCTCGACATCCGACCGACCATCTCCCTTGACCAAGACCCGATCGACCAGATCAAGCCGCTCGGACGGCTGCCGCAGTGGGCCGGCCGGCAACAACCAGCCGTTTCCCAGCCCGCGCTTACCGTCAATCAGACAGATCTCGAAGCTCCGCGGCAGCGCCGCATGCTGCAAGCCATCATCACTCAGCACCACCTGCGCGCCGCCATCAACGGCAGCCTGCAAGGCCCGAGACCGCCGTCGACAAACCCAGACCGGCAGCCCGGTAGATTCGGCAATCATGACCGCTTCGTCCCCGCACAGGGCCGGATCCATGCCGGCCGAAACCGACAAGGCTTGACCACGGTGGCGGCCGCCGTAGCCACGACTGACCACTGCCACCGCATGACCCCTGGCCGACAGCTGACGACACAGGGCCATGATCAACGGCGTCTTGCCACCTCCACCCACGGTCAGGTTACCGACCACGATCACCGGCACCGGCGGTCTGGCCAACGGCCGTCGGAAGCGCGACCGTCCCAGACCGGCATACACAGCGGATAGCCAGCGATAGATCAGCGGTGGCTGCGGCCGCTGGTACCAGATGCGGTTGAAGTGGCGCTCCAGTGCGGCTCGCAGCATGACTTCAATCGCCTTCCCCATCATGCAGTTGCAATCGGTGGAGGTGGCGATACAGGCCATCCTCCCTCGCCAGCAGCTGCTCATGCCGACCCATTTCATGAACCCTCCCCTGGTCCAGCACAACGACTTGATCGGCTTTTTTCACGGTAGCCAGGCGGTGGGCAATGACCAGGGTAGTGCGGTCGGCCATCAGGGTCTCGAGCGCGGATTGCACCGCCCGCTCGGACTCTGCGTCCAGCGCCGAGGTCGCTTCATCCAGAATCAGGATCGGCGCATCCTTCAACAATGCGCGGGCGATGGCCAATCGCTGGCGTTGGCCTCCAGATAGCAAGGCACCATCCTCGCCAATTGGCGTATCCAGCCCCTGGGGCAGCCGCTCGATGAACTCCAGAGCGTGGGCCTGGCGCGCCGCCTCGACGATGCGCTCGCGGCTGACCTCTCCATCGACGCCGTAAGCGATGTTTCCGGCCACGGTATCATTGAACAGCACCACATCCTGGCTGACCAGGGCAATCTGGCGGCGCAGGGCAGCCAGGGAGAACTCGCCGATATCGCAGCCATCGATCAGAATCTGCCCACTGTCTGGCAAATAGAACCGCGGCAGCAGCTTGACCAGCGTGCTCTTGCCGGACCCTGATCGACCAACCAGCGCGGTGACGCTGCCGGCAGGCGCCGTCAGGCTCAGCTCACTGAGAACGGGCCGATCACCATCCTGGTAGCGGAACTCGACATGGCGAAACTCGATGTCGCCGCGCACGCGACCGGGGTCACGACCGCCAAGGTCAGGTTCCGGCGGCGTGTCCAGGGTCCTGAAGATGCTGTCGGCAGCGGCCAGGCCCTTTTCGATCACGGCATGCATCTTGGTCAGGCGCTTGAGCGGCGGGATGCAGGCGACCATCGCGGCCAGCACCGACATGAAAATGCCTGGGCTGACTTCGGCCCGCATGAAATCGCTGGCGGCAATCACCAGCAGCAGAATGACGGCCAGACCGGCGGCCAGCTGGATCATCGATGAGGACAACAGCTGTGTCGCGGTCAGCTTCAGATGCAGCAGACGATTCGACTCGTTGATTTGCTCGAAGGCCTGTCGCTCACGCTCCCGGCCACCGAATATCTTGACCACCTCGTGACCATCTACCGCCTCCTCGGTAATGTGCGTCACATCGCCCATCGATTCCTGAATACGGCTGGAGATGCGCCGGAAACGACGTGAAATCACGGTGACCACAAAGGCAATCACAGGGACCAGCAACAGCATGGTCAGGGTCAGGCGCCACGACTGGATCAACATCACGGTCAGCAGGGCAATGACGGTAAAGGCATCGCGGACCGACCCGATCAGTGCAGTCGTTGCCGCTTGCGCTACCTGCTCGGCGTTATAGGTCACCCGCGAGATCATCTGCCCGCTGGACTCACGATCAAAGTGGCTGGCAGGAAGGTCCAGGTAGCGACCGAACAGGTCAGCGCGCAGATCGGCTATCAGCCGCCGTCCAACCCACTCCATGCCGAAGATGCCACCGAAATTTCCGACGATGCGCAGCATCACGGCAGCCAGCACCAGGGCCGGCAGCCACAGGCTCAGAACAGGCTCCGGGGCGGCAATGGTCTCGTCCACCAGCGGCCGCAGAAGGTAGAAAAACAGGCCCTGACCTGCTGCATCCAGGGCCACGGCCGCCAGTGCCAGTCCGAACACCAGGCGATGCCGGGCAACATAGGCCAGCAGACGACGGTACAGACCCACGCCGGAGCGCTCGGTCACTGAGGCTCTCCGCCCTCTTCCACCGCGGCAATGGTCAGGCGACGGATACCTTCGGCCGCGGCCGCGTCCAGGGCACGGACCACCAGTCGATGCGGCGCCTCGCCGTCAGCCCGTATCACCAGGGTTGCGTCCGGGTTACGGGCGAATCGTTCGACCAGTGCAGCCTGCACCGTGGCACGTCGATCATCGGCCAGCATCTGGTCATCGATGAACATTCGCCCATCATCGGTGATGATCAACTCGATCAAAGAGGGCAGCACCTCGGTTTCGGCGGTGGATGCCTCGGGCAGGTCCAGACGCAACAGTGCATGACGTTCGAAAGTGGTTGAAACCATGAAAAAGATCAACAGCAGAAACACCACGTCGATCAACGAGGTCAGGTTGATCTCGGGCTCCTCGCGATCTTCGTCGTACAGCTTCATGCGCTCAGACCGGCCGCCGACGGCTGCCGCGCTCGATGGTTTGCATCAGCATTAGCGCCTGCTGCTCCATCTGCACAACGTAGGCTCTGACAAGACCGCGGAAATAGCGGTAGAAGAAGTAGGCGGGGATCGCCACCGTCAGGCCGGCCGCCGTCGTGATCAGCGCCTCGGAAATACCCCCGGCCAGCTCATTGGGGTCACCGACACCGTGCACCATGATGGCACTGAATACCTTGATCATCCCGACCACTGTGCCGAGCAGACCAAGCAGCGGGGTGATCCCGGCGATAGTCCCGAGGGTATTGAGAAAGCGCTCGAGTTCGTGCACCACATGGCGACCGGTATCCTCGACCGCCTCCTTGATGATCTCGCGCGGCCGATCACGATTATCCAGGGCCGCGGCCAGGACCCGACCAAGCGCTGAGGAACGACGCAGCTGCTCAATATGCTGGGCATCGAGCTCATGCTGAACCGCCCAGGTCCGAACCTGTCCCGGGACGGCGGCCGGCATGACTCGCCCGCCGCGCAGCGCCAGGAAGCGCTCGATGATGATGGCCACGGCCAGCACCGAACAAAGAATGATGGGCACCATCAGCCAGCCGCCCGCGATCACGATTTCCAGCATGCCGTTAACGTTCCCCATGAGTCGTTGCACCGAGACAGAGCATGATAACCGGGATACCGCTTCGGCATGCATTCCGCCTCAAGACCCGGCGGCACACTTGAAGCACAATCACTCGCACTCGGCATGGCGTTGCCAGAATCGCCGCTGCCGTCCCGCTTCGCTCTCCAGCACCACCGGGTGTCCCGGCGACAGGCGCAGCCTAAGCGCACCACAACTGGCGGTGGTAAACAGCGGCACGCCGACCTGTTCGAGGCGCGCCAGCAACTCCGGGTGCGGGCGCCCCGAGCGATCGACCGGCGACACCGATGCCAGCGCCATGACCGGGTCCAGCTGTCGGAGGAAGCGCTCGCTGCCACCGCGGCGGTGGCCACCTGCGGCCAGCACCAGCACATCCGCGCCCAGATCGGGATTCTCCAGCAGCAGCCGTGACTCCACCGTCTCGTCGACACCCCCGGTCAGCAGCACCGAGCCGCCGGGGCCAACAACATGCAGTACGCAGGCGCTGTTGTGACCCAGGTTCGGCAGGCCGGGAGACGGATGCAGAAAGCGAAACTGCCAGGGCCCGCTCTGCCAGCCGCTGCCGCTGAGACAGGGTTGACCGACAAAACCGTGCGCACTGAAAACGCGAAGCTCGGGATCATCAAGGTCCAGCGACCCCAGCCCGCCGGCATGGTCTCGATGCGAATGAGAAACAACCAGACGCTGCGGCCGGCCTGCGCCAATGGCTCGCAGCAGGCCCGGCAGCGTCCTGGCGATGGCATCACGACCTTCGCCATCACCTGGCCCGGTGTCGTACAGCAGCAGCTCATCCCCTGCTCGTATCAGCACTGCCAGGCCATTGCCCACATCCATCACCGTCAACTCCAGCTCATCGACCGACACGCCGGGCAGACGCGGCCACAGCAGCGGCAGCAGCAAGGCAAGACCAAGCCAGCGTCCGGGCCAGCCACGCGGTGCCAGCAGCCACAGGGCACCAATCAGGGCTGGCGCCAGCACCGCCAGACCGACGGCGGGCATGGGTCGATGGGCAAACTCGAGCGCGGCGAGACTGTCAAGCAGGCCGACCAGCCAGACCAGGGCCGCATCGGCCAGCGCCAGCACCCAGACGGCAGGCAAGTCAAGCAGAATGAGGACCACGGCCAGCAGCAGGCACGGCAGGATCAGAAATCCAACCAGCGGTATGGCGATCAGATTGGCCGGCAAGGCAACCGGCACCAACTGCTCGAATACCCCGATATTGAGCGGCAGCATGCCGATGGCGATCACCACCTGGGCGCGGATCAGCCCGGTCAGCCAGGCGCCCGCACCGGAACTTGCCTGCGGACGCCATGCGAACGCCCAGATCAGCACCGCCACGGCTGCGAAGGACAGCCAGAAACCGCTGGCCAGCGGCGCCATGGGATCGAACGCGAGAATCGCCGCCAGCGCCAGCACCAAGGCGTGGGCCGGCTGTAAACCGCGGCGCAGCAGCAGTGCGCCGAGGGCGATGGCCAGCATGATCCAGGCTCGCTGCGTTGGCAAGGTCCAGCCGGCCAGAAACCCGTAACCGGCCGCGGCCACCAGGGCACAGACCAGGGCCAGACGTCGACGATCCAGCCCGCCATTGACCAGAACCAGCGGTGCCAGCAGCCATCCGCCCAGTAGACCAGCCAGCCCGGCTACCATGCCGACATGCAAACCGGAAATCGCCAGAAGATGCGCTGTGCCGGTGCGACGCAATGTCTCGCTCAGCTCGGCATCCATGCCCGAACGGTCAGCCAGGGTCAGCGCCCGGGCCAGCGCGGCTGCGCGGTAATGAGGGGTTTCGGCCTGCAACACCTCGCCGAGATACTGGCGCTGACGATCAGCCAGACCCCGCCAGGACGAGGAACCCAGATACCTCGGCTGATCGACCACGCTGGCCAGGGCACCGATGCGGCGAGCAACCAGGTGGCGATGCCAGTCCAGTCCGCCACGATTGAGCCGACCATGAGGGGGATCCATTCTCAGGGTCAGCTCCCAGCGCTGGCCAGGGCGAATGTACTCCAGCGGACGGTACCAGCTCACCGCAATTCGATGCGGCAAGGCTTCGGCCTGGCCACGATCCGGCTGCAGCTCGAAGCGCAGGCTTTGCCCGCGAGACTCGGGCAGGCCAACGACCGTGCCGATCACCTGGATTCGCTCGCCGCTGCGCTCGACCGGCCAACTGAAGCCCTGCCACCAGGCGGCCTGCAGCAGAAACCAGCCGGCGCCAACCAGAAACAGCAGTGGCAGCCGCCAGTTCGCCCAGTACAGCAGCGACAGCAGCACCAGCCAGATCAGCAGCGTTGGCAGCAGCGGCGGAAGCGCAGGGACGAGCCCGGCCAGCAGGACTCCGGCGGCGAAGCTCAGCGGCAGTCGCCAGTTCACCGCCCAGCAATCAATCGATCGGGTGGAGCAGCCCGCCGGTCATTTCCAGGCGCCGGTCCAGGCGGCGGGCCAGGCGCGGGTCGTGAGTGACCAGCACGATGGAGGTCTGCAACTCCTGGTTAAGCTCCAGCATCAGGTCATAGACCGAGGCGGCATTGCGCTCATCCAGATTACCTGTGGGTTCGTCACCCAAAACGCAGGCCGGCCGATTAATCAGCGCGCGCGCGACCGCGGCACGCTGACGCTCACCGCCCGAAAGCTCTCCGGGCTTGTGGTTCAGGCGTTGGCCCAGTCCTACCCGCTCCAGCAAGGCAGCGGCTGCCTTGGTCGAGCTGTCGGCAGCATCGCCGCGAATCAGCAGCGGCATGGCCACATTCTCCAGGGCGGTGAACTCCGGCAACAGGTGGTGAAACTGGTAGATGAAGCCCAATGATCGATTGCGGATTCGGGCGCGACTGCGCTCGTCGCCAGCAGCCATGTTCTGACCTTCGATTTCAACCACACCTTCACTGGGTTTGTCGAGACCGCCCAGGATATGCAACAAGGTGCTCTTGCCAACGCCGGAAGCACCGAGAATGGCGACGCGCTCGCCGGCCGTGACGTCAAAGTCGACACCGCGCAACACTTCCAGCACCACCTGGCCCTGGACAAAGCGGCGACTGAGACCGCGGCAGCGAATGACCACTTTCTCACTCATAGCGCAGCGCCTCCACCGGCTCGGTCCGGGCTGCCCGCCAGGCCGGGTAAATGGTCGACAACAGCGACAGACCAAGAGCCACCAGGGCAAAGCGGGTCACATCGCTGGCTCGCAATTCGGACGGCAGGTCAGAGATGTAATACACCTCGGCCGAGAGAAACTCGATGCTGAGCAAGCGTTCGATCGTCGCCACCACGCTCTCCACGTTCAGCGCCAGAATGATCCCCAGAATGACCCCGAAAACCGTGCCGATCACCCCGATCAAGGAACCCTGAATCATGAATATACCCATGATCCGTCGCGGCCCCAGCCCCATGGTCTTGAGAATGGCGATATCAGCCTGCTTGTCAGTCACCACCATCACCAGGGTCGAGATGATGTTGAATGCAGCCACGGCGATGATCAGCGAAAGGATGATGAACATCACGGTCTTTTCCGTCTGCACTGCCCGGAAGAAGTTGGCGTGCTGCTGGGTCCAGTCCCGCACCCGGTAAAAACCCGGAAGGTCGGCGCTGAGCTCGCGAGCCACCCGCTGAGCTCGCATCATGTCGTTGAGCTTCAGGCGAATACCGCCAACGTTGTCATCCAGCCTGAACAGGCGCTGGCCGTCGCGATAGTGAATGACCGCCAGCGCGGTATCGTACTCATGGACGCCAGCCTCGAACAGTCCGGCGACGGTAAATCGCCTGACCTGCGGCACCACACCGGCCGGCGTGGCACGAATTTCCGGCGCGAAGATGGTGACGCTGTCGCCCGGGCCAACGCCAAGGCGCGCGGCCAGGCCGGTGCCCAGCAAAACGCCCCACTGGCCAGGCTCCAGATCGGCAAGCTGGCCACGAACCATCAACTCATGGATATCCGAGACCTGGGGCTCCGAGTGGGGATCAACCCCGCGAACAAGGGCACCGGCTGTGCGCGATCCACCGCGCAGCATCGTTTCCTGCTCGACAAATGGCGCCGCCCCGATCACTTCAGGGTGGGCGCGAGCCTGATCGATCACCAACTCCCAGTCTGGAAAACGGCCGTCATAGCTCTGGATCGTGGCATGGGAGATCATGCCGAGGATGCGCTCGCGCAGCTCGCGTTCAAACCCGTTCATCACACTGATCACGGTGATCAGCGTCATCACCCCCAGCGCAATGCCCGCCATCGAGATCAGCGAAATGAAGGAAATGAAGTGGTTGCGACGCTTGGCGCGCAGGTAACGCAAACCGACAAACAGGGTCAGGGGCTGATACATGCTCAGGAATTCCTGGACGGGTGCTGAACGGACTGGAAAGCTCCGACCCGCAACTGATCAAGCAGTTCCCCCAGCGCTTCGGGCAAAGACGCGTTGAACACCCTTTCTTCAGGCCAGGGCAGGCCCAGGTAATGGGCGTGCAGGAACAGGCGGCGCAGGCCATGCGGAGGCGAAACTTCATTGTACAGCTCATCCCCGGCGACCGGGTGGCCGATGTGGCGGGCGTGAGCGCGGATCTGGTGGGTGCGACCGGTCTCGATATGCACCTCGACAAAGCTGTAGGCATCGAGGTATTCCAGGCAGCGGAAAGTCGACACCGCCGCCTGGCCATCCTCGGCGACGATGATGCGCCGTTGTCCGCTGGCGTCCCGAATCTTTTTCAGCGGCGCATCGACCCGCAGCTTTTCTTCGGGCAGACGCCCCTGCAGCAGGGCCAGATAGCGCTTGTCGACTTCGCGCTGCGCAAAGGCGCGCTGCAACGCGACCACGGCCTGGTGATGGCAGCCCAGGACCAGCAGTCCACTGGTCGGCCGGTCCAGACGGTGTACCGGGCGCCAGTCAGGATTGATGCGGGCAACGGCGTCCATCAGTCCATAGCTCAGACCGGAGCCGCCGTGGATCGCCAGGCCAGCCGGCTTGTCCAGCACAACCAGATCCCGATCGCCGTGAATGATTCGAGCCTCGATCTCGCCGACCAGTCCGTCAGGCACACTGCCCTTGTCCGGCATCTGCACGGCCACTGGCGGAATCCGGACCTCGTCACCAGGCTTGAGCTTGCGCATTGGTTTGGCCCGTGATCCGTTGACCCGAACCTGACCCGTGCGTACCAACCGATAAACCAGGGCGCGCGGCACCCCATCCAGCATTCCAATCAGAAAGTTGTCGAGACGCTGGCCAGCTCGGTCGGCTGCTACCGTGACATGTCGAACACGGCGCTCGGCGGCTTCAGCTGACATAGGCAGCTGCAGACCGGCGGCGGGGATAGGCGATGCTCATCAGACAGTTTCGCAGATTTCGATTCGATGTTAGTATAGTGCGGTTAGGGGTTTCCCAGGCCTCAAGTGCGCATGTCTGCCGACATCCACCCGGCTTTTGCCCGCCGTTCCTGACAAACCTCTGACAATAGCTTGGATCGCGCGCGCCGCTCTTGAATGGCTGCGTGCCTCGCCAGACCGGTTGACAGCAAGGCACACGCGAACACCCGTTGCCAGCAGCCGGGCCAGGGCCAACGCAGTGCAACAGGAACCACCGACATGCCGTTGCGGCGGTTCGATGAACAATAAGTCTGAGCAGGCAAGCCCGCTCAGCCCGGCTCAAGGAAGGCGGCTCGCCTGAAACTGGTCGGAAGGACAGCAATGATGATGCGGCTGCACAGCCATGCTATCCCGAAGGCCACCGGCCAAAGTGCTACTTGGTTTCGAACGGGATGCACGGATGCAACCGACTGCCGGTCAACAACAGAGGTTGACCGATACACCAACAAGAATGACGCGCCCCGGTACGCGATGCAGTTCAAGGCCGGGCTAAGGATGCTACCGCGCCGGCTATGCACACAAGCCTGCCGGCCGGAGAAAGTTGCGCACTCGAGCCGTTGACAGCAACAGCCGGGGCGCAAGACGACCACGATCGTAATCGGCTGTTTCAGTCGGCCGCCCGATCGTTCCGGTCGACGCGAGCCAGACCGTCGAACTCCCAGGGGTTCGTGGGTACCTCGTGATCTTCGGCATCCTCGCCAGCCTGACGGACGGGCCGGGACGCCGGAGGATTTTTGAACAATGAAACGCATGTTGATCAACGCGACGCAGCCCGAAGAGCTGCGCGTGGCAATTGCCGACGGTCAGTCGCTGCTTGACCTGGATATTGAAGTTCCCGCCCAGGAACAGAAAAAATCCAATATCTACAAGGGCCGCATCACCCGAGTCGAACCCAGCCTCGACGCCTGTTTTGTCGAGTTTGGCTCCGAGCGGCACGGTTTTTTGTCGCTGAAGGAGATCAGCCGCGAATACTTCAGCGACGAGGCCCAGAAGCAGCTCGACAGCGGCAATCGCGTCGAAATCAAGGATGCGGTCAAGGCTGGTCAGGAAGTCATCGTACAGGTTGACAAGGAGGAGCGCGGCACCAAGGGCGCCGCCTTGACCACGTTCATCAGCCTGGCCGGACGCTACCTCGTCCTGATGCCGAACAATCCGCGAGCCGGCGGCGTGTCCCGCCAGATCTCGCGCGACGACCGCAAGGAACTGCTCGACACCCTGAAGAAGATCGAAGTCCCCGACGGTATGGGCCTGATCGTGCGAACGGCGGGTGTCGGTCGCGAGCAGGAGGATCTGCAGTGGGATCTCGACTACCTGACCCAGCTCTGGACCGCCATCCAGGAGGCCGCCAAGAGCCGCAAGGCACCCTTCCTGATCTACCAGGAAAGCAACCTGATCATCCGCGCCCTGCGCGACTACCTGCGCGA
>REEQ01000068.1 GCA_007695005.1 Wenzhouxiangellaceae bacterium | reverse complement strand
CGCCGATCCAGCCACCCACCGCCAGCACCGCCCAGAACAGCACCCGGCTGATGCGCACAGCCGTCTCTTGCCTGGGCGTCAGGCGTTCGACCACGGCTCGCCCGCGCCCGGCCAGCCAGTGCCGGGCACTTCGCCAGGCCAACCGCAGGCTGGCGACAACGCTGCCCCCGGGCCTGGCGTTCACTTCCGTTTCGCTGCTTGAGCTCATGCCGCCACTCTAGGGCTTGCGGCAAGGGCCGGACAAGTCCCAGAAGTCACGTAACTCTTGCGTTTCGGCCGGCTTGGGAAAGTCGGGCCGCCAACCAGGAGACTGCTGCATATCGCACGGCGAACAACAGGGTTGGCGCCCTGCCGCAGCAACAATGAACACATTACTTGCCGCTTGTCGTTATCCAGATAACTGGCGCTTTCTGCGCACCCTGATCACCGATGAAACCGTGGAAACCCCCACGACAAGAACTCCGATACTCCCCCGCCTGCCAATGCAGGGCCTGGTGAGCATATGCGCTGGCAGCATCTGACGGAGTCTGAGCAGTCATTCGAGCTGTTGGTGCCTTTCGCTGACGGCACCTGGTACGCCGGGGAACTACGAGCTGCGCTTCGTGTTGACCAACCCGACGCGGGTCATGGCACGCCAATCCATTCAGGTAGTGGCAGCGGAAATCCTGTGGGAAGCCCCCGCATCGCTTGCGACCGGGCAGCAGTTCAGTTTCTCGGCAGCTGGCCCGGTCGGCAATGGTAGCTATCTGACGCTGGTACCAGCCGACAGCCCGGCAGGACACTATGAAGCCTGGCAGTGGACCCAGGATGCGGGAGACTATGTCTGGACTGCGCCGGACCAGCCGGGGCGCTGGGAACTGAGGTATGTACTCGGCGATGGCTCCACGGCCTCATCATGGCCGCTCATTGTCCATTGATGGCCGAACGCTGCCGCGACCCGATGCTCAGACCAGCTTGTTCCGCCAGGCATAGACTGCGGCCTGGGTTCGATCCAGCACCTGCAGTTTGCCCAGGATATTGCTGACATGCGTCTTGACGGTCGACTCCTGGACACCCAGTTCCAAGGCAATCTCGGCGTTGCTTCTGCCCGTGGCGATGGCCAGCAGGGTTTCCATCTCGCGCTGGGTCAGGGCGTCATGCAGCCTTTGCACCGGCGTCGCAGACCGCTTTCGTACCGACCGAATCAGGGACCGGGTCAGCTCCGGACTGAGCACCGGTTCATCGGCTGCTGTGCGGTGAATCGAGCCTAGCAAGGCGTCCGGCGCAATCGTCTTGAGCAGATAGGAAACAACACCGGCAGCCATTGCCTCCTCGAAGCGCTCGGCGCCTTCGTGCGAGGTCAGGATGATGATTCGGGTCTGCGGAGACAGCTCGCTGATCAGCCGGGCCGCTTCAATGCCGTCGAGATCAGGCATTAGCAAGTCCAGCAGCGCCACCATCGGCTGGTGGTGCCGGCAAGCATCAGCCGCTTCGCGCCCGGTCGCCGCGGTCGCCACCACCTCGATACCTTCATCGCTGGCCAGCAATGATGCCAGTCCCTCGCGCACCACAGGGTGGTCATCGGCCACCAACGCCGTGACCGCCGGGCCGGCGCTTTTCCTCATCATGCCGCCTCCCGATACTGCCAGACTACTTCGACCCGGGTTCCCTGCCCCGGTCTGGCGTGGATGCGAAGCTGCCCTCTGGGCAGGGCGGCCGCTCTTGCCCGCATTGAGGCCAGGCCAAAGCCTGCGTGACGCTGGCCGCTGTCAAAGCCCCTGCCATCGTCCTCGATGGCAAGTACCCCACCTGCGTTGGTCGCCTTGATCGACACCCGCGCCTGCCGGGCTTCGGCGTGGCGAACGACATTCGAGATCGCCTCCTGCACAATCCGATACAGCTCCGTACTCTGCTCGGCTTCCAGGCTGAGCGGCGCTGCCACCTCCAGCTCATGCCGCAAGCCATACTGACGCTCGATCCTTGCAAGCAACTTGCGCAGACGGTCGTTCAGGCTGATGCCTTCGTCTGGATCAATTGCAGTGTGATCTATCAGCCGCTGCAGCTCAGACTGGGCGCTCTGAATCAGCTCCTGGAAACCGTCAAGTGCCGCCGCCGACGTTCCTTGCCGGCGCAGATTCGCCTGGGCAGATGCCGCTTTCAGGGACAAGCCAAACAGCTGCTGGCGGACCGTGTCGTGCAGTTCGCGCGCCAGTCGATTGCGTTCGCGAACAAGCAGACGCTGTTCGCGCAGCGCAACCAGCTCTTCCAGGCCCTCGGCCATCTCATTCAGGGCCTGGCTCAGTTCGACAAGTTCTCCGCGACGGGACAGAGGAGCCCGCACTGAAAAGTCGCCCTGCGCCCAGGCGTTGACGGCAGTGGATATGCCGTTAAGTTCGAGCCGCGCCGCTCGCACCGAGACAGCCGTCGAGATCGCTGCTGCAAGCAGGGCCACCGGTATCGTCAACAGCAGCCAGTCACCGACGACCAGCGCCGTCCATCGCAGCGCCGCGGTCAGATCAAAGTCGGCACGAATCATGAACCGTGCCGTCCCGGCCAGGGAACCATCGAGCCTGGCCAGCGGCACGCCGACGGCGAGCACGCCGTCGGCATCTGCCGCCAACGCCAGCGCGTTGTGCTCGGCCTCGACC
>REEQ01000054.1 GCA_007695005.1 Wenzhouxiangellaceae bacterium | reverse complement strand
TGCCGCGCTTGTCAAAACGAGCCTGTTCACCAGTCCATTGCACCAACTCGATATAGCTGGATTCGGTCATATCGAGCAGCGCGTCAGCATCCAGGCCGGCGATCGGTTTCAGCGGACGATCCAACAGCGACGGCTTGATCTTTGTCGACAAACTGTCGCGCTCGCGCAGTCGACGTTTGATGGAAGTGTGGTCTGAATCTTCTAGTGTACCCCGCCTAACACTCTGTGACTTATAGCGAGCCGGAGAGCGTTCACCTGCAGCGCAGGCAACGAAGGCTTTGCGGCTTCGAGCTTGCTCGAAAAAGCGAAGCCGTAGTGCCGTAGCGCGTGTTCTGTCTCTTGGCAAGGACGCTGCCATTCCCGGCGAGACAGGCCTTGCAGCTAAACGCTGTCCGGCTCGCTATAAGTTACAGAGTGTTAGGCGGGGTACACTAGGATTATAATTCGACGCCATGACGCACTTTTCGTTCAAGCAAGCTTGCCTGACTCTGCTGGTTGCAGCCACGATGGCCTGGCAGCCGGCTTTATCACTGTCGCCGGAAGAGCTGTCTGATCTTGACAGTCGATTCGCGGCTCTGCTTGAAGAAGATCGCACGCCCGGCGCTGCCTGGGCCGTGGTCCGGGACGGGCGCATCATTCATCTGGGTGCGTATGGCGTGCGCGTCAACGGACTCGCTGCCCCCGTCACGCCTGAAACCGTGTTTCGGATCGCTTCGGTCTCGAAAACCTTTGCGGCTCAGCTGACTGCCATGGTCGTGGCCGATGGCGCGCTGGGCTGGGATGATCCGGTGACCCGTTTTTTGCCCGGCTTTCGCCTGGCCGATCCCGGTCATGCAGGTGAGCTGAAGATTTACCATCTGTTGAGTCAGACGGCCGGGGTTGTGCCCAATGCCTATGACAACCTGCTTAACGCCAACCAGCCGCTGGATCGCATCGTCCCGCGTTTTGCCGAGCTGGAACCGATTTGTCGTCCCGGCCAGTGCTATACCTACCAGAACGTGCTGTTTGCCCTGGTTGGCCCGGCGCTTGAGCAGGTCACAGGGTTGGATTACGACAGCTTGCTGGTTGAGCGCATCTTTCGGCCGCTGAACATGCCGAAGGCATCAACCGGGCTGGCCGGATATCTCGCCAGCAACAACCGCGCCGCTCCGCACGTGCGTCGCAGCCGTGGTTCGGCCTGGTTTCCGACCGAGGTCAACGAGAACTACTACCGGGTGTCGCCTGCCGCCGGCGTCAACGCCAGCGCGATCGATCTCGGACTTTGGCTGGCCGCGCAAATGGGCCATCGCCCCGACGTTATCGACCCCATCCAGGTGCAGGTCGTCACCGAGCCGCGCATTCGCACGGCCCGTGACCTGCGGCGGAGAGTATGGCGAGAGCTGCTCGACGACGCACACTACGGCCTGGGCTGGCGCATCTACTCGGTCAACGGCGAGCCGCTGATCATGCACAGCGGCTGGGTCCGCGGTTTCGTCGCCGAAATCGCCTGGTCGCCGTCGCGCCAGCTGGGGCTGGCGGTGCTGATCAATGCCGAAAGCCCGGCCTTGACCGACATGACCACCCATTTCTGGCGCGATGTGCTGGGTCGCCCCGAACTGCGGATCGATTATGTGGATGCCGGTCCCGCCCCGAGTCCAGCTATCGGCGGTAACTGAGGGGTCCGCAGGGTCAGGGCCGGCGAACTTGATCAGCTCGCCGGCGGCTGAGCCAGTGCCTCAACTACGCTTGTCTCCAGCGGGCTGTTCAGCGGAGTGGTGCGCGAACCGAAGCTCTCCAGCACTTCTCCATCGCGACCGATCAAATACTTGGTGAAGTTCCAGCGTGGCGCACTTTCTGCTTCAGCCAGGGCCTGGAACAGGGCGTTGGCATCCGAGCCGCGCACCGGGCTGGTGGCGAACATCGGGAAAGTGACGCCGTAGTTGATGAAGCAGACCTCGGCGGTGTCTTCCTCGTCAGCCATCTCCTGGCGGAAGTCATCGGAAGGGAAGCCGAGAATCACAAAGCCATCGTCACGGTATTTTTGGTACAGCGCCTCCAGCCCCTCGAACTGAGAAGTAAAGCCGCAGCGGCTGGCGGTGTTGACGACCAGAATGACCTTGCCGGCGTAGGCTTCACACAGGTTGTCTTCTGCCTGGCTTGCCAGACGCCGATGGGAGTAGTCCAGCAGGTTGCCGCAGGCCGCGGCCAGCGGTTCGCTGACCAGGAAAATCAGGGCGAGTACGGGAATGATACGAATCATGACAGCCAATCAGTAAGTGGAGCACAGCGATAGTAAACGGCCTGACGTGTATCGGCCGGGTGAAGGGCTACAGTCCGCGCGCCCAGTCCGGCCGCAGCGCCACCCGGCCGGGTTGATGAATGGCCGTTCGGATCTGCTCCAGCAGGCGCGTCTTGTCTCGGCCCAGTCGACCTTTAAGCACCAGCCAGTTCGAGGCGTGATCAGAGCGAAATACCGTGTTGTCCAGCTCCAGTCCATCGAGCAGGCGTTCCATCTCGCGAAAAAGGCCCATCTGGTCCAGCGGCTCCCACTCCGGGAAGCCGGCCCGAAAGCGTTCCTCGCCCATCGGAAAACTGACCACCAGGGTGGCCAGGTATTCCGGCTGGGTGGCGTTGGCCAGCCGCGCCGAGCCATCGGCAT
>REEQ01000052.1 GCA_007695005.1 Wenzhouxiangellaceae bacterium | reverse complement strand
CTGAAATGACTGTTCGTCAGTGTTTCTTCAAGATTTGTTCAATCTTTCTTCAAGATTTGCCAGGCCGTCAGGGCGCACTCTGAAGGCTCGATAACCACCGGGAAAGCAGGCTCATGAAAACTGCCGCTATACGAAACTGCAAGGCAATGACGATTGGCATAAGCGTTCTGTTTTTAACCATGGCCACAGCACTGGCCGGCATGACCACGCCTTACCAGGACACTTTCAGCTACCAGGGACAACTGACCAACCAGGGTGCTCCCCATCAGGGCACGGTCAGCATGACCTTTACCCTTTGGGATCAGGCTTCCGGGGGTGCCCAGATCGGCGAGCCGTGGAATGCCACAGTGGGTGTGGAAAACGGTTTGTTCATGACCGAGGTCTACATCGCCAATGCCGATTGGTCAGGCGAGCGATTTCTTCAGATCGCAGTCAATAGTCAGCCGCTGCCCGAGCGCCACCGGATTACTGCTACGCCATTCAGTATCCGCTCCTTTGAGGGCGGTGGTGGCGGCAATGGTTCATGGAGCATCAGTGGCAGCAACATCTACTACACCGCGGGTAACGTCGGGATTGGCACTGCCACAACCCCGCAAAGATTGAACGTCACCGGCAATATCGCGCTGACGGGTTGGCTGGGACACAGTCTGCCGGCGGGTACCCCGCTGACCTTCGTGGTCAGCAACCAGACGGCCATGCGCTTTCTCGGCGGCGGTGATGCGCCCAATGCACTGGGTGGTTACTGGGAGAACCAGATGCAGGCCAACGCCAACGGTAATGTCATCGCCGGGGGTGGACGAGACAGCTCGAGCAATCAGATTGACGGCAACTACAGTGTGATCGGGGGCGGCGCGGGCAATATCCTCAACGGCACCGAAAGCGTGATCGGTGGTGGCTTTGAGAACATGATTCTTGGCGGTGCCTCGCGCGCCGTTGTCGCTGGTGGTTTCTCCAACGCCGTATCCGGGGACTGGGGCTTTGTCGGCGGCGGTTCGTCGAATCTTGTGGCTGCCGACTATGGCGCTGTCGCCGGCGGACAAATCAATTTGATTCAGCCAACTGCTTCCCACTCATTCATTGGTGGAGGTTCATTCAACGCAATCTCGCAGGGCAGCTCACCAGGCCAGGGTAGCTATTCAGCAATCGCTGGCGGTGAAAACAACCGCATTCACAATAATCGCGGCTTTATCGGCGCTGGTGAAAACAATCTGGTCGATAACAATCGTGGATTTATTGGCGCAGGTAGCGGAAATGAAGTCACAGGCGGGAATGCCGTAGTGGTCGGTGGCTCTTCAAACAAGGCCACCGAAACCAATGCCTTTGTAGGTGGCGGGAGTTCTAACGAGGCAACCGGCTTGCAGTCCATGGTCGTCGGAGGATCTCAGAGCATCGCCCAGGGTCAGCGCTCGTTCGCCGCCGGTCGCCGTGCCGAGGCGCTACACAACGGTGCTTTCGTCTGGGGTGATTCGAGTACGGACACCGTGCAGTCGACTGCCGCCAATCAATTCACCGTACAAGCCGGCGGCGGTGCCCGGTTCTTCAGCAGCTCCAATCTCGGCACCGGCGTCGTGCTGGCACCCGGCGCTGGTTCGTGGGCCAACCTGTCCGACCGTGCGGCCAAGACCGATTTCGCCGATGTCGACGAACGCGCAGTACTGCGAGCTCTTTTGCAAGTGCCGATCAAGACCTGGCGTTACAAAGAACAGCCCGAGGGTACCCTGCACATGGGTCCGTTGGCGCAGGACTTTCACGCGGCCTTCGGCCTTGGCCAGGATGAATTGCGCCTGACTACCATTGATGTCGACGGCGTCGCTCTGGCCGCCATTCAGGGGCTGGCACTGGAGTTGGCCGATCGCGAGCAGCGTATCGAGACCCTGGAGCAGACCCTGGCCGAGCTGCGTGAAGCGACTGAGCAGCGTATTGCCAGCCTGGAGGACTTGCTGGTCGAAGTACGAGCGCTGGCCAAGGCGCAGCAGCCATGAAACCCCATCGATTGCTGCTATTGGCAACTGCCTTGGCAATCAGCCACTGCGCTCAGGCAGACTGGTCGGTGGACTGGTACAGCATTGACGGTGGTGGCTCGCTTCAGACCACCGGCGGTGACTGGACCTTGTCGGCCACGATTGGACAGGCAGATGCGACCTCGTCTGCTGCGCTTGCCGGCGATGGTTGGCAACTGACTGGTGGTTTTTGGGCCGTACTCGCGTCGTCCATCGCACTGGACCAGATTTTTCAGGATCGTTTCGAGATGCCAGAGGCACCGGCATTCTCGTTCAGCAAGCAGCTGGGACCAACCTTCTTGCACCCGCGATGTGTGACCTGTCATGCGGTGGCAGCAACAGACTTTCGACGCGTTATCGATACACCGCCGGGCGTCTTGCCGGCGGCCCATCCGGAAGTCACTGCGTCTACGAACTGCGTCGGCTGTCATGCCGCGAGTCTGTTGCCCGCCGAAGGCAACATAGACCCGGGCTGGCAGTCGGCGCCGGCAGCCTTTGATTTTCGCAGCCAAAGCATGGCCAGCTTGTGTGCCATGGCCAGTCAACCGGTCAGCGGTCACTCGCCTTTGGAGCACATGACCGAAGACAAGCTCGTGCTGTGGGCGGTCGGCGATGGTCGCGTGCCGTTCGGTTTTCCAACCCTGCAGACCGCACCACCCAATGACATAGGACAGTGGCGCAGTTTGGTCGAGCAGTGGGTTGATGCGGGCATGCCTTGTGACTAATACGGCCGATGCACTTGACGATGTCGCCAACTTTCGCGCCCCTGGCACCCGTAGGTCGGGGCAACGCCCCCGACGGTCCATGCCGGAATCCATCTCCACCGCGATGTTCGCGTGGCCGAACCCGACCGGAGCGCGGCCCGGGTTCAATCACGCATCGCCATTGACGGCGATACCCCGAACATCGACCGCCGGCCGTGTCAGGCCGGCCTACGGAACCGGGGCCGACGCCTGATCCATGTTGAACGCCGGTGCCCGTAGGTCGGGGCAACGCCCCCGACGGTCCATGCCGGAATCCATCTCCACCGCGATGTTCGCGTGGCCGAACCCGACCGGAGCGCGGCCCGGGTTCAATCACGCATCGCCATTGACGGCGATACCCCGAACATCGACCGCCGGCCGTGTCAGGCCGGCCTACGGAACCGGGGCCGACGCCTGATCCATGTTGAACGCCGGTGCCCGTAGGTCGGGGCAACGCCCCCGACGGTCCATGCCAATGAGCGGAGGCCTGAATCGACATGTACTGCAAATGCCTTCGCTGCGCGGTCCCGGCCGTTCCGACCGGGCATTAACGCGGCAATCCATTTGATTGCCGCGTTAATGATGCGGTAGGTGTTTTGTCGCCGGCTTGCCGAACAAGCGTTATTGGCCGCTTCGAATGAAGACCAGCGCCAATCCGGCCAGGAGCAGGGCCAGCAGGATCAGGGCGGACGGTGAGTTGGCAGGGACTGCTATCGCAGGTGGCGGAGGCGGGGTTGTTCCGCTTGGCGCCGAGAACTGACTGATAATGATGCTGGCGGGGCCTTCTTGACAATCGGTGCAGTCCATGTAGAAACCGAATTCGTCTCCTTCGGAAACACTCAGGCTGGCTGTGCCGGACTGAATATCGCCACCCTCATCATCGCTCAACTGAGTTTGCAGACCGTTCAGCACATAGCCAAAAACATCATACTCTGGGCCGTCGACATCTTCAGTCTCGTAGTCCCATTGAAAGCTCAATGTTCCGCTAGCCGTGATTTCTACCAGGAATAGCAGCAGGCATGAAACTGAAGGCGGCCCGCCCAGAATGACCGCGCCGCGGCCGGAAGCGTCGGACTCGGGGACGCCGCCATCATCACATCCATCGTCTCCACCTTGAAGCAAAATAGAGGCGGGTGCCCCGGACGTGTCGATCTCTCCGCCACCGGCCGGGGGAGTGCCCTCCCGTATTTCTGTCCAATTGGCAATGGCGTAATCGCCGTCAAACTGGGCTAGCGCCGATGTTGAAAGAACAAGCGTGAAGCCCAGAATGGTCAGGCCGAAAACAAACGAGTGCTTTGTGGTCATTGGGGTGGGTCTCAAGTAGAAAGTTTGATTCGACGGCCAGTCCATCGTCACGATTGTGAGTGTAGGCGAAGTAGCCAGGTAGCGCCAGTGGTCAATCCTGGGTGGCACGATTGCCCGGCCCGGTCAGTTGAGCCGGGCCGGAATGTGCCGCCGGGTGCCGATGTGTTTGCGCAATCCTCAGGGCGACGTCGATCTGGCTACCCGAAACCCATGGTTGAGGAAGCGGCTGTCGCGCGGATGGGAGCCGCGATAGGCCGAGCGCACGACGCCACCGAAGTTGACATAGTTGCCGCTGCGCCAAACGGCAAGGCTGCAATCGCCCGTCATCCATGCGCTGCCGTTGGTGGGGGCACCAGCATAGTTGTCGTTCCAGCAATCCTGAACCCATTCAGAAACGTTGCCGTGGGTGTCGTAGAGTCCAAAGGCGTTGGGAGCAAAGCTGGCGACGGGCAGGGCACGCTCGCGATTGACGCCTTCCGGGCAACTCGGAGCCGGGTTCGGACCTCTGAAGTTGGCCTGGTCTGTGGCAATGCAGTTGCCCGTATTGAAAAGGGAGGTGGTGCCGGCTCGAGCAGCATATTCCCATTCGGACTCCGACGGCAGGCGATAAACCCGGCCGGTCTTGGCGCCAAGCCAGGCAAGGTACTCTGCCACATCGTCCCGGCTGACGCCGACCACCGGTCGAGATCCACGGCCCTGGCCAGCGTCGCTGGGGCTGTGCGTGCAGCCGCCGTCAGCGACGCAGGCATCCCACTGAGCAAAGGTCACTTCGGTCATGCCAATGGCAAATGCAGGGATGTTGACCTGGCGCTGGGGTCTTTCGTGTGGAAAACTCAGCGCAGCGCCTGGCGGGCTTCCCTGGGCATAACTGCCGGCGGGGATCATCACCATTTGCGGGCAATCCTGGCAGTCGCGAAGCTGGGCGCCGGGTAGCAGACGACCGGTGCCGAAACGATCGGCGAACAAGCGTTCCGAGCGCTCATAGACTACAACCAGTCCGGTCGCATTGTTTTCCGAAAGCAAGCTGCTCGGAGCGCCGACGGCAATTCGGCTGGAGTTACGATCCACGCCCAGCGCATAGCCGAGCTCTTCACCGGTCACACCTTGTCGCAGCAGGGAAAGCTGGTGAATATCGGTCAACAATCGGTCTGTGCCCGTGCCGCTGAATCGATAGCGCCAGACCGAGGCCCGGTGCTCCTGGTCAACCCGAAACGGCTGGCTGATCCATAAATCCGTTCCTGACAGGGCCACGGCGTGGCCGAAACGACCGTTGCCAGAGGGATTGAGCTGTGCCATCTCGGCGCCAACCGAAGCCAAGGGTTGCCAACTGGTGGCTCCTCCTGATAGCTGGATTCTCAAGTAGCTGTAAACCATGCCGGCGCGCGCGGCCGTGGCGTCATGGCCTGCACCCGGCGCGCCTATCGCCACCCGTGCGCCTGACAGGCTGACCGCACGCCCGAACTCTGCCCCTGACTGGCTTCCGCCGGGTCTGGAGAATCGGCGCACCTGGGCCCAGGAGCCGCTGGATACTGGTCGCTCATAGAGATAGGCCAGACCGGCGGCAAGGATGCCGTCTGGCCTGCCGGCGGGCATCCCGACCAGCAGGCGCATGACCGGAGAGTCGCCTTCTATTCGCTGCAATGACAGTGCCGCGCCAAAGCGCCAGTTGGCGGATTGCGGGTCGCCTTCATCGTCCGGGGACAGGTTGCCCCAGGACAGCCATTCCAGCGTCTGGTTGCCCGGGTTGAGCGTGTAGCGATAGAGGCTAACACCGCCGCGGGAACCGCCGCCGCCCACGCTTCCGCGCCCCGGACAGCCGATCGCCGCGTAGGGACTGTTTGCAAGGCCGGTGCCGTCAGTGGCAACGGCATAGCCACACTGCTCTTCGGCTGCCTCACCCAGCACCGTCCTTTCCAATGTCAACACGCCCAAGGTCGGATCCAGCCGGTAGATCAGCGCCCGGCCACGTGCAGTCAGACCATCGCTGGTATGGAACGGGCAGCCGATGACGGCGATGTTTCGGTTCAGCGCTACCGAGGAACCGCAAAGCGCGTTACCGCCAGCGGCAAACTGGATGCGACGGCGCTGCACCCAGTCAGCGCCCTGGCGCTGGTAGAGGAACACCGCGCCTGTCAGGTCTTGATTGCTGTTTCGAAAGTACGGCACACCGACCAGCAGCCAGTCACCATCCAATGCCACGCTGTAGCCGTAATCAGGCCAGGTGCCGGGATTGGTCCCCTCATCGAAAGCCGGCTCGAGGATCGCGCTCAGGAAAAAAGGCTCGTAGCCCAGTCCCTGAGTCTGGGTGCTGGTCAGGGGCAAGGTCGAATCAGCCATTACCGTCGAAAGCGGAAGACAGACAGACAACAGGAGCAGTCGTCGCAGCCGATGGGTCAAGTCGCGGGGCATCGCATTTTCCTTTCAAAAGAACAGACAAAAGGAAGAACGCGATTGACTTCCGCCACGGGTCAGTCAGGTCCGCGAAAACTGAGCTCCGGTGCATTCAGCAGGCAGCTGCGGGAAAGATGTAAAATCAATACCACAAAAGCTTGGAGGGCGCTGCTGTATGCATAATCTTGGCTTCAGCTTCAAGAATATTGTCGATTCAGCCCACGACATCGTCATCGTGACCAAGGCCTCACCGATTGATCCGCCGGGCCCGGAAATCGTCTATGTCAATCGGGCCTTCACCGAACTGACCGGTTACTCGGCCGAGGAAATGATCGGCAAGAATCCGCGAGTGCTGCAGTTCAAGGAAACCGATCCGGCCACGACAAGCAAGATTCGAGCTGCGTTGCTTGCTCAACAACCCGTCAGAACAAGCATTCGAAATATTTCCAAGACGGGTCGGGCCTACTGGTTGGACCTGAGCATCATCCCTCTCCGAAACGACGCCGGAGACCTTACTCATTTCGCGGCCATCGAACGGGATGTAACTGCCGAAAAGGAACATGTCAGCAAGTTGGCCAGGCTGTCGACGACCGATTACCTGACCGAGCTTTTGAACAAGCGCGCCTTCGACCAGGTGTTGCGGGAACATTTTTCCATGTACCAGCGCAAGCTTGCCAACTACTCAATCCTCTACATGGACATCGATCACTTCAAGATGATCAACGATACCTATGGGCATGACCAGGGCGATGCTGTTCTTCAAGCATTGGCAGAAAAATGTGCCGGCCTTTTGCGCCCCTATGACATCGTCTCCAGAATAGGCGGTGAAGAGTTTGGTGTACTGTTGCCGGGTGTCGATGAATTACCGGCCATGGCGATCGCCGAGCGGCTGCGCCACGCGATCAGCGACATTCGAATCAAGGGATATCAGGGGGGGTCTCGGGTCACCATCAGTATCGGTGTTTCTGCGCCGAGGCCTGCCGACGCCGATTGCCTCGACGCGCTCAAGCGAGCCGACTCGGCGCTTTACGCTGCAAAGAAGGGTGGCCGAAACCGGGTTTGCCGCGCAGGCTAGTGGTCCTTCAAGCTGATCCCTAATCAATGAACTCGTCAGTATGGTTTCCTTAGTCACATCTATCAGTTGCAGTTTTCTGGGCAGTGCTCAGCGTGACCTACACATCGCCGTCGTGGTTTCCTCGCGGTCGCCGTCGTCATAGAGGATTCTGAGGTCTTTGCCGTTGGCGCTGGCGGCGGTAATACGTCCGGAGTACCAGGTTCTCCCGCCGGCCCAGCGACATTCGACACGAGTGCCAACGGTCCAGTCGTAGGGCTTGACCTGGTTGATGGGGCGGGTTTCGCGGGTGCCGTCGTCATAAGCCACGATCACTGAGTTGCCATCGACCCGCTCCACGACGCCGGGGAACCAGTACTGGGCCCCCTGCCACTGAGCGAGCACCCAATCGCCGGACTGAAAGGCGAAGGCAGAGCCGGAAAAGAGGAGAGCAGACAGAATGAGCAGTCGAGCGTACATGGCGAAGTTACCGGCAATGGTCCAGGTCGCAGTCTATGACAATTTGTGGCGGCTTTGAATATGAAGTGCCAGGACCGGGCCCTGATGATGCGGTCCGGAATCCTGTGGGTCGGTGTCGGGATGGAGGACGCCTGTTGCTGATCGTTTTCAATAAGGGCTCATGGTCAGGCTGCGCCGTTGAACGATATACTGCGGCGATGAACGCTCCTCCCCTCACCCTCCAGGGCCCGAACGTGTGCACTATTGCTCAACTCATCTCCACGACTGAAGCCCGGCCAAGGTCCAGCTTGTATCCGTTGCTTTTACTGGCTCTTGTCGCCACGGCCCTGAGCTTCGGTGATGTCCTTGCCAGCGCTGACAAGGCCGGACCGGGCGGCTTCAGCCGTGAGCGCATCGACGCCATCTCCGCTGCCGTGGTCCAGATTCACGCGCCCGATGGCAAGGGTTCCGGCAGCCTGGTCGAGGGTAGTGCGCTGGTCTACACCAATCGTCATGTGGTCGAGGGTTTCTACGAGTTCGATGTCCATGTCTTGCTCGATCCCAACGAACCGGCCGCGCCGCTGTTCAAGGCCGAGCTGGTCGGCTACTCGGAAGACTACGATTTCGCGGTTCTGCGCATTACTTCCGATTTGGATGGCCGTCCGGTTTCCGATCCGCATGCATTGATTCGTCAGCGTGGCGGAATTGCGCCCTCGCTGCGGCTGGCAGCGGGCGATCCGCCGGGGCGCGGCGATGCGATTGCCATTTTCGGGTATCCGGGCATAGGTCAGAACGAGTTGATCAAGACTACCGGCATCATCGCTTCGGTGCAGTATGGTGAGGTCAATGGTGTGCGTATGCCGATCTGGTACCGGACCAACGCCGAGATGTCTCCGGGCAACAGCGGCGGCGTGGCGACCAATGACGTTGGCGAGATGATCGGTATCCCGACCTGGGTCAGTGCCGAGAACCGCACCCTTGGCCGGCTCGGCAACCTCCTGTCCATGGATGTGGTGCGCTCGGTCATGGCCCGCGATGCCCTGGCTACCACCTGGGGTTCGCAGCGCTTCAGCGAGTACGCCGGCCTGGCCGGCCAGCTCGACTTCAGTTTGGACCCCAACTTCGGCGAGTTGCGCTTGAGCAGCGGCTTCATGCCTGATCCGCACCGCGAGCGGGTAATCTCCGGCGGCGCGGTCAACCTTGACTACCTCGGTGGCGATTTCGCCGGCTATGCCGCCGAGAGCCCGGACTTCCGCCTGCACTGGAGCGGCTCAGGTGCGACCCTGCGGATCTTCTTCGAGGCCGATCAGGTCGGCTCCGATACCGTGCTGGTGATCAATCAACCGGATGGCAGCTGGCTGTTCAATGACGACGCGCCCGGCGGCGGTCTGAACCCGCTGATCAGCATTGCCAACGCCCAGCCAGGGCAGTACGACATCTGGGTAGGCAGCTTTAGTGAAGACGACTATCACAGCGGTGAGCTGGTCATTACCGAGCTCGATCTTTCCCCTGGCATGGGCGCTGCCCGGGGTGACGCCGGCCTCGATTTCAGTCTGGCACCGAACTATGGCCGCATCGCGTTGCGAGCCGGTTTCCAGCCCGACCCACACCGGGTCGCACTCACCGCAGGAGGCAGCGTCGATGTTTCCGACAGCTATCTCGGCATCGGCTGTACCGGCCATGCCTCCCGCGCCCCGGATTTCCGTCTCGATTGGACCGGCAGCAGCCGCGAATTACGCCTGCTGTTCGAATCCGAACAAGCCGGCGACGACACCGTGCTGCTGGTCAATCGACCGGACGGCAGCTGGATCTGCAACGACGACGCTCATTCCGGCACGGTGGATCCGATGGTGGTCATTCCCGGGCCCCAGGAAGGCCAGTACGATATCTGGGTTGCCAGCTATCGGGCCGGAGAGCTGATCGCGGGTGAGCTCCTGATCACCGAGACGACCTTGAGCCCGGCGTCACGTTCCCAGGCCGGCAATGACCCGCCGCGGCGCAGACTGGATGTGTCTGCCAGCCCGCACGCCGGTACCGTGAGTCTCGAGGCCGGTTTCCTCCGCGACCCGCACGAGGTTCGCGTGACCGCCGGTGGCAGTGTAGATGTGTCGGCACTGAATCTCGGCCAGGATTGCCGTGGTCACGCTTCCGGCGCGCCGGATGTGCGTCTGCACTGGACCGGCAACACCCGCCGCCTTCGGGTCTTGTTCGAAGCCGATTCGCCCAGCGACGATACCGTGCTGATCATCAATACCCCTGACGGCCGCTGGCTGTGCAACGACGATGCCGGTGGCGGCACCCTGAACCCGCTGCTGCGTCTGAACGGTCAGCGCGAGGGTCAATTCGATATCTGGGTAGCCACCTACAGCAGCGGCGGCTTCGCCCCAGGCACCTTGCGCATTACCGAACGCGACCTGCGTCCCTGATCAACGATCGGCCGCATGACAGCGGCCGATGGTTGGCGTGTGAGCAAGTGATCTGTTGCCTGGGTTTTGGGCGAGGCAGTGTTTATCCACTTCCGCGAGGCGCCCAGGCAGTGCACCAGCCGCCGGCGTTAACCGCCTTGCCGGGGAACAGGCTGCAAGGCCCCCACTCATCGCCTTCGCGTCCACTGTAAAGCGCGCAGTTGCTGCACAGATGGGAAGGCTGACGTTGCGGATACTGCTGCGCATCGATCAGGTTCGCATCGTGCTGGTAACCCAGCGCCCGCGCCGTCGGATTGTCGAGCTCAAGTTCGGGAAGCGCCTGGCTCGCCACATCCGCGGCTGGCTCGGGTGCCGTCTCCAGTGCCCGCTCCGGCTGGGCGTCTTGTTCTGCGGGCGAGGAGGGCGATGCGGCAGCCGGTGGTGTTTGCGGTGCATCACTACCGCATCCGGTAATCGCGACAATCGGCAGCAATGCAGCAGCGCTGCCGGCCAGCCGAAGGAAACGGCGCCGCTGCTCTCCAACAATCAGCTCAAGACTTCCGTTCTGTTCATTCATTTCATGCCCTCATCCGCAAAAGTGCAGTCAGACGAGTCTGACACAAATCAGCCCTGAAGTCTCTTGCTGGCCCAGGTTTTCGGTTTTCGGTTCTTGACGGTTCAGGTGGCGATGCTGTCAGGCCCTTACCCTGTTGTGGCACGAGCAATCCTGGCAGGGCATGAAGTCGCATAGTGTGTGTCGCGAGCTTTCACCTATTTTGCAAATCTTGCTATCAGTAGCCAGGGAGCCCTTGAATAATTCTGCAAGGCCTGCTCGGACACTCGATGGGTGCCGGCGCGGTGCTGCTGTCGCAATTGGCCGGATTGCATGTGGCGTTCTGCGTTTGTGTGGCAGGTCCGGCCGGGTATCGCGGCGTGCTGGAAGGAGACCACTCTAATGCTGATTCCCGCTCATGACCCCGAACTCACCCCGCGCCGCTTCATCGCGCTGATTGTCATTTTTGCTGGCTTTACCGTGCTGGCCCTGATGGCTTGAAGCGCTCGGTCCTTCCGGGCAAGGCTTGTGATGCATGCAACGCTGGCAATCGGTGATGGCCAACTGTTTCTTCATGGCGAATTCCCCGAATTCTGCGGTCAGGATTCGGCCCGGTCACCGACCTGCCTGGACGCGGTCACCTGCTCGCTGCATCTGAATGTCGATGATGCGGATCAGGCGCGGGCCAGGGCGCTGGCTGCCGGCGCCGAACAGACGATGCCCCTGGAAGATCAGTTCTGGGGCATGCGCTACGGCCAGCTGCGAGATCCGTTTGGCCACCTGCGGGCGACTGCGGCTCCCCTGACCTGAATCTCTGGCCACGTTTGCGCAGTTACTTGCCGACAGCGGGTTCGAGGTCGATAATGGGGTTCCACTTGATGGAGGGTCTGGAGATGAAACACATTCTTTTTGTGTTGTTCCTGGTGCTGATGGTGGGTTGCCAACCTGCCGACGAGCCGGCCGATGTTGAGCAGATGTCCGAGGCCGCTGCGCCCGAAATGCTTCCGGAGCGGGCTGCCCCTGAGCCTGAGCCTGAGCCTGAGCCGGAGCCGGAGGAGGATCGTCTGGCCAGGGTGCTTGCGGAGCAGGCGCCGACTGTTCAGGCGCGCTTTCCCTACCGCAACCCGTATGAGACCTTGAACTTCTTCGGCATCGAGCCCGGCATGACCGTGGTCGAGGCCTTGCCGGGCGGTGGCTGGTATACCCGCATACTGCTGCCGTTTCTGGGCGAAGAGGGCAAGCTGATCGCGGCCAACTATCCGATGGCGCTGTTCGGGCAGTTTGACTGGGCCAGCGAGGAATTTCTGGCCGGCTTGCCGGCCTGGCCGCAGACCTTTGCCGAGAACGCACAGGAAATGTGCGTGGGTGACTGCGCCCGGGTTGACGCCTTCTGGCTGGGAGAGTTGCCATCGGAGATGCAAGGTACGGCCGATGCCGTGCTGTTTATCCGCGTGCTGCAGAATCTGGCGCGCTACCAGAAAGAGGGCGTTGATGATTTCCTTGATCAGTCCTTTGCCGACGCTTTTGCGGTGCTCAGGCCCGGCGGGGTGCTGGGGGTCGTGCAGCATGAAGCGCGCGAGGAAATGCCCGATGATTGGGCCAGCGGTGCCCATGGTTACCTGAAAAAATCCTTCGTAATTGCCCAGGCCGAGGCGGTCGGTTTCGAGTTGGTCGGGGAGAGCCCGATCAATGAGAACCCCGCCGATCAACCGACGGTGGACGACAGCGTCTGGCGCCTGCCGCCGACCTTGATGGCCGAAGACGAGGATGACGAGCTGCGTGCCCGGAAGCTGGCTATTGGAGAGTCACACCGGATGACGCTTAAGTTCGTCAAGC
The DNA here is from genome assembly GCA_007695005.1 of Wenzhouxiangellaceae bacterium. GTDB lineage: Bacteria > Pseudomonadota > Gammaproteobacteria > Xanthomonadales > Wenzhouxiangellaceae > Wenzhouxiangella. Next base: position 37,045 of record REEQ01000052.1, on the reverse strand, counting down.
CGGAACGCTGAGGTGGTTCCTCGCTGGTACTGGGCAGTTGCGGTAATCGCCTTGCTGTGGATGCTGTTCGGGGCGCTGGCTTTTGTGATGGACCCGCTCACCAGCGACGAGACTCTGGCTGCGATGAGCGAGGCTGAGCGTGAGCTGTTCCTGGCTCGCCCGACCTGGCTGTTCGTGGTCTATGGCGCTGCTGTCTTTGCCGGGCTGGCCGGCGCCATCGGTCTGGTGCTGCGCCGGGGCTGGGCTGTTCACGCCTTTCTGGTTTCGCTGGTATTCGTAATCGTGCAGTTTGTTTATGTGCTGTTCGTGATGGATGCCATCGGGCGCATCGGTGTGGCGGCTGCCTTGCCGTTTCCGCTGCTGATTTTTGCCATCGGTGCCGGTCTGCTGTGGTTTTCCTTGATGGCGCGGAGTCGCGGTTGGCTTCGCGTCTGACAGCTGACAGTCAGCGGTTACACTGGAAGGCCATCAACATTCAGGAATGAATCCATGCACATCACTTTCAAACTTGGAACCGCTGTTGTACTGGCGCTGGTGCTCGGTACGGCCTGGGCCCACCATGGCTGGACCTGGGCTGAGGATGAGCAGACCGAGATGACGGGAACGATCGAGGACATCTTTGTTGGTTACCCACATCCGCGTCTGATGATCGAGACGGAAGACGAGGGCCGCTGGCAGGTCGATCTCGGCAACCCGCGGCAAACCGCCGCTGCTGGTTTCGATGAGCACTCCGCATCCGTGGGTGACAAGGTACTGGTCCGTGGTCATCGTTCCCTGGACAGCGAGCAGCAGTTGATCAAGGCGGTGCGGATTACCATCGACGGCCAGCAATTCACCTTCTATCCGCATTTGCTGCGGGAGGACTGAAGCCTTGATCACGGGACAGGTCGTCATCCGCCTGGCGTAACGGCTTTGCGGCGATGATCGATGCCCTGGGGGCGCGCCTGGATGGCTGGTTGTCAGGCGCGCCCGCGCTGATTGGCCAGCATTATCCGTGGCTGAGTGCGGCCCACATTCTTGCCCTGGGCGCCTTGATTGGGTTTGTGCTGGTGCTGGATTTGCGATTGCTGGGTTTGTTTCGCAGCCTGGCGCTGGCGCCGCTGGTGCAAGTCTTGAGCCGACTGGCCGGGTTCGCCTTGATCGCGGCAGTGCTGTCGGGATTGGTTCTGTTCAGCGTCCAGCCATCGCATTATCTCGGCAACAGTGCCTTCTTGCTGAAGCTTGGGCTGATGGTCCTGGTCATGATCAATATTGCCGTGGTCCACCTGAGCGCCCCGTGGCAGCGGGTCAAGGCGGGCCGGCCGGCATCAGCCGTGCTGCGCCTGCTGGCAGCCAGCTCCTTGCTCCTGTGGGTGGCCGTGGTCCTGGCCGGTCGCTGGGTCGCATTCGTTTGACTCACAGCCCCGTTCATGTTGTTTTAATCCAGCGCTCAGAGGGAGTTAACCGTGACTGATCGACGGTGTTAATGTCCGACCTTTAGTCTGATCACCGTCGCAGAGGTGCTCCGGATGATCCGGGCTGGCGATGAATCCATCACTTTGCTAGAGGAGGTCAAAGACATGCGTACCAAGATTTGTTTGCTGACTGCTGCTGTTGGCGCTGCGTTGTTGAGCCATTCGGCGATGGCCGGTTACGGGGATCGGAACAAGATTACCGAGGCCGAAGTGCTGGCGGCACAGCAGGCCTGGGGCGAGGCGCTGATCCAGATCAGCCGTGACTTCAACTACGGCGGCCTGGAGAAGGCGCAGCAGACGGCCCGCTCCGTGCTTGAAACGGCCTATGCCTTCCAGCATGGCGAAGTGCTGTTCAAGCCGACCCTGGCCAGCGGTGAGCACACCTTCCGCAACCAGAAGGAGTATGCCTTGTCGTACTTCGTCGGCGGCAACGACCGGCTGGGTGATCCGGGTTTTGCCCTGAAGGGCTGGGAATCTTTCCAGATCGAGAATGCCGGCGTGGTTATCAACGGCCAGATGGCGCTGACCATGGGGCATGTGATGCTGACCGACGCGGACGGCAACACCACCAAGGTGGACAAGACCTGGGGCTTCCAGCGCTTCGATGATGGCCAGCTGCGCATCGTGCTGCATCATTCGTCGCTGCCTTTCACCGGCTGATTGGCGCAATCGCTTTATCGCAACCAAACCGGCCACCATCAAGGTGGCCGGTTTTTTCATCCAAACCGAAGCCCGGCCCAGCGCGGCCGGGGCATTTCTGCTCAGCTGCCGCTAGACGACAACACATACCCCAGCCCCCGCCGGGTATGGATCAGTCGAGTCAGACCATCCGTGTCGATCTTCTTGCGCAGCCGGGCCATGTAGACGTCGACGACATTGGTCAAGGGGTCTTCATTCATGCCCCAGACCTGGTTCAGGATGCGTTCCCGACTGAGCACGCGCTCCGGGTTGCGCAGCAACAGCTCAAGAATCTTCAGCTCCTTGGCGGTGAAGCCCAGCGTGCGTTCTCCGCGACTGACCGTATAACGCTCCAGGTCCATGGCCAGGTCGGCATAGCGCAGCACGGTGTCGCGTGGCTGGGCCTGGCGATCACGCTGCATCACCGCGTCAATGCGGGCCAGCAACTCTTCGAGATGGAAAGGCTTGCTCAGGTAATCGTCGGCTCCGCTGCGCAGGCCCTTGACCCGGTCCTCGACTTCAGCCAGAGCCGAGAGCATCAGAATGCGGCAGGGCAGGCCCAGGCTGCGAATCTCGGTGCAGATCTGGATGCCGTCAATGCCAGGCAGCATGCGATCAAGAATGACCAGGTCGGGCTCGCCATGGCGGATGAATGCCAGGGCCTGGCGGCCGTCGCAGACCAGCTCGGTGCTGTGGCCCTCGGCATCCAGTCCGCGGCGGAGGAAATCGCCAACCCGCGGGTCGTCTTCAACGATGATGATCTTCATGGTTAATCCTCCGGCTCGAAGCAGGGCAGGGTGAGCACGGCGCGGGCGCCGGCCGGCGCATTCGGCAGTAGCTGGATGTCTCCGTCGTGAGCCTGCATCAGGCTGCGGGCGATGGGCAGACCGATACCCAGTCCGTCGGGCCGTTCGGCTCGGGCGCGCTGGCCGCGAAAGTGGCGCTGAAAGAGCTGCTCGATTTCTTCCGGGCTCAGACCCAGGCCCTGGTCGATCAGTTCGATCGTTAGCTGCTCGTCCATGACCGTGCCGGCCACTTCCAGCTGCTCGGATTGACAGCGGTACTGCAGCGCATTCTCGGTAATGATGCGGCAGACCAGATCCAGCTTTTCGAGGTCGACCAGCAAGGTCCAGCGCTCAGGATCCAGGCCGGTCGGGGTGGCCAGGGGCTGGATGCGCAGCTGGACGGGATGATGCGCCACCTGTGTGCGGATTCTGTCGCCGACATGCGTATAGACAGCGCTGATGGTCTGGCTTTGCAGGCGTACCGAGACCAGCGCATGATGGCCGCGACCAAGCATGAGCAGGTCGTCGATTCGCGAAGCGAGCTGGCGGCAGCAATCGACGATGTGTTCGAGGCCGGGCCGGCGCGGGTCATCGGCTGCGCTGCTGCGTAGTGCCAGCTCCGCCTCGCCGACAATGGTGGTGGTGGGTGTGCGCAGCTCGTGCGATATATCCATCACGAAGCGCTGCTGGCGGGCTTCGGACTGCTGGAGCTGGTTGACGACTTCCTGTAGCTGGGCGGTGCGTTCGCGCACTCGATCCTCGGTCGCGTCCTGCAGCTGGCGCTGGCGGGTTTCGGCCTGCTGAACGGCGCTGGCCATGCGGTTGAAGCGCCGGGCCAGCTCGGCGAACTCGCCGGCGCCGGTTTCGGCAATTGGCTGACTGTAGTCGCCGTTGGCAATGCGGTCTGTGCCGGCCAGCAGCCGCTCCAGTGGCTGGTTGAGATGACGCGACAGGCGCATGCTCAGGGCAAGGAACAACAGCAGGGCAAGGCCAACGGATACCAGCAGGCTGATGAAGGTCAGGCGCAGTGCACGTCGGGCGGCGTCATCCGCCTGCTCGGTGCGTTGCTGCTGCAGCTTCACCGATTCATTGACCAGTTCGGCGATGTCCGTGCCCTGGAACTTGTCGAACAGCTCCATCAGGGTTTGCCAGCGGGCGGCATCGGTTTCAAGTCGGTTGATCTCGCGAGTCTGCAGGGCGCGCTGCAGGTTCTCGAGATTGCCGCGCAGCAGTTCGATGTTGGCGTCGCTTGCGTGGATCGCCGGGCTTGCGCCTGGCTGGGCCGGGTCTGATGCGGTTGCAGACAGCGCCTGCAAGCGCTCCAGCTGACCCAGCATCCTGGCAAACAGCTCGTCGCGCGGAGCTGTTTCCTGCTTTTCGGTGATCAGGTATTCAGCCAGCCAGACTTTCAGGCGCTTGGAGTCGGCTCTGAACTCCAGCAGTTCGGTCAGCATCTGCTGCGAGCTTCGGCTGTGATCGATTTGCCGATTGACGGCGTCAAAGGCCCAAAGTGCGATCAGGCTCTGGGTGAGGATAATGGCCAGTAGCGCACCCAGAGAGTAAATCAGACGTTGGCGAAACATGCAGACGGGCTCCTGCGGGCTGACGCGGCCGACGGTGCCGAAGCCTCGAGACCGCAAAGACCAGGGGCGGATCGTAACCGACTTCGATGGCAGCTGTTGCGGTCCTTGCGTGAACGCAAACTTGAGCAGAGATGAAATTCAGATGAAAGCGATGGGCCGGTTCAGCTGGACAGCGATGAGCTCATCGAGCATGTCATGATCCGGCCGGGCAGGCCTCGCCGGCGGGATGACCAGGGTCGTGATCTCGTTGATGCCGGCCAGCGCCAGGCGGCTCAGTGGCAGGCGCTCGGCGCGCGCTTCGAGGATGGGCAGGACAGGTGCCTCATAGAGGATGACCTCATGCTCGGCGGCATACCAGCGCTTCAATTTGCCGACCAGGCACTGCAGGGCGCGGCGATCGGCTTCGAAGCCGGTGCAGTCAAGCTTGCCGGTGTGAGCCAGTTGCCAGAGCAGGACAAAGCCTGCTGGATCCAGCACCCGGTCCTGGATCAGGAACTGGGTGGCTTCCAGGGACTGGATGCCGTACTCACCAGGGTCGATGTCCAGATCGGCGTAGAGACAGTCGGCTGCAGAGATGGCCGGTTCCATCCAGTCGCTGTAGCCTTCGCTACGTGCCTGCGCCAGTGCCTTGCGTCCAACCTGGGCAAAAACGCCCGGGTGACCGTAGAGCACCAGGCAGGTCCGGTGGCCCGCCCGAACCTGCTCCAGAATCTCGTCCTGCATGGCCTGATAGCTGCGGCGACGGTCGAGATCGTCTCGATAGTGTTTGCCGAGAGGGATGACTTGCTGATGCTGCTCACGCAGCCAGTCCATGGCAAAGGGTTCGGCCAGAGCCAGCACGATATCCGAGCTGTGGATTTCGGCCAGGGCACGCCGGCTGATGTGGCGGGCTGCCTGCAGACCGCAGCCGACAATGACCAGCTCTCCTTCCGCCATCAGCTCGAAAGACGGCTAACGCCAATGCAAACAAGCATCATCATTCGGTATCATCATGCTGGCAGACAACCTGGTTTCGGCCGTCGCGCTTGGCCTGGTACAGGGCCTGGTCGGCGCGCTGGCAGATCGCCTGAACGGAATCACCGGGGCTGCGCCAGGCTGCCAAGCCAAAGCTCATGGTAACGGTTGGTGCGTCGTCTCTGGGAGTTGCCAGCTGGCTGCGAAAGCGATCGAGCAGGTCAAGGATGGCAGCCCGGTCCTTGCCGTTCAGGGCAATGGCGAATTCTTCGCCACCGATGCGACCGATTGCACCGTGTGCGCCGAAGCAATCGTGCAGGCGCCGACCGACCCGGCGCAGGATGCGGTCGCCGGTGGCGTGGCCATGCAAATCATTGACCTGTTTGAAGAAGTCGATGTCTCCCAGCAGGATCCAGAAGGAGCTGTCCTGACGCAGCGCAGTCTCCAGACGCTGTCCGGCAACGGCAAAAAAGCGGGTATGGTTGAGCGCGCCGGTTAGTCCATCGAACTGGGACATTCTGCGATAGCGGCGCCGTTCGCGACTGGTGTGCAACAGCAACAGCAACAGGCAGATGATCAGCAGGCCGGCTGCGGCGTAGGCCGCGTTGCGGATGCGCTGCCCCTGAAGACGCGCGCTTTCTTCCAGCTGACGAACCCGAGCCTGCTCCTCAAGCAAGGCAATCTGCTGCTGGTTGTGCAACAGATTGAATTCCACCTCCAGGAAGGTGATTCGGCGGCGGCGCTCTTGATCATGGGCGCGGGCGCGAGCCATGAGTTTGTGATCGTAGTGTTCCAGGGCGGCCTCGTAGTCGTTTTCAGCCCGAGCGATCTGACCAAGCATGGCATGGGCTTCGGCCAGGTAGTCCCAGACCTCTGAATTGGACAGCAGCTCAAGACTGGGATGCAGCAGCTCCCGAACCCGATCGTGATTGCCGAGTTCCAGCTCAAGGCGCGCGAAGTACAGGCGCGCCTCTGCCCGCCCGGTGTCGAAGCCGTGGGCGTCGAGCAGATTCAGCGCCTGCTCGAAATACTGCCGGGCTTCTTCGTCTGCGCCGGCCAGGCGCATCAGGTCGCCAATGCCGTTTTGCACGACGCCGGTGATCAGGCCGTCGCCAGCTGTTTCACAGTATCGCAAGGCGCGGCGATAGTGCTCCAGGGAATTGTCATTGTTGCCGAGTTTCTTGTGGACAAAGGCCAGGCGCTGATTGGTCGTGCAAATCGCTCGCTCGTCGCCGCCTGTTTCTGCCAGGGCTACCGCCATTTCTCCGAACTGACGTCCGCGCTCGCTCTCACCAACCAGTGTGTAGGCATAGGCTGCCAGGCTGTAAAGGGCTTCGCCATCAGGACGCAAGGCCGGGTCCTGAAGCATTCGCAGGCCCTGGCCGAGATGGATGAAAGTCTCTTCGAAACGTCGGGCCAGCAAGGCCGCGTTGGCCGCCAGGCGATGGCTGCGCAGGCGCAGTTCCGGTGTCAAGTCTTGCCGGAGCAGGGCCTCGGCTGCCTCCAGTGCTCCGAGCATGTCTCCGGACAGCGCTCGGATGCGCGCTTCCAGCCAGGCGAACTCGGCTCGCTGTTGCGCGCTGCCCCTGTCGAGATAGGGGCGGAGCTGATCAAGCACCGCTTCGGTTTCGCGCCAGGGCGCGCTGGTACTGAGTGCGGCGGCATGATCGAGTTGATACTGGAACTGCTCCGCGTCCAGAATACTCCCTGTATCGGCCCGGGCAGGGGCGGTCAGTGCGACCGCCAGCAGTACCCAGAAACGGAACATGCCGGACTGCTACCTGCTAACGGTAATCGTGAGCCTGGACGGTTCCGTTTGATCGGATCGAGTCCAGCCCGCTGAGACGTTTGATTGCCTCCACATCCTTGGCCAGCATGGCGGCAATGGCCTCCTCACTGAGGCGATAGCTTCGCATGACGGCTTCAGGGTCTGCCTTGTAGGCCTTCTGCAAATCGGGCTGCTCGGCAAGATCGATCAGCAACCGCTTGAGTTCAGACATGTTTTCTCCTTAGACTGGTAGTGAAGCCCGCACATTCCTCCCAGGTGCGGCGGCTTCAAAGGGCGGGCTTTTGGTCTGGTCGGCCAATAAAACGAGTATAAGGCTTGTCGGGGCGAGATGGCGGATCGTCAGAAAGCGTCAGCAACCCGCCGTCAGGACTATTCTTTGCGGTTTACCTGGGCCGACGGGCTGCCGTTTGCGGAAAAATCCCCCGGTTGCCATTGATCCATGCCGACCGGTCGAGCAAACAGATAGCCCTGATACCCTGCACAACGCTCCCGACGCAGCAGATCCCACTGCGCTTCGTTTTCCACGCCTTCGGCGATGATATGCATCTTCAGCGCATGCCCCATCGCCAGGATCGCGCGGACGATGGCTTCGCTGCTGGGACTTGCCAGCATGTCTGCTATGAATGAACGGTCGATCTTGAGGACGTCAAAGGGCAGGTGCTTGAGATAGGACAGGGAAGAGTAACCCTTGCCGAAGTCATCCAGTGCGATGCCGACCCCAAGTTCGCGGATCGCGCGCATTTTTTCTCCGGTTGAACCGAACTCGTCGAGGACAACGCTCTCAGTCAACTCCAGCACCAGGCGGGAGCCATCAATGGTGCTCTTTTGCAAGCGTGTGCGTAGTTGGTCGACAAAATCAGGCTGGTGAAACTGTCGGGCGCTGACGTTGATCGATAGTTGCAGCGATCGCGTGGCAGGCTTCGATTGCCAGTCCTGAAGCAGCTTGATTGCCTGGTCGAATACTTGCTGCCCGATCGGCAGGATCAGGCCGGTGACTTCCGCCAAAGGGATGAAAACCATGGGCGAGATAAAGCTGCCATCGGCCTGTGGCCAGCGCAGCAACAGCTCGGCACCGAGCAGACGACCTTCGATGTCGAACTGCGACTGCAAATGCATGTCGAGCTCGCGATTGATGACTGCACTGCGCAGCCGGGCCTCCATCAATGCGCGCTCCTCAACCTGAACCTTCAGTTCATGGCTGAACTGGCGTGCCATGTTGCGGCCATCGTCCTTGGCTTTCTGCAAGGCCAGCTCAGCCCGGTTCAGCGGGGTCTCCGGTCCCTCCTCATGGCCGTCAAACAAGCAGATGCCCATGCTGGTTGCATGGCGAAGCTGGCCGGAGCCGTCGGGTAGGTTACAGGGTTGCTGCACACGCTCATGGAGCCGTGTCGTCAGCTGCTTGATGCGATCGGTCACCTCTGCTTCCGTTGCGCCCAGCCGCTCGACGATGACGGCAAAGTGGTTGCCGCCAATGCGGGCGACGGTGTCGGTGTCTGCCAGTTCGCGTTGCAGGCGGCGACCGAATTCTCGTAGCACATGGTCGCCTATGTCATAGCCATGGATGTCATTAATGAAGCGGAAGCTGTCGATATCAAGCATCAGAACCGCGCCTTGCTGCCCAGCTTTGCGGCACTTGTTCATTGCCTGGTCCAGGCGCTCCATGAGTAGTGAGCGGTTCGCCAGGCCGGTGAGCTGATCATAAAAGGCCAGGCGATGTATCAGGGCCTCGGATTCGCGCTGGGCGGTGATGTCATCCTTGATGGCGACGTAATGACTGATGCTGCCGTCCACTTGCCGGATCGGCGCGACCACGGCCGCTTCGACATAAACGCTGCCGTCCTTGCGGGTGTTGTAGAACTCGCCTCGCCATGTCTGGCCCTGGTTTAGCGCGGACCACAGCGCACGATAGGTGGATGCAGGTGTATTACCGGTATTGAGTACAGACGGGTTGCGCCCGATTACCTCTTCGGGTTCATAACCTGTGTTTTGCACAAAGGCATCGTTGACATACTCGATGGCAGGGCGAGTATCGGTGATCAGGATACTTGCCGGGCTTTGTTCGACCACCATGGCCAGTTTGCGTAGCTCGGCTTCAGCTGCCAGGCGACCGGAACGTTCCAGACGTTCGCGTCGCACGCGGTCAATGGCGGTGCTCAGCCGCAACAGCTTGTCCTTGAGGACAAAGTCATCCAGCCCTTGCCTGAGCAGCCCGGCAGCCATACGTTCATCAACCGTGCCTGAGACCAGGATGATGGGGGTGTCCGTGGCCCTGGACTTGATCAGCGGCAGGGCATCGTCGAAGTCCAGGCCAGGGATTTCATAGTCATACAGGATGACGTCCCAGGGCTGCTCCAGGGCCTTGTCTACGGCATCAAAGTGGTCGACCCGCAGCGACTCGAAGACCATTCCTTCGGTGCGCAATTGCCGCTGAATGAGCAGATAGTCGGCTTCGCTGTCTTCGACGATCAGCAGGCGAACAGCCGTGGGGTTATCAGTGGGCATCGGGGGGCTCGTTGGTGGCAATCCAGTACAGCCCGAGACGGGCGATGGTTTCGGTGAAGTCGGCTGAGTTCACCGGCTTGCGGACAAAGCTGTTGACGCCGGATCGGTAGGCTCGCAAGCGGTCAGAGGCTTCGTCGGAGGAGGTGAGCACGACGACGGGCAGCAGTTGGGTTCGTGGGTTGGCCCGCAACCGCTCCAATACTTCCAGGCCCGACAGGCGCGGCAGGCCTATATCCAGCAGTACGACCACCGGCAGCTCCTGCGGTGCGCTGTCGGCGAATTCGGCCTGGTTGAACAAGTAGTCCAGGGCTTGCTGGCCATCCCGGACTACATCGATGCGATTCGCCAGCCTGGCCTTGCGCAGGGCGCGCAAGGTCAGCAGCTCGTCCTGGGGGTTGTCTTCCACCAGCAGAACTCTTGCATCGTTCATGGCGAGCCCTCGCTCTGGCGTCTCGACGGCAGGCTGAAGCGGAAGCAAGCGCCCTGGCCCGGGCTGGCACTCGCTTCGATACGCCCGCCGTGACGACAGATGATCCGTTGAACGGTAGCCAGGCCGATCCCGGTACCCGGGAACTCGTCTTGTCGATGCAGGCGCTGAAAGGCTTTGAACAGCTTGTCGGCGTGGGCCATGTTGAATCCTGCACCGTTGTCTTCGACGCAAATGGCTGGCTCGCCGTCAATGTCGCCTGCATAGACCCGGATCCGCGGATCACTGGTGTGGCCGGTGTATTTCCAGGCGTTTTCCAGCAGATTGTGCAATGCCACCTCGATGGTCGGTGGATCGGCCTGCACGATCAGGTCCGGTTCGATGTCTGCATCCACCCTCCGATCCGGGTCGAGCTGGCGCAGACGCTCGATCTGTCTTTGCGCAAGCCGGCTGAGGTTTACCCGGGAAACTTCGAGGCTATTACGACTGCTGCGTGACAGCACGAGGATGCCATCAATCAGTTCGCTCATCTTGTGGCTGGCCAGTACGATCTGGTCCAGGTACTGGCGGGCCTGGCCGTTGAGCTGCTCGCCGTGATCTTCAACCAGCGCTTCGGAAAACCCCGACATCGCCCTGAGCGGAGCGCGCAGATCGTGCGATACGGCATAAGCGAAGGCGTCCAGCTCGCGGTTGGCGGCCTCAAGCTCGGCAGTGCGAGCGGCAACACGATCTTCAAGCTGGGCATGAACGCGCTCGCTGTGGGCGCGAAACTCGGCTCCCTTTCGCTGGCGATTACGGCGGTCCTGTTCAGCGGCCAGCTTGATCTGGTAGATCAACCGGGCGACCAGGACGAACAGAATTGCACCCGTGATCAGCACGAAAGCCCAGCCCTTGATGATGCTGGCCTGGACGATACGATCCGGATCACTGATGAACAGGAAAAGTGCCTTGTCGGAGAACAGGATCCAGAGCAGAGCGAAGATGGCGTAGGTCAGAACAATACGGGCTGCTGCCAGATTGGCTTCTCGCCTTATCGTCTGCACGCAACTGTTGCCATCCATGGCACCGCCCCGACCCTTGATGGAGTCAACTCTGGTCCGCTCAGGGTAGGGCAACAGCGGCAAGCATTGCAAGCCAGAGTGGGCCAGCGCTGTCGACATTGAGTTTATTCGTCAAGGCAGCTGCTGCGCCGCTGTTGTCGCCGTGGTAATTTTGGGCTGATGGATTCAGACTCAAGACAGCGATGAACAATGCTCACATCTTTAGCGGCGGCTTTCTGGCCGAAACCCACCGGGTGGAAAACCAGCCGCCAGTGTTGGTCGACTACAACGCTTTCCTCGCCGACCCGGCCTTGTGCGGGACGCTTGCGCGATCGGGCCTTGATCATTTAGCTGGGGATCTGGAGGCTTTTGGAGCCAGGGCCGGCAGCGCCGAAATGATCGAGTTGGGTGTGGTCGCCAACTCCCATCCGCCGGAACTGTGGACCCATGATCGTTATGGTCACCGTATCGATGAGGTGCGGTTTCATCCTGCTTATCACCAACTGATGCGTTATGCCATCGAGCAGGGGCTGCATGCCAGTCCCTGGTCGGAAGCCCGGCTCGGAGCCCAGCTCGTTCGGGCTGCACGCTATTACCTGCATACCCAGGTTGAAGCCGCTCACGGTTGCCCGATCACCATGACTTATGCGGCCATTCCCGCCTTGCGCCACCAGCCGGACCTGCTGGCGCGCTTCGCCGGGAAGATAACGTCTCGAGTGTACGATTCGCGCAATTGCCCGGATGGCGACAAGGCTGGTCTGACCGTGGGCATGGCGATGACCGAGAAGCAGGGCGGTTCGGACGTGCGTACCAACACAACGCGCGCCTGGCCTGTCGACCAGCCCGGGCCGGGACAGGCCTATGAATTGCTTGGGCACAAGTGGTTCGTGTCAGCGCCGATGTGCGATCTGTTCCTGGTGCTGGCACAGACGGATGGCGGGCTTTCCTGCTTTCTGCTGCCGCGCTGGCGGCCGGACGGCAGCAAGAACCCGCTGCAGATTCAACAGCTCAAGCGCAAGATGGGCAACGTGGCCAATGCGTCCTGCGAGACCGAGCTGCGCGGTGCCCTGGCCTGGATGGTGGGGGAGGAGGGGCGCGGCGTGCGCACCATCATCGAAATGGTGGCCGCGACCCGCTACGATTGCATGATCGGTTCGGCGGCCGGCATGCGCCAGGCCCTGGTGCAGGCCATCCATCATTGCCGTCATCGCCGGGCTTTCGGCGCCTGGCTGATCGACCAGCCCTTGATGCAGAACCTGCTCGCCGACCTGGCCCTGGAAAGCGAAGCGGCCATGACGTTGGCGATGCGCGTGGCGCGGGCGCTGGATGAGCCGGACAATGAGCACGAGCGCCTGCTGGCGCGGTTGGCCACACCAGTTGGCAAATACTGGATTTGCAAGCGCACCCCCAACCATGCCTATGAGGCCATGGAGGTCGTCGGCGGTACAGGGGTGATGGAAAGCCATATCATGGCGCGACTGTTTCGTGAGTCACCGATCAATGCGATCTGGGAGGGCAGCGGCAATGTTCAGTGCCTGGACATGCTGCGCGCCATGGCCCGTGAGCCGGAGGTGGTGGATGTCTGGTTTGCCGAGCTGGAGCGAGGCGCTGGTGGCAATGCCGCGCTGGATCGTCATGTTGCAGAACTGAAGCGCGACCTGGCCGACGGTGAGGCACTGGATTACCGGGCGCGCGACCTGGCCGATCGCATGGCCTTGAGCCTGCAGGCCGCCCTGCTGGTTCAGCAGGCCCCTGGCTATGTCGCCGATGCCTTCTGCGCCAGCCGCCTGGGCAGCACCGGCACCCGCAACTACGGCACCCTGCCCCGCGCCGTGGAATGTGCTGCCATCATCGAGCGCGCCTTTGCAAACTGACCCTCGGGTCAGGCAACAGAAAAAAGTCTTTCAGCCAGCTGCGAAGGGCGACACCCCAAAATTTATTAACTCGGCAACGAAATACCTGCGGTATTCGTTGAACGGCATTTGCGGCACATGTCCGTGTAGGCCCTCGCTGCGCGGTCCCGGCCGTTCCGGCCGGGCATTAACCCGGCAATCTGTTTGATTGCCGGGTCAATAGCGCGCTGAGGTTTTCGAGCAGGGGTCGCCGGGTTTGCGGCCGCAGGGGCAGCCAGCCTTGCTGCCGAGGCCGCCGCAGGAGCCGGAAATGGGTTTCCTCCCCATGATCACTCCAATCGCCATGGCGGCGACCACGACGAGCATCAGTGCGGCGCTGAGGATGAACGTGGTAAGCATGTCAGTCTGATTCCAGTTCCAGGTACGGTGCGAAGCGGTCGGTATGGCGCTCGTGCAGCTCGCCGTCGATTTCCAGTATCCAGAGGGCGGCTATCTTGTTTTCGACCGCAATCCGGTAAGCGTGTTCCGGTTCCGGCACACTCAGCGCGGTCGCCCAGGCATCGGCCCAGGTCGCATTGTCGGCAATCACCGTGATCGAGACGGCATGATGGTCGACCGGATAGCCGCTGCGCGGATCGATGGTGTGGGAAAAGCGCTGGCCATCGGACTCGAAAAATTGCCGATAGGTGCCCGAGGTGACGACGGCGGCGGTCCCGGGCTCGATGATCTGGTGTATTTCGCGGGTGGCCGGTGAAGGTCGCTCGATGGCAATGCGCCAGGGACCGTCCAGTCTTTGTCCCTGGCTGCGGATATCGCCACCAATGTCAATCAGGAAGTTGTCGATACCCTGGCTCAGCAGGTACTCGGCAAGCACATCCACGCCCCAGCCTTTGGCAATGGATGAGAAATCCAGAAACAGGCCGCCCGGCTGCACCAGGCGCCGCTGCTCGCGATCAAACTCCAGGCGCTGGAAACCAACGCGCGCCAGGGCATCCGCAACGGCCTCAGGGTCAGGGGCGCGGTCGTGACGCTGCGGCGGGCCGAAGCCCCAGAGGTTGACCAGCGGTCCGACGGTTGGATCGTAGGCACCGTCGGTTAGTTCAGCGACCTGCAGCGCCATCTCCAGGACAAAGGCAAAGCTTTCCGGAACGACCATCTCGTCACCGGCGGACAGGTGATTGAACCGGCTGATGTCGGAATCGTCGCGCCAGGTGCTCATTTCATCGTTGACCTGTTCGAGCAGGGCTTCGATTTCGGCGCGAAGTTGCGGCACGGAGGGTTCGCCAGGGGGTTCGGCCAGGCGCACCGTCCAGGTGGTGCCCATGGTGTAGCCGCTCAATACGATCGGGTCCTGCGGCACCCTGCTGCAGGCCGTGGCCAGCAGCAGGATGAGCACCGGCAGGGCGGTGCGGGCAAGCATGATCAGCCGCCGAAGTCGTCGAGCAGGATGTTTTCCGGTTCCACGCCCAGATCGTCGAGCATCTTGAGCACGGCGGCATTCATCATCGGCGGACCGCAAAGGTAGTACTCGCAGTCTTCCGGCGCCGGGTGGTCGTTGAGATAGTTGTCCAGCGCGACCTGGTGAATGAAACCCTTGTAGCCTTCCCAGTTGTCTTCCGGCAGCGGATCGGACAGGGCCAGGTGCCAGGTGAAGTTGTCGAACTTTTCCTGCAGCTCGTTGAATTCTTCGACGTAGAAGGCTTCGCGCAGCGAGCGCGCACCGTACCAGAAGGTGATCTTGCGCTTGGAGTTCAGGCGCAGCAGCTGGTCGAAGATGTGCGAGCGCAGCGGCGCCATGCCGGCACCACCGCCGATGAACACCATCTCGTTGTCGGTGTCCTTGGCGAAGAACTCGCCAAACGGTCCGAACACGGTGACCTTGTCGCCCGGCTTCAGATTGAACAGGAAAGTCGAGGCAATGCCCGGCGGCAGATCCGACTTGCCGGGGGGCGGCGTGGCGATGCGGATGTTGAACTTCAACACGCCCTTTTCTTCCGGATAGTTGGCCATGGAATAGGCGCGTACCGTCTCTTCGGCCGAATTCTTCAGCTTCAGGTCGAACAGATTGAAGTGTTCCCAGTCGTCGCGATACTCCTTGGGGATGTCGAAGTTATCGAACTGGGCTTCAAAGCCGGGAATGGCGAACTGCATGAAGCCGCCGGCGCGGAACTCGATGTCCAGGTCCTTGGGCAGACGCAGCACCAGCTCCTTGATGAAGGTGGCCACATTGTCGTTGGAGATGACTTCGCACTCGATTTTCTTGACGCCGAAGAACTCTTCCGGGACCTCGATCTTCATGTCCTGCTTGACCGCGACCTGGCAGGACAGGCGCAGGCCCTCGCGGATTTCGCCGCGGGTCAGTTTTTCGCGCTCGGTCGGCAGTGCTTCGCCGCCGCCTTCAATGACCTTGCAGATGCACTGGCCGCAGGTGCCGCCGCCGCCGCAGGCCGAGGACAGGAAAATGCCGCCGTCGGCCAGGGTGCCCAGCAGCTTGCTGCCGGCTGGCGTCTTGATGGCCTTTTCCGGGTCGCCGTTGATGTCGATGGTGACTTCGCCGGTGCTGACCAGGCGCGAGCGCGCAACCAGAATGAGGGCGACCATGACCAGCACGGCGCCGACGAACATGATGACTCCGGCGGTGATTTCCACGAACATTACAGTTGTACCCCGGCGAATGACATGAAACCCAGCGACATGAGACCAGTAATCAGGAAGACGATGCCAAGTCCGCGCAGGCCGTGCGGAACGTCGCTGTACTTGAGTTTTTCGCGAATCGCGGCCAGCAGGACGATGGCCAGTGCCCAACCGACGCCGCCGCCAAAACCGAATACCACGGACTCACCGAAATCGTAATTGCGCTCGACCATGAACAGGCTGCCGCCGAGGATGGCGCAGTTCACCGTAATCAGCGGCAAAAACACGCCCAGGGCGTTGTACAGGGCAGGGACGTACTTGTCGAGCACCATTTCAAGGATCTGCACTGAAGCGGCAATCAGGCCGATGTAGCACATCAGGCCGAGGAAGCGCAGGTCGACGGTCTCCAGCGCGGCAATACCGGTCCAGGCCAGCGCGCCCTCATCCAGGAAGTTGTGCAGGACCAGGTTGTTGATCGGCACCGTCAGGGCGAGAATGACAATGACGGCAACGCCCAGGCCAAAGGCGGTCTCGACTTTCTTGGAAATGGCCAGGAAAGTACACATGCCCAGGAAGAAGGCCAAGGCAAGGTTTTCAACGAAGACGGCCCGTATGAACAGGCTCAGGTATTCCTCAAACATGATCTACTTCGTCCTCAGAATGCCGGGCTGACCCGGGTGTTGGGGCCAATTTCAAACTCTTCGCTCTCGACCTGCTCGGTACGGAAAGTACGCAGCACCCAGATGAACCCGGCGATCAGGAAGAAAGCACTCGGCGGCAGCAGCATCAGGCCGTTGGCGACGTACCAGCCACCCTCGGTGCTCAGCGGCATGATCTGGACACCGAACAGGCTGCCGGAACCGAACAACTCTCGACAGAAACCGACGATCAACAGCACGACCGAGTAACCGAGCGCATTGCCGAAGCCGTCCACAGCCGAGATCAGCGGTGGGTTCTGCATGGCGAAGGCTTCCGCGCGACCCATGACGATACAGTTGGTGATGATCAGTCCGACAAACACGCTGAGTTCGCGCGAAAGCTGGAAAGCAAAGGCCTGCAGCACCTGATCGACCAGAATCACCAGCGCGGTGATGATGGTCATCTGGACGATGATGCGAATGTTGGACGGAATGATGTTCCGGATCAGCGACACGAAGAAATTCGAGAAGGTCATCACGAATATCACCGCGATGCACATGGTCACCGTGGTGCTCATCTTGGTCGTGATCGCCAGCGCCGAGCAGATGCCGAGGATCTGCAGTGCGATCGGGTTGTTGGCGAAGATGGGTGCCAGCAGCACCTCGCGGGGTTTGTGCTCGGACATCAGATCAACACCTCTGCGTTGTTCAGTTGTTCGCCAAGACGGCGCAGGTAGGCTTCGTAGCCTTGCGCACCGAACCAGAAGCGGACCATGGCCTGGACGCCGTTGGCGGTGATAGTGGCGCCGGACAGGCCGTCGATCCGGTAGTCGGCATCTGGAACGCCCTCGGGCGTGCGGCCGCGATCAACCCGGAAAACCAGGTCGCCCTGCTCATTGCGCAGGCGAGTCCCGACCCAGTTCTGCTGCCAGCTCGGGTTTTCAATCTCGCCGCCCAGGCCGGGCGTTTCACCGTGATCAAAGAAGCTGATGCCGGCGATGGTGTTGAGATCGGGTTCCAGGGCGATGAAGCCGTACATGGTCGACCACAGACCATAACCGTGAACCGGGAAGATCACCCGGGTGAGTTCGCCGTCTTCGTCTCGGGCCAGGAATACCTCACCATAACGGGCCTGGCGACCGATCCCTGCCGGGTCCTCCTGCAGGGCGCGACTGCGGGCGGGATCGCGCGCAGCCCGGACCGGGTCGAAACTCGCGTCCAGTTCGACATACTCACCGGTTTCGAACTCGATGAAACGACGCTCGATGCGCTCGAAAGCGGCCGCCACGTCCATGCCGGGCGTGAACATGCCCGCAGCCTGCAGCACGTTAAGCTGACGGAAAGCGTTGCGGTTTTCTTCCTGGTGCGGACGCAGGGTGACCGCAGCCGTTGACACGATGATCGCAGCCACCAGGCAAACCCCGGTAGCCACCTTGATCGTATTGGAAATACTGTTTTTATCCTTCACTGACGGCCTCCTGCAAACGGTTGCGCCGGCGGGCGATGTTGGCCTTGACGACCATGTAGTCGATCAGCGGGGCGCATAGGTTGGCAAACAGAATGGCCAGCATCATGCCCTCCGGGAAGGCCGGGTTCACGACCCGAATCAGGACAGCCATGACGCCAATCAAGGCACCGAAGATGTACTTGCCGATGTCAGTCATCGATGCCGACACCGGGTCGGTCGCCATGTACACCAGGCCGAAGGCAAAGCCGCCCACGGTCAGATGCCAGTACCAGGGCATGGCGAACATCGGATTGGTGTCGCTGCCGGCCAGGTTCAGGACCAGGCTCATCGCGATCATGCCGAGCAGTACGCTGAGCATGATCCGCCACGAGGCAATACGCGTAGTCAGCAGGACCAGTGCGCCCAGGGCGATCAGCAGGGTCGAAGTCTCGCCGATCGAGCCCTGGATGCCGCCGAGTGCGGTCTGCATCCAGGTCAGGTCGACTTCGGGTATGGTGGCGGCGTTTTCGGTCAGACCAACGCTGAAGTCGAGGTCCCCGGTGGCAGCCAGGGCCAACGGTGTCGGGCCGGAGAATCCGTCAACGGCAGTCCAGATCGAGTCCCCGGACAGATAAGCGGGGTAGGCGAAGAACAGGAAGGCGCGCCCGGTCAGGGCCGGATTGAGGAAGTTCTTGCCGGTGCCGCCAAAAACTTCCTTGCCCAGTACCACGCCGAAGCTGATGCCGAGAAATACCATCCACAGCGGAATGGTCGGCGGCAGAATCAGGGTGAACAAGATGCCGGTGACGAAGAAGCCTTCGTTGACTTCATGGCCCCGCTTCCAGGCGAACAGGCCTTCCCAGATGAAGCCGCCAAGGTAGGTGACGATGAAGATCGGCACGTAGTAGACGGCCCCATGGATGAAGTTGTGCAGCCAGTTGGTATGGTCGAAACCGGCCAGCATCGCCACCAGATCGGTGCGCCAGCCTTCGATCGGCGCATAGCCGAACTCCGTGATCTGCAGGTTGGCCTGGTAGCCGACATTGAACATGCCGAAAATCAGGGCCGGCAGGGCGGCGAACCAAACGGTCATCATGACCCGCTTCAGGTCAAGACCGTCGCGGACATGGGCGGTGGCGCGGGTCGTGCTCGACGGGCTGTAGAGCATGGTGTCGAACATCTCGTAGAACACGTAAAAGCGTTCGTACTTGCCACCTTTCTCGAAGTGCGGCGCGATGCGCCGGTCTATGTAAGCGCGGAGTCCCACTTAACCTTCCTTCTGTATGCGTTCGAGGTTGTCACGGAGGATCGGGCCGTACTCGTACTTGCCGACACACACATAGGTGCACAGGGCCAGGTCCTCTTCGACCAGTTCCAGTGCGCCGAGTGACTCGGCCATTTCGATGTCGCCGACGATCAGCGAGCGCAGCAGCTGGGTGGGCAGGATATCGAGCGGCATAACCTTCTCGTACTGCCCCAATGGCACCATGGCGCGCTCGCTGCCATTGGTGCTGGTGTCGAGCTCGAGGCGCTTGCCTGGCCACAGCTTCGACAGGTAGATGTTCATCGCCGAGTGCCGCTTCAGGCCAGGCGACAGATAGCCGAACATGCGGCGGTCGTTGCCCTCACGCAGAATCGTGACCTGGTTGGCCAGGCGGCTCAGGAAGGCCAGCGGTCCACGTGCGTGGTGGCCATTGAAAACCGAGCCCGAGACGACACGGTTGTCCTCCGGTTCGCCGATCATCTCGTCGCGACAGATGTCTTCCATGGCCGCGCCCAAGCGGGTGCGAACCAGGCGCGGCTGCTTGGCCCGGGGGCCGCACAGGGCGACGACGCGGTCGGTGTACAGCTTGCCAGTAGCCAGCAGTTTGCCGATGGCGATCACGTCCTGATAGCCGACCACCCACACTTCCCTATGCCGGCTGACCGGATGCAGGAAGTGAATGTGTGTACTGGGGTTGCCTGCGGGGTGCGGCCCGGCGAAGCTTTCTTCGCGGATATTGCCCTCGGCGAAGCTTTCCAGGCTGGAGCCATCGGCCCGGCACAGCCAGACCGGCCCTTCCGTCAGGCAGGACAGGGCGCGAAGTCCATTGCGGAAAGCCTCTGGCTGCTCGCTGATGATCACTTCGGGATCGGGCGCCAGCGGGTTGGTATCCATGGCCGGCACGAAGATCGCGTCCGGCTGGCTGTCGACTGCCGGCACCTGGCCGAAGGGCCGGGTGCGAATGGCGGTCCATTGCCCGGATTCGATCAAAAGCTTGCGGATCTGATCGCCGTCGGTACTGGCGACCAGGCCTTCCCGCCAGGCTTCAAACGGCTGATCGCCATCGCCGTCGGTGGTGTCGATGACCACCGATTGCATGAAGCGCTTGGCACCGCGGTTGATCGCCACGACCCGCCCGGCCGCCGGGGCAGTGTAGCGAACGCCCTCGGTCTTCTTGTCGTCGAAGATGAGCTGACCGCGTTTGACCCGGTCGCCTTCGGCGACATGCAGGGTTGGGCGCATGCCCGGGTAGTCGCCGCCGAGCAGGGCGACGCGGCGAACCGGGTTGGCGCTGGAAATCTTCTGTTCGGGCGCGCCTGCCAGCGGCAGGTCCATACCCTTCCGAATGCGGATCATGGTGTCTAATCAACCAGAAAGCGAATACTCGACCCGCTATTTTCCCAAAAATCGCCGTCCAAAGCCAGTGATTTTGACCAACTTTTAACTGACTTGTTGTCTTTTGGCGACCGATCAGGGTCGAGGAGCGGGTGCCGGATCAGCCGCGCACGTAGGCTTCCAGCTGCTCGATCAGTACGCGCTGGTCGTCGATCACGGCGTTGACCAGATCGCCGATCGACACCATTCCGACAAGCTTGCCCTCATCGATCACGGGCAGGTGGCGGATACGCTTGCGCGTCATCAGTTCCAGCCCCTCGGCAGCGGTCAGCAGTGGCGAAATCGTGATCACCGGCGACGTCATGACTTCCTCGACCCGGGTTTCACGCGATGCCCGGCCCGCGAGGATGACCTTGCGCGCATAATCACGCTCCGAAAACATGCCCTTGACTTCGCCGTCGGCAAGCACCAGCAGGGCGCCAATGCTCTTTTCGGCCATGCGTTTGACCGCCTCGATGACCATTTCATCGGGCGCGACGGAGATGATCTCGTGACCCTTGTCATCAAGAATGTGCTGAACATTGTGCATGGCTGGCTCCTTGGAGTCAGGGATCGTACGGGAGAATCAGTATAGCCCGATGCCTGAAGGCCACGACAGTGGCTTACCATGCACGCTTTGCACCGCTCAGGAAACAAGCCATGTCTCAGTCGTCCCGCCCGGCCGTGATCCTGCTCTCCGGTGGCCTCGATTCGGCTACGGTGCTGGCCGAGGCCCGCGCTGCGGGCCATGTTTGCCACACCCTCGCTGTTGATTACGGCCAGCGGCATCGCGCCGAGCTGGTCGCTGCCAAGCGCGTCAGCACGGCGCTGGGCGCCCACTCGCACAAGGTCCTGGGCGTTGACCTGCGGGCCATCGGCGGCTCGGCCCTGACCGATGACATCGAGGTGCCTACCGAGCCGGGAGAAGGGATTCCGGTCACCTATGTCCCGGCCCGCAATACCCTGATGCTAAGCCTGGCGCTGGGCTATGCCGAAGTGCTGGCGGCCACTGATCTCTGGATCGGCGTCAATGCGGTGGATTACTCCGGCTATCCGGACTGTCGGCCGCAGTTCATCGCCGCCTTCGAGGCGCTGTGCCAGGTTGCGACCAAGGCGGGGGTGGAGGGCAGTCGTTTCGCCGTGCACACGCCGCTGATTCACCTGAGCAAGGCAGACATCATTCGTCGCGGTGTGGCGCTCGGGGTTGATTACGCGCTTACCGTGTCCTGCTACCAGGCTGATGCGGAGGGTCGTGCCTGTGGCCGCTGCGACTCCTGCCGGCTGCGCCGTCAGGGCTTTGAGCAGGCCGGCATTCCGGACCCGACGCGTTATGCCTCTCTGATGCAAAGAAAAGAGGTTAACGATCGCGATTGAGGAGGCGGTCGGTCAGCCAGCTCAGCGCTTCGGTATTGCCGCCGACTCGATCCAGGCAGATGCTGGCCTCCGCGGCCAGTTCGGCAATTCGGCTTCGAGCCGGGTCGCACCCGAACAGTGCCGGCCAGGTGGCCTTGTCCAGGGCCTGGTCAGAGCCGGCGGTCTTGCCGATGACGGCGGTCTCTCCTTCGATGTCGAGCAGATCGTCACAGATCTGAAAACCCAGGCCGAGACAGTCGGCGAACTTGGTCAGATCAGCATGCGCTGCGGCGGGCAGCTCGGGCCTGAGGCAGGCTGGCAGCAGGATCGAGGCCCGTATCAGGGCGCCGGTCTTTAGCGCAAACATGTGTTCCAGCGCTGTCTTGTCCGGCCGCTGGCCCTCCATGTCCAGGTCCAGGGCCTGACCGCCGGCCATGCCTTGGGCACCACAGGCGCGAGCCAGGGTGGCGCACATCCGCAGGGCCGAATTCGGGCGTGCGGTCAAGGCCGGTTCACTGGCCAGAATCTCGAAGGCCATGGCCTGCAGCGCATCGCCAGCGAGTATCGCCGTTGCTTCATCGAACTGGAGATGGGTGGTGGGTCGGCCGCGCCTGAGCGCATCGTCATCCATTGCCGGCAAATCGTCATGGACCAGCGAATAGCAGTGAATCAATTCCACCGCGCAAGCGGGCGCAAGGAGCAGATCGGGATCGATATCGAGCAACTCGCCGCTGGCATGCACCAGCAGCGGCCGCAGGCGCTTGCCGCCGTTGAACACACTGTAGGCCATGGCATGGCTGAGCTGGTCGCTGCCGGCCAGATGCTCGTCCAGGCAGGCTTCCACCCGTTTGATGATGCTGTCAACGCGCTGCGCGAAGGGCTGCGCAGCGTTTTCCTGCCTGCTCAACAATGGTTCTCCGCCTGAGTCCGTGCCGGGTCAGTTGAAGGGCCAGATCCGCCTCAGACCGCTTCGTTCCGGTTCGCGGGCATCAAGCTCGTCGCGGAAGTTCAAGTCGATCACGCCGCGGGTGTCGGCGGCCAGCTCGGTCAGCTCGAGGCGGTCGAAAGAGCGCTGCATCAGGTCCAGCGCATCAATGTTGGCTGGCGCTCCAGGGAAGTGCTCGACCACATATCGCGCCCGGTTGATCGCGGCTACGTAAGCGCCGCGGCGGAAATAGTATTCGCCGATCACCACTTCGGACTCGGCCATGGAGTTGCGCAGGAAAACCATGCGCTGGCGCGCATCAGCCACGTAGCGGCTTTGCGGAAAACGCTGGGTCAGCTCCTGGAAATCCATGAAGGCGCGGCGCGCGCTCTCCTGGTCGCGATCCACCAGCTGGCCGGGCATGAAGCGGCGCAGCAGGCCCATGGCCTGATCGTAATGAACCAGGCCCTTCAGATACCAGGCGTAGTCGACATTCGGGTGGGTGGGATAGGTGCGGATGAACCGGTCCAGGGTCGTGATTGCTGCCTCCGGGCGGCGGGCGCGATGCATGGCATAAGCCATGTCAAGCTGGGCCTGCTCGGCGTGCCGGCCGAAGGGATAGCGGGTGGTCAGGCGTCGGTACAGATTGATCGCGGCATCGTACTGCCGGCTGTTGAGCGCGCGCTGTGCTTCTGCATACAGTGCCTCCGGACCGGCGTCATCGTCATTGCGGTCACGGGCGCAACCGCTGGCCAGGGCAAGCATCAGCAGGGCGAGTATCATCAGGAAAAGTCGCGGCAAAGAACGATGGTCTTCTTGCATAATCAGGGTCATGTTCAGGGTTTGTCACCAGCGTGACCTACCATGATGCCAGAAGCGCAGGTAAAAGTCCGTTAACCGGGTGCCAATCCGTCCAATGTCCGAAATCGCCACAGAGAGGATCGAGATCGATGCCGTCGATACCGGCCGGCGCCTGGATCAGGTGCTTGCCGAGCGCTGGCCCGACTTCTCGCGTTCGCGCCTGGCCGGCTGGATCAGGGATGGCAAGGTCAGGGTCGATGGGCGCGTGGTCAAGCCTCGCCACGCCGTCAGCATGGGTGAGTCCGTGGTGCTGGAAGCGAGGCTGGAGGCCCATCCGGACAATCCGCAGCCGCAGGCCATCGAGCTGGATGTGCTGTACTGTGATGAGCAGATGCTGATCATCAACAAGCCGCCCGGTCTGGTCGTGCATCCGGGCTCGGGCAACCCGGATGGCACCCTTGTCAATGCCCTGCTGCATTTCGACCCCGCGCTGGCGCCGCTGCCGCGGGCCGGACTGATCCATCGCCTGGACAAGGACACCAGTGGCTGCCTGGTGGTTGCCCGGACCACCGGCGCGCACCGCTTTCTGGTTGCGGCGATGAAGCGGCGCGAAATCAAGCGCCACTACCAGGCCCTGGTCTGGGGTGAGGTCATTGCCGGCGGAACCATCGATGCGCCGCTGGGGCGCCACCCGGTGGATCGGCGTCGCCAGATCGTTCGTGCCGATGGCCGCAGCGCCGTGACCCATTATCGGGTTGCGCGCCGCCTGGCTGCCAGCACCTTGCTCGATGTCATCCTTGAGACCGGGCGCACCCATCAGATACGGGTCCATCTGGCGCACATCCAGTTACCGATAGTCGGCGACCCGGTCTATGGCCGGCGCGGTGTGCCGGGTGGCCTGGATGAGCATCAACGAGAAGTCTGGCAGGCCTTTCCGCGCCAGGCCTTGCACGCAGCCCATATTCTTGTCCCCCATCCGGCCGGACTGGAGCCGGTCGCTGCCCGGGCAGCGCTGCCGGATGACATGCGCAACCTGATCGATCGGCTGAGTGATGACGACCATGATTCAGCCTGACTGGCCTGGCCCGGGGGCGGTGCGGGTGTTGGCAACGACCCGGATCGGCGGCGTCAGCCAGGGTCCATGGGCCAGCTTCAACCTCGGCCTGCACTGCGGCGATGATGAACGGGCGGTGGCTGAAAACCGGCGCCGTCTGAGCAGTCAGCTGCCGGCACCGCCGCGCTGGTTGCGCCAGGTCCACGGCACGGCCCTGGTCGGCCCGGAGGACTGGCAGCCCGGCATTGAAGCCGATGCCGCCTGGACGGATCGACCCGGCCAGGTCCTGGCCATTCTTACGGCCGATTGCCTGCCGGTACTGCTGGCCAGCACCGACGGCACGATCGTTGCTGCCGTTCATGCCGGCTGGCGCGGTCTGGCCGCCGGCATACTCAAAAAAACGGTGACGGGACTGCCGATCGCAGCGGCTGATCTTCGGGCCTGGATAGGTGCCGGGATCGGCCAGACCGCCTATGAGGTTGATGACCTGGTCAAATCGGCCCTGACGGCAGCCGCGCCCGATGCGCAGGCATGTTTCGAGCGCAATCGCCCCGGTCACTGGCTGGCCGATCTCAAGCGCCTGGCCGTCAACGCCTTGCACCAGGCAGGGGTGCCCGAGATTACCGATGCCGGCCTCTGCACCGCCAGCGAGCCCGATCGCTTCTATTCCTATCGACGCGATCACGGCCACACCGGCCGCCAGGCCACCCTGATCTGGCGCGATGTCTGAGTGCCGGGATTGAATCGCAGGCCGTAGCAAAAAAAGCGAACCACGAAGCGCACGACGTTTTTCCAGATCGCCTTGGTGTCGTTCGTGGTTCACTTGGCAAAACCCGGCGCAGCGACATGTGCGGTGCCAGCGGCGCTCGAGACGGGGTTTTCGGTTAGAATATCCGCCCGGACTCATTCCATCTTGGACATCCGGGCATGACCTCTCTGATCTTCGTTACCGGCGGCGTCGTGTCGTCACTGGGCAAGGGCATTGCAGCCGCCTCGCTGGGTTCCATCCTGGAGGCGCGCGGCTTGCGCGTCACCATGCTCAAGCTTGACCCCTACATCAATGTCGATCCGGGCACGATGAGTCCGTTCCAGCACGGTGAGGTCTTCGTTACCGAGGATGGTGCCGAGACCGATCTCGATCTGGGGCACTACGAGCGTTTCGTGCGCACCCGAATGACCCAACGCAACAACTTCACCACCGGCCGGATCTATGCCAACGTCATTGCCAAGGAGCGTCGCGGTGATTATCTGGGTTCGACCGTCCAGGTGATCCCGCACATCACCGACGAGATCAAGGATTCGGTCAACCAGGCGGTTGAGGGTTACGATGTTGCCCTGATCGAGATTGGCGGTACGGTGGGTGATATCGAGTCGCTGCCTTTCCTCGAGGCGATACGACAGCTCGGCTACGAATATGGTCGCCAGGCGCTGTTCATGCACTTGACCCTGGTCCCGTACCTGCGCGCGGCAAACGAAATCAAGACCAAGCCGACTCAGCACTCGGTCAAGGAGCTGCGCTCGATCGGCATCCAGCCGGACGTGCTGCTGTGTCGCTGCGAGCGCATGCTGTCTGACGATGAGCGCAAGAAGATTGCTCTGTTCACCAACGTCGCTGCCGAAGCCGTGGTCTCGGCAGTGGATGTGGACAACATCTACAAGATACCCCTGTTCTACCATCGCCAGGGCCTGGACCGAATCGTGCTCGACCGACTGGGTCTGAAGGCCAATGCGCCGGATCTGTCGGACTGGGAGGATGTGGTCGAGCGCAGCTCCCGACCCAAGCATGAAGTCACCGTGGCCATGGTGGGAAAATATGTTGAGCATGCCGATGCCTACAAGTCGCTGAATGAAGCGCTGTCCTCCGGCGGCCTGGCAGACCAGATTGCAGTCAGGATTCGGCCGGTTGAGTCGGAAGAAATCGAACAAAGCGGGACCGGCGTGCTGGAAGGCGTGGACGCCATCCTGGTACCGGGGGGCTTCGGCGAGCGCGGTTTTGAAGGCAAGTTGAAGGCCATTCGCCATGCTCGCGAGCATGGCATTCCCTACCTGGGCATCTGCTTGGGGCTGCAGTGCGCCGTAGTCGAGTTCGCCCGCAATGTCTGCGGCTTGGACAAGGCCAATTCCACCGAGATGGATCCTGATACCCCGTATCCGGTCATTGGTCTGATCACCGAGTGGCTGGACGAAAAGGGCCAGCGTGAGCTGCGCAAGCAAGGTGATGATCTCGGCGGCACGATGCGCCTGGGCGCGCAGCGCTGTCGGCTGGAGCCGGGCACTCTGGCGCGCAAGCTCTACGGCAAGGACGAAGTCCTGGAAAGGCACCGCCACCGCTACGAGTTCAACAACGGCTATCGTGAGGTGTTGACGGAGCACGGGCTGGCGCTGTCCGGGTTTTCCATCGACGGCACCCTGGTCGAAATGGTCGAATTGCCGCAGCACCCCTGGTTCCTGGCTTGCCAGTTTCACCCGGAGTTCACTTCGACCCCGCGTGACGGTCATCCGCTGTTTACCGGCTTCATTCGCGCGGCACTGAAACGGCGCCAGGCCGGGGCGGTACCGGCTGCCCGGGCGGCCGAGGCATGAACCTGGGCGGGCGCGAGATTGGCCTGGATCAGCCACTCTTCCTGATCGCCGGTCCCGACACGCTTGAGTCAGAGGCCTTGTGCCTGCAGGTGGCGTCTCATCTGAAAGGGATCACCGACCGGCTGGGCATGCTTTACATTTTCAAGGGCTCCTTTGACAAGGCCAACCGGACTTCGGTCAAGAGCTACCGCGGCCCCGGCCTGGACGAGGGCCTGGCGATGCTGGCCAGGGTTCGGGATGAGGTCGGTGTGCCGGTGCTCACCGATGTGCACGAAGACACGCCGCTGGAAGCCGTGGCCGAGGTGGTCGATGTCATTCAGACCCCCGCGTTTCTGTGTCGTCAGACCAATTTCATCCAGAATGTGGCCCGGCTCGGCAAGCCGGTCAATATCAAGAAGGGCCAGTTTCTATCGCCCTGGGAAATGGCGCGCGTGGTTGAAAAGGCGCGGGCCGTTGGCAATGATCAGCTCATGGTCTGCGAGCGTGGCTACATGTTCGGTTACAACAATCTGGTCGCCGACATGCGTTCGCTGGCGATCATGCGCGAGACCGCATGCCCGGTGGTGTTTGATGCGACCCACTCGGTTCAACTGCCCGGTGGCCAGGGTGAGTCCTCCGGCGGCGCCCGGGAATTCATCCCGGTCCTGGCGCGGGCCGCGGTCGGGGTCGGGGTGGCCGGCGTGTTCTGCGAAACTCACCCCGAGCCGGAAAAAGCCCTCTGCGACGGCCCCAACTCCATGCGCCTGTCTGATATGGAAGCGCTGCTGGAAACCCTGGTCGCCATCGACCGCGCCGTCAAGCCCCAACCCTGAACCCTGAAACCCGATTGAATCCAATGTCCAAAATCACCCATATCCAGGCCCTGGAAATCCTCGACTCCCGCGGCAACCCCACCGTCGAGGTAGAAGTCCGCACCGACACCGGTGCCAGGGGCCGTGCGGCTGTGCCCTCCGGGGCCTCGACCGGCAAGCGCGAGGCCGTGGAGCTGAGAGACGGCGATCACCGTTATCTCGGCAAGGGAGTGGCCGGGGCCGTGGCCAACGTCAATGGGACGATTGCCGAGGCGATCAAGGGCATGGATGTGGCCGACCAGGCAGCGCTGGATCGGCGCCTGATTGAGCTGGACGGCAGCGACAACAAGGCCCGCTTGGGTGCCAATGCCCTGCTCGGCGTGTCGCTGGCATCAAGCCACGCCGCCGCCGCTGACCGTGGCCTGCCCCTGTGGCAGTACTTGGCCGAGCTGAGCGGCCGTACGCCGAGCCTGCCGGTGCCGATGATGAATATCCTCAACGGCGGTGCTCATGCTGACAATCGGGTCGACATCCAGGAATTCATGATCATGCCCGTGGGTCTGGGCGACTTCCCCGAAGCCCTGCGTGCCGGTGCCGAGATTTTTCATGCCCTGAAAGGCATCCTGCGCCAGCGCGGTCTGAACACCGCGGTCGGTGACGAGGGCGGTTTTGCGCCGGACCTCGGGTCGAATGAAGAAGCCCTGGAGCTGTTGATGACTGCCATCAGTCAGGCCGGCTACACGCCGGGTGAGCAGGTGGCGCTGGCCCTGGATGTCGCCTCCAGCGAGTTCTTCAGGGGCGGCAGCTACGTGCTCGATTCCGAAGGCCGTTCCTTCGATGCCGCCGGTTTTGTCGGCTACCTGGCTGACCTCGTTGACCGTTATCCGATTGTTTCGGTGGAAGACGGCATGGACGAGAGCGATTGGGACGGTTGGCGACTGTTGACCGAGCGCCTGGGCCATCGTGTCCAGCTGGTCGGCGATGATTTGTTTGTGACCAATACCGCCATATTGAAGCGCGGCATTGACGAGCGCATCGGCAATGCAATCCTGATCAAGCCGAACCAGATCGGCACCTTGACCGAAACCCTGGAAGCCATTGCGATGGCGCGCGAGGCTGGCTTTGGCACCGTGATTTCGCATCGGTCGGGCGAGACCGAGGATGTGACCATCGCCGACCTGGCCGTGGCGACCGCTGCTGGCCAGATCAAGACCGGCTCGCTGTGTCGCTCCGATCGGGTGGCCAAATACAACCAGTTGCTGCGCATCCAGCAGCAGCTCGGTGATCGGGTGGCTTACGGCATCAGCCTGCCGGGGTCGGGCGTATGAGTGCTCCTGCTCCGGATATTGTCAACCAGGCGGCGAGCGCCTACCGTTCAGGTGACTTCGGTCTGGCCGAAAGCAGTTGTCGCGACGCGCTTCGGGCCGACCCGGCTCAGCCTGAGCTTGCGCTGATGCTCAGCGGTCTGCTGATCCGTCGCCAGAGCCTGGATGAGGCGGAGCAATGTCTCGCCGAGGCAATTAAAGCCATGCCCGATGAGCCCAGGCTGAAAGCCAACCTTGGCATTGTCTTGGACAAGCAGGGCCGGCATGATCAGGCGATCGCCGTGCTGCAGCCGTTGGTTGACAGCCATCCGCAGTTGCTGTCGGCCTGGAACGCACTGGCCGTGGCTCAGCTCAACAGCAATCAGCCTGAAGCTGCGGTGCAAGTGCTGCGCCGAGGCCTCGAGCATCATCCGGGGCACCCGGTGCTGAGCCTGCACCTGGCCCGGGCCGAGTCGGCGGCCGGCAAGTCGGACCGGGGCATGATGGTCTATGCAGATTTCGCCCAGATGAGCGGCCAGCTGGTGCAGGAGGCCGAGTCACTGGCCCAGCGGGGGCAGTTCGGTGAGGCTGAGCTTCGCTACCGCAACTTGCTGCAAGTGGACAAGGGCAATGCCATGATCCACGGCGGCCTTGGTCGCCTGCTGCTGCGCATGGGGCGCATTGATGAGGCCAGAGACAGTTTGCAGCGTGCACTGGAGTTTGATCCCGACGACATTACCAGCCGTCATTTCCTTGCCGCCTGCGGCGAGGGTCTGGCCGAAGGCTCGGCGCCAGCGTACGTGCGCAAGCTGTTTGACCGCTATGCCGAGGACTTCGATCAATCACTGACTGAGGAACTGGGCTACCGCATCCCCTGGCTGGTAGCGGAGATTTTTTCCAGTCTGCAGCCGAAGCCGCAGGAAATTCTGGACCTGGGCTGCGGCACCGGCCTGGTCGGTCATGCAATGTCCGATCGCGGCCTGGATCTCGACGGTGTCGATCTGTCTGAAGCGATGCTGGACAAGGCCCGACAGCGGCGCCTCTATCGTCGTGTGGTCCAGGCGGAAATCGTCGACTTCCTGGAGCAAAGCGCTGATACATGGGAAGCCATCGTTGCTGCCGATGTCCTGATTTACCTGGGTGAGCTCGACAGACTGATGACAGCCGTTGCCCGCCGCCTGCGCCCCGGTGGCTGGTTCTGCTTTTCCGTAGAGAGCTCGGCCGGCCCGGATGTCGAACTTCATCCGGGCAGTGGACGCTTTCGCCATTCCGACGAGTACCTGGCGCGCAGCCTGGCTGCGGCAGGCCTTAGCCTGGATCGGGCCGATGAGGTTGTGGTTCGCTCGGAGTTCGGCCAGCCGATCGCCGGACGCCTGATCCTGGCTCGACTTTCCTGAGTTCCCATTCGCCACTGGCCGACGGTTTTGCGGCTCAGTAAAATCACTAGCAGAGTTTCCTAACAGTTCACGGAGAAGAGTCATGCCTATCAAAGTCGCCATCAATGGTTACGGCCGCATTGGCCGCAACGTTCTGCGAGCGGTCTATGAGAACCAGCGCAACTCGGAAATCCAGATTGTCGCCGTCAATGACCTCGGAGACAGTGCTACCAATGCGCACCTGACCCGTTTCGATACCGCCCACGGCAAGTTCAATGCCGATGTTCAGGTCGATGGCGATGATCTGATCGTCAACGGCGACCGGATTCGGGTGCTGGCCCAGCGCGATCCGGCCCAGCTGCCCTGGGGCGAAATGGGTGTGGATATCGTGTTCGAGTGCACCGGCCTGTTCAACAGCAAGGAAAAGGCGTCAGCGCATCTCAAGGCAGGTGCTCGCAAGGTGCTGATTTCGGCCCCGGCCGGCAAGGATCTGCCGACCGTGGTCTATGGCGTGAACCACGATGTGATCGGCCCCGATGATCATGTCGTCTCGAACGCCTCCTGCACTACCAATTGTCTGGCGCCACTGGTCAAGCCCTTGCACCAGTCGATTGGTCTTGAGTCTGGTCTGATGACGACCATCCATGCCTACACCAACGACCAGGTGCTCACTGACGTCTTCCATAAGGATCTTCGGCGGGCACGATCAGCTACCATGAGCCAGATTCCAACCAAGACGGGTGCTGCGGCCGCGGTTGGCCTGGTATTGCCGGAGCTGGATGGCAAGCTGGATGGTTTCGCGATGCGGGTTCCGACCATCAACGTCTCGGTGGTGGATTTGAGCTTCATTGCCAGCCGCGACACCACGGTGGAAGAAGTCAATCGCGTGGTCAAGGCCGCCAGTGAAGGCGAGCTGAAGGGAATTCTCGGTTACAACGACCAGCCGCTGGTGTCGATCGATTTCAACCATGACCCCCGCTCGTCGGTCTTCGACGCAACGCTGACCAAGGTATCCGGCGGTCGACTGGTCAAGGTCTTGAGCTGGTACGACAACGAGTGGGGCTTTTCGAACCGCATGCTCGATACCGCCACCGTGCTGGCAAAAGCCTAGCTGGCAATACAGCAGTGTTCTCGACAGGACGCGGAGGCGCTGATGAAAATCAAGGGCCTTTCGGATTTCTTCCATGCGCCTTTGCGGCTTGGCGAGAAAAATATCGGTTTGGAACTGGAGGCTATGGATGAAAACGCTGGACCAGTTTGATCTCAAGGGGAAGCGGGTGCTGATCCGCTCCGATCTCAATGTGCCCATTCGCGACGGCCAGGTAAGCAGCGACGCGCGCATCCAGGCCTCGCTGCCGACCATGCGCCGGGCACTGGACGCGGGCGCTGCCGTGCTGGTCATGTCGCACCTGGGTCGCCCGACCGAGGGCGTGGCGGCGGCCGAGTTCTCGCTCAAGCCCGTGGCCGAGAAGCTCACCGAACTGGTCGGTCAACCCGTTGCCCTTGTCGAGGACTGGATTGACGGTGTTGACGTGCAGCCCGGACAGCTTGCCCTGCTGGAAAACGTCCGTTTTCTGAAAGGCGAAAAAGCCAACGATGAAGGTCTGGCAAAAAAAATGGCGGCGCTGTGCGACCTGTTCGTGATGGATGCCTTTGCCACCGCGCACCGCGCCCAGGCCTCGACCGAGGGCGTGATCCGCTTCGCCCCGGCCGCATGTGCCGGCCCCCTGCTGGCGGCCGAAGTGGCTGCACTGGACAAGGCGCTGGCTGATCCGGCCCGACCGCTGGTGGCGATCGTTGGCGGGGCCAAGGTATCTGGCAAGCTGCAGGTGCTTGAGGCCCTGATTGACAAGGTCGACCAGCTGATAGTCGGCGGCGGCATCGCCAATACTTTTCTGGCGGCGGCGGGCTATCGGATCGGTGCCTCCCTGCATGAACCCGATCTGGTCGAGACAGCCCGTGGTCTGATCGCCAAGGCCGAAGCCAAGGGCGCCAGTATTCCGCTGCCTGGCGATGTGCTCACTGCCGAGCGCTTCCATCAGGATGCTCACCCCAGCCTGCGCGATGTCGCCCGTGTCCATGCCGACGAGATGATTCTCGATATTGGCCCGGAGACGGCCGGCAAGCTGGCCGCCGTCATTCGCAGTGCCGGCACCGTGATCTGGAATGGCCCGGTCGGCGTGTTCGAATTCGAGAACTTCCGCTCCGGCACCCAGTCCATTGCCCACGCCGTGGCGGCCTGTGAAGGCTTTACCCTGGCCGGGGGCGGTGACACCATTGCCGCGATCGAAAAGTTCAAGGTTGCTGATCGGATTGACTACATCTCGACTGCTGGCGGCGCCTTTCTCGAGTACGTCGAGGGCAAGGAGTTACCGGCGATCAAGGCTCTGCGGGCGGTCTGAGCTCAGGTTGCCACTTCGATCAGCCGCAGGGCTCCAGACTGGATCGCGCTGTCCAGGGCCAGGGGGTTGACCGCTTGCGCCGGCTCGGTCGGCCAGACTCCGTAGCCACAGTTGCGACCGGCATTCTTGGCCCGGTAAAGGAGCTGGTCAGCCGCCTTCAGCGCTGCTTCCCAGTTTTCCTGACCGGAATCCCTGATCAGGCCCTTGATCGGCGCAAAGCCGAGACTGGCCGTGATCTGAACAGCCTGCTTGTGGTCGTCAAGTACGCGGAGTGATGCAATGCCACCAAGGATCTGTGCTGCCAGATCACTGGTTTTTTCGGCGTTGGCAGCGGGCAGGAACAGGGCAAACTCCTCGCCGCCCCAGCGACCGCACAGGACCTGACTGCGATCGGCAATCTGCCTGATGATGGCGCTG
This sequence comes from Wenzhouxiangellaceae bacterium, assembly GCA_007695005.1. GTDB lineage: Bacteria > Pseudomonadota > Gammaproteobacteria > Xanthomonadales > Wenzhouxiangellaceae > Wenzhouxiangella. The sequence continues at coordinate 3,617 of REEQ01000052.1, read as the reverse complement.
ACTTCGAGCAGGACACGGTCGCCGATATCATGGCCATGCTGGTCGTTGATGCGCTTGAAGTGATCCAGGTCCAGCAGCATCACCACGGCCTGGTCCGGCTTCGGCAGGCTTTGCATCTGCAGGGTGAGGTGGCGGCGGTTGGCCAGTCCGGTGAGGGCATCGGTGCGGCTGGCCTGCAACAGACGTTGCTGATTGGCGCGCTGCCAGACAGCAAGCAGCAACGCAATGAAGACCACGCCAAGCAGGGCTGCCCAGGCAAGTCGGCGACGCAACGACTCTTCGCGCAGACGCAAGGCCTGGACTTCCGTGGTCTGGCGCAGGTCGGCCAGCTCCAGAGCCTGGCGCTGGAAGCCAAGGCGGGTTTCCAGCGTATCCAGCCGCGAGCGCTGACTGTCTTGCAGCATGTTGTATTGCAGCTCGGCAAACTCGCGGTGCAGTGCCAGGGCTTCGGCATAGTCGCCGCGCCGGGCGAGGATATCGACCAGGCGGCTGAGCGACTCAGCAATCATGCGATCGTAATCGATGGCGCGCGCCAGGGTCAGCGCTTCGCGGGCAAAATGTTCAGCCTGCTCCAGTTCATCCCGGGCCAGCGCCAGCCAGGCCTGTTCGCCGCGCAGGGCGGCCAGTTCGCCCGGATCATCGAGCTCCTGATGTAACTGGCTTGCCTGCTCGAGCAGCTCTCCGGCCCGGGCATGCTCGCCTGCTTCCCGCCTGCTTCCCGCCAGCTTCTGGCCAGCATGCTTTGGGCCGAGGCCACACGTGAGGTCAGGCCCATCTCCTGCATTGCTTCGATCAGCCATTGCAGGTGGGGCACTGCCTCTTCGGACCGGCCACCCAGCACCAGCGCCCTGGCCAGGTTGTAGCGGATCGGAACGATGGGAGCTGACGCTGTTGGTGCGCTTTCGGCCAGATCAAGCAGAGTACTGAGATGGCTGATTGCCGCGTCGAACTTGCCGGCCTCGGTCAGATAAATGGCCAGGTGGCCCAGGACCAGGGGCAGGTGTGCAGCCAGCTCATTCGATTCGGCAAGGGTCTGGGCCTCGTAAACATACTCAAGCGCAGACACCTGATCACCGCCGCGAAAGTGCAGCGATGCGGCCAGAACCAGCAGCTCGAGGCGCTCTTCCGGATCATCGACCGCCATGGTCAGCTGGTCGATCTCGAAGGTCATGGCGCGGGCCTGATCATTCTCGCCCTGGTAGTAGTTGGACCAGGTCTGGCAGCCCAGCAATGAAGCCTTCTGGCCGGGTGTTGGCAGCGCGTCCAGCTGCAGCCCGTGGGTGGCGATCTGCATTGCCGCGCGCGGATCGGCGTGCTCCAGCGCCTGGCAGCGCTCGATGGCTTCTTCAACGGTGGCGGGCAGAGGCTCTGCAGGATCTGGCGCGGATGCCGTAGCAGCAAGCGCCATCAGGCTGGCAAGAACAAATATGCCGGACTTGGGTGACATTCGGGCTCCGCGGAATGTTGTTGACTGGGCAGGCTTGCAAGGATTGCTATTGGAGCACAGTTTTCGCGTGTCGAGACTGGCCATGTCGCATCCCTGATCCGGCCCGGGAGCACGGTGGTATGGTAGCGGCTGTTGCTGGATGACTGGGCCGAAAACGTGGAAGCTTTTGCACTTGATCAAAGACTGGCGGCTGATTCCCTTCCGCTTGCCGAGCTTGAGCTATGCCGCCTGTGTTTGATGAATGACCGCCGATTTCCCTGGCTGTTGCTGGTGCCGCGGCGTGCTGATTGCGTCGAGATACTGGATCTCTCCCCTGAGGATCAGCTTCTGCTCTGGTCCGAGATTCGGGACGTGGCCCGGGTGCTCCAGTCCATCACTTCGGCAGACAAACTCAATATCGCGGCGCTGGGCAACCAGGTTGCCCAGCTGCATGTCCATGTGATTGCCCGTCACCGGACAGATGACGCCTGGCCGGCACCGGTCTGGGGCGTGGGCCAGGCCGAGCCGTATGGTGATGATGACCGGGGCTGGATTGAGCAACTGGTTCTCGCACTGAAATGAACAGAGGATTTCTGCCATTGGGCCTGAAGATTGCCTTCACCCTCTGGGTCATGCTGTGGGCGGTGTCCTATGCCCGAATTCTGGGCCCGCAGAACTTCTTCTGGCTATGCAACCTGGCCAATTTCTTGATTCTGGTTGGACTTTGGTTGGATCATCGCCTGCTGCTATCCATGCAGTGGCTGGCCGTCGCCCTGGTTGGCCTGTTGTGGGGTCTGGACCTTGGCGTTGCCGCGGCCACTGGTTGGCACCCGTTTGGCGGCACAGCCTATATGTTTGATCCCGAGTTTCCGGAGCTGACCCGCTGGCTGTCGTTTTATCACCTGCTGCTGCCCCTCGTCTCAGGCTTTGCGGTCTGGCGGCTGGGCTATGATGCCCGCGCACTGCGCTACCAGGGTCTGTTGACAATTCTGGTAGTTGGCCTGTCGTTCTGGCTGACCGACCCCGATAGAAACATTAATTGGGTTTATGCCCCTTTTGGCATGGATCAGGCACCCATCCCTACCGCCTTGTACCTGCCGGCACTGGCGCTGGGCTGGGTGCTGCTGGTACTTTGGCCGGTGCATTGGCCAAGCAAACGACTGATGGCCTATTCTGAAACGACTTAGTCTCGGCTCAGTAAGGCATCGATATCAGCGCCGCTGTGACGCTCGGCGAGCTGTTGGCTTTCGTCGCCCCAGACCTTGTTGACCAGCAGACCGCGGCGTACGGCGGGGCGATGCCTGATCGCCTCAGCCCAGCGCTGAACGTGGCGGTAGCCTTGTACCTGAAGGAATTCGCCGGCTTCGTACAGGCGGCCGAGGGCAAGCTGTCCATACCAGGACCAGACGGCGATATCGGCAATGGTATAGCTGTCTCCGGTCAGGTAGGGTTTGGCGGCGAGTTCCCGATCGAGCACGTCCAGCTGGCGCTTGGTTTCCATGGCAAAGCGGTCGATGGCGTACTTGATCTTGATTGGAGCGTAGGCGTAGAAATGCCCGAAGCCGCCGCCCAGGTAGGGCGCGGCGCCCATCTGCCAGAACAGCCAGTTCAGGCATTCGCTGCGTTCAGCCCAGTTGCTGGGGATGAATGCGTTGAACTTCTCGGCCAGGTAGAGCAGGATCGCGCCGGATTCAAACACCCGGATTGGCGACTCCATGCTGTAGTCGATCAGGGCGGGGATCTTGGAGTTGGGGTTGGCGGCAACGAAGCCCGAGCCGAACTGGTCGCCCTCGCCGATGTTGATCAGCCAGGCATCGTATTCGGCTTGCTCGCGATCCATTGCCAGCAATTCTTCCAGCAGGATGGTGACCTTGACACCGTTGGGCGTGGCCAGGGAGTAGAGCTGGTGCGGATGCTTGCCGCGCGGCAGCGTCTGGTCGTGGGTGGCGCCTGCCGTTGGTCGATTGATATTGGCAAACTTGCCGCCGTTGCCGGGCTCCCAACGCCACTGTCTTGGTGGCTGGTAGTTGTTATCTTGAGTCATGCCGCCTGTACAGGTTTGTTCAGCTGTCTGCCCAGTATAGGCAGCTCGCCGCCACAGAGGCTAGAATCATGCGCTTGTTGACTTTGACGACGGGCTGGAGCGGACAGACCAGCCTTGGTGCTGCCTGGAGGGAATGATCATGCAGGG
>REEQ01000018.1 GCA_007695005.1 Wenzhouxiangellaceae bacterium | reverse complement strand
AGCCCATGGGTTTTATTCTTGTTTGAACCATTCTTGACAGTCCTCATTCGGTTGTAGATAACGCGAAATGTCCCGGTTTTAAAGGGCTTCCAGAACACCCGGCAGCAAGCTTACGCCTGGCTGATCCGGCCGACAATCAATGAATCGTCAAACTATCGTTATTTCTCGATCCTGCCCTGCCAGGAGTCATGACGGCACCCGATTTGCACGGGCTGAATCCCTGCATTGGGCCGCAGCATCGGCAACAGGGGATCTGTTGGGCAAGCCAAGAAACAGGCGGCTCTGCAGCAGCGTGGCCGACTCGACAGTGAACTGTCCCCGATCAAGAAAAATCGATGTCTGGGTTCATGGCGAGGAGAAACGGTCGGAGAAGATCTGATCGACCGGGATGACCTGGCGCTCGTAGGCACCGGCATCACAGGTTGTCGAGCCGATGCCCGGGCGCTGCTGGTTGCGCTGGTCGTGGAACAGCCCGCCCTCCCAAATGTAGTTGCTGCACTCAGGGTCGCCCATGTTCACGGCAATGCTGTCAGGCGCCAGCGCGTGGGTGCGGGTCGGGCCGCCGTTGTCGGCCAGCGGCTGCAGTCCGATGTCGGCAGCACTGCTGGCAACACCCAGGCAGGCCGCATCCGTGCTCAGGCTGGATTGAATATCCAGGGTTGAGCCAATTACGGTGCAGCTGCCAGCCCCCGGCAGCTCCTGTACGATCAGGCTGTGCCAGATGAGGAGGGCCTCAAAGTCAACGGGCTCAAGCTTCTGGACGAACAGGTCCATTGCACCGCTGCCGGCGGCTTCGAAAAATCCGCGACCGGCTGACCGGCGGCAAGGATATCGGGCGCCAGGAGTTGAAGCACTGTCGCTACTGTTGTCTCCGTGCCTGGAAGGTTCCTGCGGCCAGCATGAGCAACATCAGGGCCAGTAAGCCGTACCAGTCGAGCACGGGCACCGGCAGTACCGTCTGGGGCGGCGGTGGCGGTGGTGGTGGCGGTGGTGGTGGCTCCGGGGGCGAGCCCAGCACCTGAACATTCTGCTGCGACTGGGCAGTGCCTGATCCGAAGCTCAAGCCGGTTGCCGAGGGTGCCGCCACCGTGGCCAGGTTGTCGGCCGACACGGTCGCTTCGGGCATGACTGCCTGGTAGCTGAACTGCAGCGCGGTATTGGGTCCCATCGTGGCAATCGTGGCCGACAAGCCGCTTGCATTACTGGTGACCGGCGGGCAGACCGCAACGCCCTGCGGGTTGGGAATGAACGGCGAGTTGGACAAATCGGTGCAGCTCACGTTGCTGAATCCGCCGGGGTTGGCCGCGGCCAGTGCCGCCGGCATCGGATCGGTCAGCACCGCGCCGTCGGCCGAAGCCGTGCCGATGTTGGTCACCGTCAGGGTATAGGTCACGACCTGTCCGGCCTGGGCGATCTGCGGTGTGACCTGCTTTTGCAGGCTCAGCTCCGGGCCCGGCGGGGGGCAGCTGAAGGCCGAGTCCTGGTCCGGCACCCAGCCGTTGGGGTCGTTGATTCCGTTGAATGATGCGGAATTTGAAATGCAGCTGAACATCCGTCCCGGATTAGCGAGCTGTACCGTGACTACGAATTCAACCGAACTGAGCGGAGGAAAAGTGTTGTTGCCCACGCTCCCCCACTCATGGTCGATCAGTAGATCGCTTGGCAAGGCAGAGGTGGCGCCGGAAGCCGTGGTTTGAATTCCGGGGATGACCGGCGTGGCCGGACACTGCGCAGCGCCGGAAAGCGGAGTGCAGTCCACGCTGATGATGGTGGCATCAACGCTGAAGGCAAAGGTCTGATCAATCAGGCGCGGGATGTCCAGGGTTTCAGTGGTCGATTCATTGCTCAGCACGATGGACCAGCTGACCTGGCCGTTCAGGGGGATGCTGTCTTGCGTCGCTGGAGCCAGCAGCTGCTTTTCAACGGCCAGTTCGCCTGGCGTACAGGGCGGCATGCCGATGTATTGTTCGACGATGCTTTGCGGCGTCGTGACCACGTTGCCGACCGCGTTGACGAAACGGGCGAAGGCGCGATTGGTCGTCAGCGTCGGGCCATGACACTGGTTGAGGTGGGTGGGCATGGTGAAAGGCACGATGTAGGTCAGCGACCCGCCTGGCGGCAGCTCGACTTCGCTCTGACCACCGTGCAGTGCCGGGTCATAGCTCAAGGTCAGCAACCAGTTGTAACCGCTGCTGACCGGTGAGCCTGCCAGCTCATGGCAGGTCGCTGTCGCCGGGCTTGGGACACAGCTGATCCCCCAGTCAGCCGGAGTGCTGCCGTTGCCAACAAAGCCGCTGGCCACGGACAGGTCCAGTCCGACCTGGGTAAAGCTGATGTCTTCGATATCGCCGAGCATGACGGCATTCTGGCTGTCCGGGTTGCGCACCTCGATGCGGTAAAACACCTCGGTGCCATCGTTGATGAAGCTTGTCGAGGTTTGTCCGATCAAGCCGGTATCCGCCTGGGCATCGTTGGCGCTGGCAAATGGCCCGAATTTTTCAACCTCGAGCCGGGTCAGCGGCCCACCGCCACCCGGACAGGTCGGCAAGCCGCTGACTTCGGCAACCGTCTGCATGCCGTTGTTGCCGAAGAAGCTGTTGACGCCCGGCGTGAACGGGGCCGGCATCGGTGGTGACAAGGGACTGTAAACCGGATCGAACAAGGCTGGTGACGGCCCGGCCTGGCCACTCAGATTGATCCGGGCAGTGCTGCTGCCCCAGCAGGCGGTGCGCGAAATGCTTACCGGCAGCGACAAGGTGATGGACTCGCCCGGGGGCAAGCTGGCGATCAAGCCGGCGAACTGGAAAGACGAGCTTGTGCTGGCGACGATGCCATCATTGAGCTCCGTCGCCGTGGGGCACAAACCGGGCACCGAAGCGGCGCAGGTCAGCGCACCGTGGGTCTTGGCAAAGGGCAGGCTGTGGTGCTCGAACTCCACCGGCACGTTGGTGGCCGTGCCGGCGCCGGGGCCCACGCTCAGGTTGCTCACGGTCACTTCATGGACCCAGCTGGCCTCGCCGTTGCCGTCCAGGGCCAGGGTCGCAGGAACGGGTGCGGTTTCAAAGGCAATGTCGGCCGCTTCGCAATTACCCGCCACCTCGGTGATTACCGTGGCGACGTTGTCAGCCGGACCCGGCGGCACCAGGTCCGTGCCGTCCAGCCCGCCTACCCGGAACTCGAACACTAGGTTGCGTACCCCCGTTTCCGGCTCGGTCACGCACACCGGCTCACCGACCTGAACCTGGGCGATAAAGCGCATCACACCACCGGTCGCCGGGCCATCCAGGGTTCCCGGCAGGTTCTCCAGAAAAGCAACCCCGGGAAACCCGGTTACCGGCTGCTCGTTGGTCACGCTGGTCGGGATTGGAATTGGAATAATGCCGCTGGACGGGCAGGTCTGCCAAATCGCCGGCGGCGACGGGAATACCGATGCGGGCGGGAAAGCCCCCAGCGTGGCCGATGTGCAGTCGATCGACAACAGTTCGGTCGCCGGCAAGGTGGAGCCTTCGGGGCCAGCGGGGTGATTGCCGAAAGTCAGCGGTGTCATGTCCCCGGCTTCCCCCTTGATGGTGACCGTCAACTCCAGCAGATCTGACGGGTGCAGACCGAAGCTCTCGACTTCGAACTCATACTCGACAATATCTCCAGGGTTGGCGGTTGCCGGAAAATTGGTAATCGCCACCCGGTACTGCACATCCGGCGGAAACAAGAACACATTGGTAACGCTGGCGCTGGTCTGAGGGTTGACGTCGTTCTGATCAGCACTGACGGTTGCCGAAATGGGGAAGTTGCCGCTAGGGACGCCGCGGCAAATTGTTTCGTCACCGCCCGGTGTCTGACCGCCCGGATCGGGACAGCGAACCTGAGTCGAAAATTGGATCAGGGCCTCGCTCTGGCTGGGGATCGAAGGCAAGGTCACGCTGAAAGTCTGTCCGCTGCGGACAAAAGCTGTTGATGGTGCCGTACCCGAGCCTGTTGGACAAACCGCCGGCCCGTTGGGGTTGGGCCCGGCGAGCGGCTGACAGGTTGCGGTATCCTCGAAGGGTTCGTCGGCAATCGGATGCTCGACAACCAACACCACGTTGCCCGCCGTATCCGGTCCATTGTTCGAGATCGTTACCGCGAATGACTGAACATCCAGGGACATGTAAGCCGGCTGATCGCTGACCACGTTGACGACCAGATCGACATTCTGCGCCCTGACCGAATGGGCCAGCATGGTGGCCAGCACGAAAAGGACAACGCCTCGTGCGAGGACGAGAGGATTCATTGTTGACTCCCTTTTTTTTATTCTGGTAATTGGGCTCGACAGACCCCGCCAGAAGGCATGCCAGCGCGGTCGAGCGGCGAAGCTTTATTCCTCCCGATTTCAAGGCTAATGGATACCAGTGCGCAAAACAAGGTCTAAACCGGGTGAAGCGAGGACGTGGCCACGATAGTCCCACCCCTGCCGTCCTGGCCCAGGCCCTGCTGCTGTTGCGATCGGAAGGCAGCTCATGACCCCAATCCCGTTTTGATCAAAATCAACCGAACCTGCCTGGACTCGCGTTACAGTGAATTCTGGACAAACTAAATGGAATCCAATTCATGAGCTCATTGGAAGGCAAGGTCATCATCATCACCGGCGGCGCTGGTGGCATTGGCGAGGCCACGGCCCGCATGGCCCACACCCGCGGCGCCAGCGTGGTCATCACTGACCTGGAAGCCGGGCCGGTTGAAGCCATCGCCGCATCACTGGGCGAGCGTGCGCTGGGGCTGAAAGTGGATGTCAGCAGCCGCGAGGACAATCAGAAAATGGTCGCCGCGGCGGTCAAGGCGTTCGGGCGCGTCGATGCGGTATTTCTGAATGCCGGCATTGAAGGCCAGGTCGGCCCCTTCGACAGTCGTTCCGATCAGGCCTGGCAAAGCGTGTTCAACGTTAACGTGCACGGCGTGCGCTTCGGCGTGGAAGCGGCCTTGCCGGCGCTGCGCGAGGCCGGCGGCGGCAGCATTGTCATCACTTCCAGCATCGCCGGCGTGCGCGGTGCGGCGGGCCTGAGCCCCTATGTCAGCAGCAAGCATGCTGTAGTGGGCATGATGCGCTGCCTGGCCGCCGAGCTGGGACCGGAAAACATTCGCGTCAATACCCTGAATCCCGGCCCGGTCGACAATCGCATGATGCGCTCGATCGAAGACCAGGCGAATCCCGGCCACGGTGAGGAAGTCCAGGCCATGTTCACTTCGCGCATCCCGCTGGGCCGCTATGTCACCAACGATGAATGCGCCGCCATGGCCTGCCTGTTGTTCTCGAACGATGCGGCAGGTTTCAACGGCAACTGTTACATGGTCGACGGCGGCTACTGCGCGCAGTAAGCTTTTCTACTGGCAAACCGTGCCTAGCTGCGCGGTTTTGCCTCCGGCCGTCGTGCGGGTCGCTTTCGTGAAGGCTCTGCCGCCACGGAAGAACTTCCGGCAGCTCTCCGCCCGAGCACGGCTTGCATCATCGGCGCCCATGGATGTGGCCAGGGGCTGCTGAGACACGATGCCAAATATGCCTTCTTTGCCAGACCTGGCGGACTTCTGCCTGCATTTGCGAATGACGATGCATGCAGGGGTAATTCTGTCTCTGCCCCGCTGATGCGGCGGGAAACAGTAGCAGCAGGTATCAGCCGTGAGTTTGCGCTTCAGCTTCCAGCTTTTTCTCTTGGCCCTTCTTCTGGGCATGACTGGCCTGGCCAGGGCGAGTGCATTCACCTATCAAGGCCAGCTCCTGCAAGCGGGGCAGCCGGCCCAGGGCCAGTATGACCTCCAGTTCTGTTTGTTCGTGGACCCGGACGAACCGGTGCCGATTGCCTGTACCGCGCAGTTTTCCGGTGTTGCGATCGAACAAGGCTTGTTCAGTCTGGATATCGATTTCGGGCCGGGTCGATTTGCCGACGGGCAGCGCTTTCTGGAAGTCCGGGTCCGACCCGCTGGTGTCGGCGGCTTCACCATACTGGCACCGCGACAGGCGATTCGCCCGACCCCGCAGGCCCAACATGCCGGCCAGGCCGACCAGGTCGACTGGTCGGGCCTCACCAATGTACCCAACCTGGGCACGGTGACCTCGATTACCGCCGGGGCCGGTCTCGCCGGGGGAACGATCAGCAGCAGTGGCAGTATCGCGATTGCGCCGCAGGGAGTGAGTTCGGCCATGATCGCGCCGGGTGCGGTGGGTGCTGGTCAAATCGCAAGTGGGGCAGTCGGTCTGGGCCAGATCGATACCAGCCAGGTTCAACGACGCATCGTTGGCACCTGCCCGCTGGGCAGCTACCTGCGCGGAGTTCTGTCCGATGGCAGCCTGGATTGCGACCTGCTGCCGATCACCCTGCGCCGAGAGCTCCCTGGCACCACTTCAGCCGGTTCTTACATTTCGGTGGCCCTGCGCGATGATCTGCGACCGGTCATTGTCTACCAGCGCGCAGATGCCGGTCGGCTGTTGCTGTTCGATTGTGCCGACCGCGCCTGCGCCGAGGGCACCGAGCGCGAGCTGGAGTCTGGCAGCTCTACCGGGTTCTTCACTTCCGTGGCGATTCGTTCCAACGGCCACCCCATCATTGCTTTTTACGACCAGGCCGGCACGGCGCTGAGAGTCTACGATTGCACCAACCCCCAGTGCAGTACCGGCATCGGCCGATCGTTGGACAGCGCTGGTAACGTCGGCAGCTATGCAGCGCTGGCCCTGCGCAGCGATGATCGACCCATCATCAGCTATCGCGACGCCACCAATACGGCGCTCAAGCTGTATGACTGTGCCAACCCGTCCTGTAGTTCCGGAACCGCCCGCACGCTGGAGGCCAGCGGCAACGTCGGCGAACATACGGCCATTGCCGTCAGCGCCGACGATCGCGCCTACATCAGCTATCGCGATTCAGGCAATGGTTCACTCAAGCTTTACCGCTGTGCCAACAGCGCTTGCAGCTCAGGTGATTTCGAAACCGTACAGGCCGGGCCCGGCGTCGGCTACTTCACCTCCATTGCCCTGAGCGCCAACGGAAATCCGGTGATCAGTCATCTCAATCTGGCCAACTCGCGCCTCGATCTGCGCCTGTGCAGCAATCCGAGCTGCACGAGCAGCCAGCTGCGCGTTCCCGATTCCGGATCCGGCATCGGCTATGCCTCCCAGGTGGCCGTACTCGATGATGACCGACCGGTGGTCAGCTACCTGCAACTGGGCAGCTCGCTGCGCTTCTACCGTTGCTTCGTATCGAACTGCTCCAATGGTGCCCAGGTGATCGTCGATGCCCAGACGCCGGTCGGCGAGTTCACCGGTATGGCTCTCAGGCCCGACGGCCGGCCGGTCATCGTCTACTTCGATGAGTTCCGCAACCGACCGCGCCTGGTCAGCTGCGCAGACGGTTGTTACTGAGTGCCTGCCTCGGTAGCGGGGAATCGCTCTCCGGCTCACCTTTCCCGCCGCTCAACGGAAATGAACCTGTTGACAGGGTAAGCTTCTGGTTTCCGTGCAGCCACTTTTTCTGCGAGGAAGAAAGATGATCAAACGCGAAAGAACGAATGTTCAAGCATGGGCAGCTTCAATAGTGGTGATCGGCCTTTGGCTGATGCCACTGAAAGGGCATGCAGAAGACGAATTCATCGACTTCGCCGACCAGCTCGTGCCGGTATGCGACGTGCTTGGCCTGCTGGCCACGCCGCCGGCGGACTGGTTCGCGGTCCCGATGGAGGGCTTGCCCGAGCAGCTGGCGGGTTGTCAGATGATGCGTACCGGACCGACCGAAGAACTGGTCGGCATCATCCGTGTCAGCGGCAGTCGGGTCCGGGACGGCACACCGGGCACCGACAGCCGTCAGCGGCACACCCTGTTCGAGATCGAGGTGCTCAGGAACATGGGCATCGTCCTCGACCTGGATGAACCGCTCTGGTCGCGTGACAGTGTTCCCCTGGCCGATATCGGCGCGGCCGGTTTTTCCGATGTCGCGCAGGCGATTGGCTATCGGGCGGTCATCGTCGACACCCGCACCCCGCAGGAGGTCCATCTACTGACCTTCCATGGCCCTTCAACCCAGTATGCGCTGGTGCTGATCACGGCACCGCGTTTCATGGAAGCAGAAATCTACCAGCGCAACACCACAGATTTCGGGCGCGTGCTCGGCACCCTGGACGCGGCGCGATGAAGCTTGCGATTCATCCCAGGCGCCCAGAACGAAGTGCCTCGCGATTTCGGCGCCAATCCTCGGCGCTTTGTGCCCAGACCTCGGTTTCCAGGCCAAAGCCGGGGATGATGAAGCGCTCGCCGGTGTTGACCGAGCCAAGCTTGGCCGCCACGGCCTGCGAGGCCTTGTTTTCGGTGGTGATGACGTGGACCACGCGCCGCCATCCCAGCGTGTCAACAGCAAAGTCCATGCAGGCAGCCGCCGCCTCGCTGGCGATGCCCTGGCGCCAGCAGCGGCGCAGCACGCCCCAGCCAATTTCAGGTGCCACCCAGCCGTAGGGGTACCACGGCCCGACCCGGCCCAGCCACTCCCCGGTTGCCTTGTCCTCGACTGAAAAGAAACCGTAGCCACGGATGGACCAGTGGCCGATCAGGCTGGCCAGTGATCGCCAGATCGTTGCGGGCTCGCTGACCCCACCGAGCTGGGCAGTGGCCACCGGGTCGGTCATCAGCTCGCAGAAGCCGTCAAAGTCGCGTTCTTCCGGTACCCGCAGCAGCAGGCGCGGGGTTTCCAGGGTCATCGTGGTTTTCTTCATCGATCCTCCTTATCGCGTCACGCTTGCCCATCGGGTCCCGGCTACCACGGAACCCGCAGCAGGGCCCGGCCCGGTCTTGCTTGGCCGCCAATTGCGTCGGCGCCGTGAAGGGCAGCAGCTTGAACGAGCCGAACGGGTGTCAGGCTTGTGAGCCCTTGACCGGCGGCCACTGCTCCAGTCGGTAGGCTGAGTCCCAGAACATCCATTCCAGGCGGGTCGAGCGCTCGAATACCTGGCGCATGCGCGCTCGGGTGGCATCGGTCGCACGCTCTGCTGCCTGGTCGGTGATCTCGATGGCGCGGTCGACACTGCGCGAGAAGTCCTCGCCGGCATAGGTGTCGATCCAGTCGCGGAAGGGATTGTCGCCGGCAGCCCGGGCGTGAATATGCAGGCCGACTTCGCGATAAATCCAGAAGCAGGGCAGCAGGGCGGCAACGCCAACGGCAAACTCCTCCAGCGCCGTGGTCGACAGCAAAAAGCTGGTGTAGGCCAGGCAGGTGGGTGAGGCCTCGACGTCGATATGGGTATCAAAGCGGCGCAGGAAGCCCTCATGCAGGGCCTGCTCGACGGCTACCGCCTCGCTGGCAAAGCGCAGCAGGTCATGCATCTGGCGATTGTCGTCGGCGCGGGTCGCGGCCTGGGCCAGCGCGCGCGAAAAGTCCGCCAGGTACAGCGCATCCTGCTTGACGTAAAAGGCAAACCGCTCCTGGGCCAGGGTGCCCGCGGTCAGTTCACGGTTGAAGGGCAGGTCGAGAATGGCCTGGTACAGGGGCAGGTTGTCCTGCCAGAGCAGTTCGGTGTGGCGCATGGTGGCTGATTCCTTGGAAAGTCGATCATTTCAGGCCGCAACAAGCTTGCAGCCCTTGATGGTGAGCAAGGATAAGGGAAGGATCCGCTCGTCGGTTGCCGGATCCGCTGAACAGCTGGTGGATGGGATCGAAAAGAGATAAATTGTCGGCATCTTCAAGCGGAGTCTGGCCATGATTGGATACGTCACCCTGGGCACGAATGATCTTGCCCGCGCAGTCGCCTTCTACGATGCCCTGATGGCGGAAATGGGCGCCGGCAGGTTCATGGAGCAAGAGAGCTTTGTCGCCTGGGCCACCGGTCCCGATGCGCCGGGCCTGTCGGTTACCCGACCGTTTGATGGCCAGCCTGCCACCGTCGGCAATGGCGTCATGGTTGCCTTGCAGGCCGATTCGCCGGAACAGGTAGACCGCGTCTACGCCAAGGCCATCAGCCTGGGCGCCAGGGACGAAGGCGCGGCTGGCCCGCGGGCCGAAATTCCCGGCTTCTACGCCGGCTATTTCCGCGACCCGGACGGCAACAAGCTCAACGTATTCTGCTTCACCGGCGGGCAGTGGCCGGAGGACTGATCGTTCCTCTCTTTATTCAACGCCCCGAGGTTAATCGGGCTACCGAGTCAGGGCAAAACGTGCCCTGATCGATACCCGCTGGCTCGGCTATTCGTCCTTCTTGACCGTAAACACCTCCCAGGCATGGCCGTCGGGATCGCGAACCCAGACCTTGTCTTGCAGGGCATGGCAACAGCTGGTGTTCATCTCGGCCAGGGTATCCGTGCCGGACTGCTTGAGACGCTCAAGCTCGGCAAGCACGATCTCGGGATCGCCGACCTGCACCCCCAGATGCGACAGCCCGGCGCTGGATGACTGATTCAAGGCCAGCTTCAGCGGCGGATCGTCGAGGTCGAAATTGGCGTAGCCGGGTTTCAGCTTGGCCGGCTCGGCCTTGAAGAATCGGCGGTAGAAGGCGACCGAAGCATCCAGGTCCTGGACATCCAGTGAAATATGGGTCTTGTGCATGCTGTGCTCCTTTATTTCTGCAAATATCGAAATATCAAGTCAAAAAAACGCCGCTTCCCCAAAAACGAGAGGCGGTTAGCAGCAGTTTGCGGCCAGATCTGAATCAACCACCTGGTTGCGACTGCAACACTCTGCGTACAGAAAGCCCAGCAAGGCCTGCAAGGTATCGGCGCGCGCCGCATATCGAATCCAGGTACTGTCGCGCTCGGCCTGGACCAGGCCCACTTCGCGCAGCCTGTGCAGATGATGCGACAGGGTCGAGGCCGGAATACCCAAAGCCTCCTGCACCTCGCCGGCCGCCACCCCATTCGGATAGGCCGCCAGCAGCAGGCGCATCACTTCCAGACGTGCACTCTGGCCCAGGGCGGCAAACACCGGCGCCAGCTCATCGGCCGAAAGACGGGATATTTTCATAGCTTCCATATTTCCAGAATACTAGAAATAAAGGCCGCCGTCAATCAGATAATCAAACCACTGGTCAGCGCCGACCCGGGCCAGCTCGTTCTGTCTCCAGGGCGCTGCAAGCCATGCAACCGGGGCCTGCCAGATCCACGATCCTGAACTTACTGACCTTGCAGCAGAATGAACCCTGCCCAGTAGTAGGGGTGCGTTGTGTCGGCCTGGTGCCGGGTCCAGCGCTGGGTGCGGGCCAGGGCCTCGGCCGGCGACAGGCCATCGTCCAGCAGGTGCTGGTAAAAGCGATCCATGAAGCGGGCGGTACGGCCATCGTCGATCTTCCACAGCGAGGCCAGCACCTGGTCGGCCCCGGCGGCCAGAAACGGCCGGGCCAGGCTGAGCGCACCGCTGCCGGGCAGGATGCGGCCGTGGCCGGTTTCGCAGCCGCTCAACACCACCAGTTCGGCATGCAAGCGCAAATCGGCGATCTCGGAGGGTCTCAGGAAAGCCGGCCCGGCGGCATGCTCACTGGCCAGCAGCAGCGATGACAGCATCGGGTAGCGCAGATCGACCAGGCCGTGGGTGGCCAGGTGAATAATCCGGAAATCGCTCAGGCCACCGCCGACGATGAACTCACGCGAAGCCTCCGGCCCGGTGCGCAGGCGCACCGGCATATGCGCGGCTGCCCGTGCCGCAATGGCCTCGGCTTCGATCCGGCTGCCCGGCAGGGCGATCAGGCCTTCATCCCGCAGCAGGCCGGCCAGCAGGCTGTGCTCCGGCAGCATGACCGTGGCGCCCTGATCATCCGTCCAGCCCGGATCAGCCATCAATACCAGGGCGGGTGCCGACCGACCGGGCGGCACTTCCCGGCGGCTGCCCGGCACAAGCATCTGTACGGTATGGGTATCGATCATCGGCCGGCCAGGCGGCTGCGCAGGCAAGTGCAGCAGAGCGAACGGCACACTGTGCAGTACGTCATCGGCTTGTACAAGCACCCGTGACTTCCCGGCCAGTTCAGCGGCGATGGGTCCCAGCAAGGCCTCGCCCAGGACGGCCGCGCGGGCATCAATGCGTCCGGTCGCCCAGCGGGGATGGCGCAGCCAGTCCTTCAGCGCGGCAATGTCTGCGCCCAGCTCCTCCGGTCGGGCCAGTTGCTCAAGACGTGTGCCATCGGTGCTCGTGACCCAAAGCAGAATACGGTCATCCAGCAACAAGTAGCTCAGCAGCACCGTGTCAGCGTCCAGCTCAATCGCGCCTGTTGATGGTCGAACGCGAAGCCCGCTACCGGGCCGTGCCATCGCCAGCTCGGACTCGATGGCATCCAGTTCGGGCTTGAGTACACCCACCCCTGATCCGCTGGCCGCAGCGCCCGGTGCCACTCCCCGATCCGCTGGTGAGCCCAGGCGGGCGCGAAAATGGATGCGGTCGAAGTGCGCGGGGCTGATCTGGAAGTCGGCGCATAGCTGCTCCTTGGAGTCCCCGCCCAGGTAAAAGCGCTTGAGCAGTTCGCGGTCCCGCGCCTGACCCAGCTCCTCCAGCAGCTGGCGGATGATCGCGTCAAGCTGCTCGCGCGCCACCTGGTCCTCCAGCAACGGCTCATTGACCGCGGCCAGGTCCAGCGCGCCTTGATCGGGATGGGTATTGCGACGGTAGTAGGTGCGCGCCTCGCCGCGAGCCAGGTTGCTTGCCGTCTGATGCAGAAATGCAACCAGCTTGTCAGGGTCGTCCAGGCCGGGTCCGCGCAAGCGCTCGATCAGGATCAACAGGGCATCCTGGGCCAGGTCGGCAGCCAGCGATGCCTCGCGTACCTTTTGTCGCAGCATGAACTCCAGTGGCCGCCCATAGCGACGAACCAGCGCCTCCTCGGCGGCCGGATCACCCCGACCGATCCGATCGGCCAGTTCCCGGACAGATGGCTCCCCGCTCCGGTCTTTCTCGTCCATGCTTCTCCCTTCCGAAAGGCCGGATCATTCGGCGAACAACACCGCAACCCGTACAGGCAACCGGTCCCACTCCGGCTTCAGGCATGTTAGCACGCAGCCAGCTTTGGCGGCTGCACCTGCCTGTTATTAACGCGGCAATCAAATAGATTGCCGCGTTAATAACAGCGAAGTCGTAACTGTTGATCGAATCTGCATGGACGAAGCTGCCGCCTGAGAGTTTTTGGACGGAGGTGACAGACTCTCCATGAAACCACAGCAGATCAAGCAGGAGAGTTGGCCATGCGGCGTCGTTCAATTACTCGAACCAGTTGGATTCAGCAGCGCGTTGAAGCTTTTGTGCGAGCCCAGCGTCGATCACCAAAAGCGTTGAGGGTACTAGCCGAAGGCGACTCGTGGTTCACCCATCCCACTGCTTTGTGGAAGGGGAAATCTGTCATCGGACACCTCCAGGCGTATCGCAGCATTAACCTGGTATCGCTGGCCGCTCCCGGAGACACCCTGGCGCGTTATCCGGACCCGCCCAACCGCCAGTGGGCCCTGGCCTGCAATCCAGACTGGCTGGCCGGCCAAACTTACGATGCCGTGCTGATCAGCGGCGGCGGTAACGATGTGCTGGGCGATCATCTCCAGGACATGATCAAGGACAAGTCCAGGTACTCAAACCGAAGCGGGCGCGAACTCATTATCACGACTCGCCTGCAGCAGGTGATGGACGGCATTGCCACCAACGTAGGGCTCATCAGAAAAACCATCAACCAGCACCTGGGGTCGGAAACGCCGATCTTCATGCACGGCTACAGCTACGCCCAGTCGGACGGTAGGCAATTTGAGCTGCTGGGTGGCCTGATCAGTTTCGGTCCCTGGATACAGGACAGGCTACACGAACAGAACGTCACCGAACGTGACGAGCAGCAGGACATCGTCAACGCGCTGATCGACGCCTTCAACGACCTGCTCAAAGCACTTGAAGCCAGAATTGAAAACTTCGTTCATGTCGACTTCAGACCCCTGCTGGGCCCCGGAGACTGGGATGATGAAATCCACCCCAACGCCTCGGCGAGGCAACGCCTGGCCGCGCATCTACGAAAAGTCTTGACGGCCTATCCGGTGTAGCTACGCCAAAGATCCATTCAGGTATGGGCGGCCCGCCAGACATGGTGCCGCCGAAAATGGGCTCTCGCTCGTGCTCTTGCTTGACCTTCTGGACCAAATCGGCTATCAAGGAAGCAGGGGCAGGCCAGATCAAACCCGTTTTCAAGCGTCAAGCCAGCAAGGGGACCCATGCCGTCAGCGCAACAGACCGCCACCGCCATCAGCCAGGCCGATGTTGATGCCTTTATCGGCCGCTGGCAAAACACCGGCGGCAAGGAACGAGCCAACTACCAGCTCTTTCTGACCGAGCTGTGCCAGCTGCTCGACCTGCCGGGCCCGGAGCCGGCCACCGAAAACGACACAGACGACGCCTACGTCTTCGAACGCCGGGTGGATA
>REEQ01000004.1 GCA_007695005.1 Wenzhouxiangellaceae bacterium | reverse complement strand
CCCACAACGCTTGTGCGACGGCTGAGCGTTACCGTGTTGCCGCGTGGACCACTAGCGCAGCCCGGCTGGTCAGCCGGAGCCGGCATGGGGCCTTGCAGTCCGATGGCTGCAGGGGTATAAAGAACTCATCATGGTGGTTGATCCCAGCGACTCGCAGGCCGCCCGGGGCGGAAGCAACCTAGCCCGCCCCGCGAGGCAGTCACGCCAACCTTTATCCAGTTCCCGAATCCGGGCCGACCAAGTGCGGCCCCTTTTTCGGTCTCCCGGCCACCAATGCTGGGCGGGGAGACCGCTCACCTTGACCCATTAATCTTTTAAGGAGTCAGCCCATGTTCGAACACCGCAAGAAGCAGATGGAAGCCCTTCTGAAGGAGAACGAAGAGTTCCGTCGCCTGTACAACCATCATCAGCAACTTGAAAAACGCGTCACCGCAGCCGAAAACGGCACGGCACCGATGGAAGACCTTGCGCTTAATCAGATGAAGCGGGAGAAGCTCAAAACCAAGGATCAGCTCGCCCGCATCATGGACCAGACCCAGGCGGCCTGACAATCCAGGCGAACAGCTCGAGCGAAAACCCCGGCGCCGGCCGGGGTTTTTCTTTTCCCGCGTCGATTTGCTGCTGGGATATCTGCTGAAGCTCTCACCACCGCGTCAAACCGAAGCGGACCTCCCAGCACAGAATCGGATTCTCCAGCCCTGTTTGTTCAAGGCAAGGTAAGGACTCGAGCTTGCCCGATGATGCACCATCGGCTATCGTGGCCGGCTGAACCGTCAGCGGCCAAGACCATGCCTGTTTATCAGAACGTACTGGAGCTGATCGGCAACACGCCGATCGTGCGCGTCAACCATCTCGATACCGGTCCCTGCGAACTGTATCTGAAGCTGGAAAGCAACAACCCCGGCGGCTCGATCAAGGACCGCATCGCCCTGAAAATGATCGAGGCCGCCGAGGCCCGCGGCGAACTCAAGCCCGGCGCGACCATTGTCGAAGGCACGGCCGGCAACACCGGTTTGGGCCTGGCCCTGGTCGCCGCCCAGAAAGGCTACCGGCTGATCCTGGTGATCCCGGACAAGATGAGCCGCGAGAAGATCTCCAATCTCAAGGCCATGGGCGCCGAGGTGGTCATCACTCGCTCCGATGTCGGCAAGGGCCACCCTGAGTACTACCAGGACCTGGCCGCTACCATTGCCCGGGAAACCCCCGGCAGCTACTTCATCAACCAGTTCGGCAACCCCGACAACCCGCTCGCTCACGAAAGCTCAACCGGCCCGGAAATGCTGGAGCAGATGGATGGCCGGCTGGATGCTGTGGTCATTGGCGTCGGCTCCAGCGGCACGGTCACCGGGCTGTCGCGCTACTTCGCCAAGGCCGCGCCCGATCTCGAGATTGTTCTCGCCGACCCGGAGGGCTCAATCCTCGCCGACTACATCGCCACCGGCAAGGTCAGGGACGACGCCGGTGGTTGGCTGGTCGAGGGCATCGGCGAGGATTTTCTGCCGTCGATCAGCGATTTCACCCGGGTGGCCAAGGCCTATAGCATCTCCGACCGCGAAAGCTTCGCCACCGCCCGGGAACTGCTGCAGCGTGAAGGCCTGATGGGGGGCTCGTCTACCGGCACCCTGGTAGCCGCCGCCTTGCGCTACTGCCGCGAACAGACCGAACCGAAGCGCGTCCTGTCGATGGTCTGCGACACCGGCAACCGCTACCTGTCCAAGGTCTACAACGACCACTGGATGCGCGACCACGGCCTGCTTGAAACCAGCAACCACGGCGACCTGCGCGACCTGATCGCCCGTCCCATGGCCAGCCGCGATGCGGTCACCGTCGGGCACGAGGAGTCACTGGCCAACGCCTACAAGCGAATGATGCTCTACGATATTTCGCAGCTACCGGTCATGGACGGCGAGCGCATTGTCGGCATCGTCGATGAATCCGACCTCCTGCTGGCCGTCTTTGAGGACGAGTCGCGCTTCGCCGAACCGGTTGCCACGGCCATGGTTCGCGAGCTGGAGTCTGTTGACTACAAGGCCGCGATCGACGCCCTGCTGCCAATCTTCAACCGCGACCATGTCGCCATTGTCATGGACGGCCAGCGCTTTCTCGGCCTGATTACCCGCGTCGACCTGCTCAACTACCTGCGCCGCCGCGACCAGGTTCGCCGCGAGGGCTGAAGGATCAACTACTCAGCCGGCGGCTGCCAGTCGCCGGTGTCAGCCCAGGCCCGCAGGGCCGCCAGCCAGGGCTCGATATCCAGACCCTGGTCGGCCAGCCAGTCATCGTTGTAATAGCTGTCGCGATAGCGCTCGCCGCCGTCGCACAAGAGCGTCACAACGCTGCCGCGTTCGCCGCGCCGGCGCATCTCGCTGAGCAATTGCACCGAGCCGATCAGGTTGGTACCGGTGGAACCGCCGCACTTGCGCCCCAGCCAGCCCTCGAGGAAGCGTATGGCGGCCATGCTGGCCGCGTCTGGCACGCTGATCATGCGGTCGATGACCGTGGGCACGAAACTGGGCTCGACGCGCGGCCGGCCGATGCCTTCGATACGCGAGCCCAGCGCCAGCTTCAGGTCACGACGACCGGTTCGGAAAGACTCATGAAAGACAGAGTTCTCGGGGTCGACCACGCACAGCTCGGTGGGACAGCCGGCGAAGCAGCGCATGCGCATGTAGCGCCCCAGGGTGGCGGCCGTGCCGCCGGTGCCGGCCGACACCACGACCCAGCGCGGATGCGGATCAGGCTCCCGGG
>REEQ01000005.1 GCA_007695005.1 Wenzhouxiangellaceae bacterium | reverse complement strand
AGGCCGACCTACGGTTCAAGCGACGAGCCGCTGACTTCTCGCCACACACTTGGCCCTTTGCGTGTTGCTTCGATCGCCGCCAGGCGTTGCTCATGAGCGGCAATTTCCTGCTCGCTGGCGACCATGACCCGCAGGCGCGACAGGTCCAGGCCGCTGATGACCTCGCCCTGAATACCGTCGCTGTCATCGGACAAGTCCAGGCACAAATCCACCTGGCCTCCGGTCATGGCGAGGTACACATCGGCCAAAATCTCGGCATCGAGCAGGGCGCCGTGGAGGTCGCGGTTGGAGTTGTCTACCTCGTAACGCTTGCACAGCGCATCCAGGCTGTTGCGCTGGCCGGGGTGCAGTTCGCGGGCCAGCGCCAGGGTATCCAGCACCTGGGCCAGGTCAACCACCCGCATAACCGGGTCGCCCGCCAGCCGCTCCAGCTCGGCATCCAGAAAGCCAAGGTCAAACGGCGCATTGTGGATGACCAGCTCGGCATCACGAATGAACTCGATGAAATCATCAGCCACATCGGCAAAACGCGGCTTGTCGGCGAGAAACTCATCGGTAATGCCGTGCACCTCCAGCGCCCCACCCTCGACCTGGCGCTCGGGATTCAGATAGACATGAAAATTGCGCCCGGTCAGGCGACGTTCGATCAGCTCGACACAGCCAATTTCGATGATGCGGTGGCCGTCGCGGTGTTCGAGGCCCGTTGTTTCCGTATCCAGCACAACCTGTCGCATTTGAATCCCCTGAATCACAATCAAAACCCTGATTTCGCACAGGGACGCCGAGGCGCAGCGCAAGAGAAACCAAAAAAAACCGGAGTTTCAAGCTCTCTTTGTTTTCAAGGTTTTACCCTGTGCCCCTGCATCTGTGCACAAGATCATCTTTCGTTTTCTCGCTACAAAAGTGCTTTCGCAGCCATGCTTGCCAATTCGTCGGCACGTTCGTTTTCCGGGTGACCGCTATGGCCCTTGACCCAGTGCCAGCGTACCTGGTGACGGCCGCAGGCCGCATCCAGCCGCCGCCACAGTTCGGCATTCTTGACCGGCTTCTTTGACGCCGTCTTCCAGCCATTGCGCTTCCAGTTCGCCATCCACTCCAGCATGCCCTTGCGCACGTACTGGGAGTCCGTGGTCAGCTCCACGCTCATTGGCCGCTTCAACGCTTCAAGAGCCTGGATTGCGGCCATCAGCTCCATCCGGTTATTGGTGGTGTCGGCCTCACCGCCCGACAGCTCGCGCTCGTGGCCATTCCAGCGCATCAACACGCCCCAGCCGCCGGGGCCGGGATTGCCCAGGCAGGCGCCATCGGTCCAGACTCTGACTTCTTCGCTCATGCTGCCCGGCACAGACTGACCGGCGCCGAACCCGTGGCCAGCTGCGGCCTTCGAAAGCGCAACGGCTGCACCCGTGCCGGCCGGCGCGGCTTGCGCGCCACCAGCACCAGTACCGGAGTCAACCCCGGCACCATGCCACGCCATTGGCCCGCCGACGGCACCGTCAACTGCAATGCGTGGCGCGCATGCAAGACCTGCAAATGCGGCCAGCTCGGCAATCGCAGGGCCGAGCGGCCCAGCTCGCGCCAGGCCCGATGATGCCAGGGGTTGGCCGACACCGAAACCAGCAGGCCGCCGGGTTTGAGGATGCGCAGCACCTCGTCCAGCGGATCAGCCAGCACACCTGGCTGCCAGACATGCCGCAGCAGCACAGCAGGCACCGAATCACTGTCCATCGGCAGCGCATCGAGCCGGCACCGAAACGGCCAGCAGGCACTTGAGCCATCGAACAACAGCCGCGAACGACGCAGGGTCAGGGCCGGCGACGGCGCCGACACTGGCGCGATCTCCAGCAGCCATTCGGGCAGGCTCTCGCCCAGCGCGGCCGGAACCAGGGCGTTTTCGACCGTCTGCAGGCTGGTGAAACCGGCAATGCTCATGAATTCGCTAAGATGGGGTGCAACCCACGAAGGATAACCGAAAGGAAGCCGCCATGCCGCTGTCCGTCGAAGCGATCCCCGCGTTCGAGACCAACTACATCTGGGCCATCCACAATGGCCACGACTGCGTTCTGGTCGACCCCGGCTCCAGCGCCGAACCCATGGCCTTTGTCCAGCGCCGCGGCCTGAAACTCTGCGCCCTGCTGCTTACCCATCACCACTTCGACCACATCGGCGGAGTCGATGACATCCTGGCCCGCCACCCGGTGCCAACCTGGGGCCCGAAAGACCCGCGCATGCCGCAGGTCAACCAGCATCTGGCCGAAGGCGACCAGGCCCAGATCCCCGAGCTGGCGCTGGTTTTCGATGTGCTGGAAACGCCGGGTCACACCACCACCCACATCGTCTACCACGGCCACGACATGCTGCTGGCTGGCGACACCCTGTTCTCGATTGGCTGCGGCCGCCTGTTCGAAGGCACGCCAGCGCAGATGCAGGCCTCACTGGACAAACTGCGCGGACTACCCGACCAGACCCGGGTCTACTGCGCTCACGAATACACCCTGGACAACTGCCGTTTCGCCCTGCAGGTAGAGCCCGACAATCCGGCCCTGCGCGAACGCGCCGAGCAGGCCAGGCGGCTGCGCGAACAGGACAGAATCACCCTGCCCCCGACCCTGGCCGAGGAGCGCGCCGCCAACCCCTTTCTGCGCACCAGGGAAGCCAGCGTCATCGACGCCGCCAACCACCACCAACCCGGCACCGGCACAGCCCCGGCCGCCGTCTTCGGCGTCATCCGCAGCTGGAAGGACAAGGCTTGAACCACAGCCCT
>REEQ01000039.1 GCA_007695005.1 Wenzhouxiangellaceae bacterium | reverse complement strand
TGCAAATCCCCGAATTGACCGTATTCAAAGGCCAGATGGTGGCCGTGGTCGGGGAAAGCGGCTGCGGCAAGAGCACCTTGCTTGATTTGATCGCGCTGGTCATGGAGCCGACCGAGATCGATCGCTTCGAGATCGATCTCGGACCTGACGGGCCGCGTCATGACCTGGCGCGCCTGTGGCACGAACACAACGAAGCCGCCATGGCCGCTTTGCGCCGTGATCACTTCGGGTATGTGCTGCAAACAGGTGGGCTTCTGCCCTTTCTGAGCGTACGCCGGAATATCACGCTGCCCAGAGCCATCAAGGGTCTGCCCGATGGTGGACAGGAACTGGTGGCCCTGGCCGAACGCGTCGGCCTGGCCGGATACCTCGATCGATCCCCGGACGCTTTATCCATCGGACAGCGCCAGCGCGCCGCCATCCTGCGCGCCATCTTTCATCGACCACGCCTGGTGCTGGCCGACGAGCCGACCGCCGCGGTCGACAAGGCCCGGGCGCGCACCATCATGGCCGATCTCCAGCAGTTGGCCCGGGCCGATGATGTCGCCGTAATGATCGTCACCCACGACGTGGATCTGGTCGCCGGAGCCTGTGACTCGGCCTACACATTTGAAATAACACCGAACGGGCCGGGAATGACCCGGTCGATCTGCCGATCGATCTTACCGGGAGCGCTGCAATGAACCAGCGGCGCTCGCTTCGCATGATTCCCGCGCTCGCCCTGGCCAACTTGCGCCATGAATGGATTCTGACCCTGTGTCTGGTGATCGCGCTGGCCGCCGTGATTGCACCGCTGCTGGTGCTGCTCGGTCTCAGGCACGGGACCATCGAAACCCTGCGCGAGCAGCTTGTTCAGGATCCGGTCTACCGAGAACTGCGCCCCTTGCAAACGCGTGAATTTGCTCCCGAGTGGTTCAAGGATGTGGCCCGGTGGCCGGAAGTCGAGTTTCTGACTCCGACCATTCTGCCGCTGTCCTCCGTGGTGCAGATTGTTCATCCGGAAAACGGCCGGGTCGAAATCTTCGACCTGGTGCCCACCGCCGACGGTGACCCGCTGCTGCTGGAAAATCGCGGCGTGATTCCCGCCGACGATGAAATCGTGCTGACTGCCGAGTCCGCACGCCGACTGGAAGTCGGCACCGGAGATGAACTGACGGTCCGGGTGACCCGGACGCGCGGCGGGCGCACCGAATTGGCCGAAAGCACGGTGCAGGTGGGCGCAGTACTGGAGCCTCGAGCCAGTTCGCTCGCTCGCGTCTATGCCACGCTGGACTTTGTGCTGGATGTGGAAGCCTACAAGGAGGGTTACGGGGCAGTGCAGCGGGGTTGGTCCGGCGCCACTCCGGAGCCTTTTCTCAGCTTCGACGGCATGGTCTTGCTGCTGGCCGAGCCAATGCCTCCCATTGAGCGCACCGGCCTGATCATCAACACCGGTTTTGCCCGAATCGAACCGCTCGATGCATCGGATGTGCAGCGGATACTGGGTTTGTCGCTGCCGCAGACGTTTCATGCCTATCACCTGTACTCACCCGGGGCCACCGTCACACCGGCCAGTTTGCGGGCGGTCGACCAGAAACTGCGTGGGCGCGACCGGATTGTGTTGCCCTGGGCTGCTGTTGAGGTGCGCGCCGACCCCGACGCAGGCCGGATACAACTGATTGGACTATCACTGGATGAACACCAGGCCGACAAAATCGGCTTGCCGATATTGCCCTGGGGAGCATTGCGCGACCGCGCCGACGATGGAAAACGCCTGCGCTCGGTACTGCTGCCCGAGCAGGATCAGACTGATATCGGATCACTCACTGTCGAGGGTGTTGAAACTTTGAGTTTCACGCTCAATCCGGTAGGCAAGACCGCGCTGAACCGCCCGGTCGTCCCGGTCGAATTGATCGGCGTTTTGCGCACCGCCGCGCAGCGGGCAGTGCTGTTTGATGACCAATCGCAACAGTTTCGAATGGCCCGGGGCGGCTACCGGGGTTTCCGCATGTACGCCGCCAGCATCGATGACGTTCCGCCACTGTACGAGCGGCTGCGAGCACTGGGAATAGAGGTCCAGGCCGAGGTCGAAACCATCAGCCGCATCCAGGTGCTGGACGCCGGTTTAAGTCGCCTGTTCTGGCTGATCGCCACCCTCGGCATCGGCGGCGGGACCGCGGTTCTGATAGCCAGCCTGTATGCCGCAGTGGAACGGCGCCGGAAAGACCTGGGCATGCTGCGCCTGATCGGACTGGCGCGCTCCAGCGTGTTCTTCTTTCCCATCGTTCAGGGCGCAAGCATCGCCGGTCTGGGTCTGCTGGCAGGATTTGCCGGCTATGCCGGTCTGGCAACAGCAATCAACCGCACTTTCGCCGACGATCTCCAGGCTGGACAACGCTTCTGTGCTCTGCCGGGAGGGCAGGTTCCGTTCATCATTCTGGTCACGTTAGCGCTGGCCGGGGCCGCCTCCCTGGTTGCAGCCTGGTGCACAACGCGGATCGATCCTGCCGAGGTGATTCGTGATCAATAGACGCTTGCCGCTTTTCATCGCGCTGCTGCTGACACTGCTGATCGGCCCGCTGCCGGCAACCGCTGCAGTGCCGCCGGCCACCCCCTACAATCCCCGTCCGGCCGAAGGGGACCTGATCTTGCCGATGCCCGGCGAGGCCGAAATGGTATTTCGCTCCGTGGCCGTGCCCGGCGGTGGATTCTGGGCTGATCAGGACCGCACCATTCAGATTGGCGATGCCACCGGCGGCATCTTCGAAGGCCTGCAGCGCACCCAGATCAGTGGTTCTTTTCCGGCTGATAACGGCGAAGGCTGGCTGATCTACCTGGCCAAGTACGAGCTGACCCAGGGTCAGTTCATTGCCGTCATGGGCATGGATGCGCTGATGAGTGCCAGCGGCGATCCGGACATCGAGTCGCTGCCCGGGCTGCAGGGTCGGGCCTTGCGCGAAGCGCTGATGCAGCCCTTGAGTTTCGTTGCCTATCACGATGTAGTCGCGTTCATTCATCGCTACAACCAGTGGTTGTTCGATCCGGAACATCCAGAGCGCATCACCGCACTGCCGAGGCTTGATGACGCACCCGGCTTCCTGCGCCTGCCCACCGAGCAGGAATGGGAGTATGTGGTGCGCGGCGGTCTGCCCGCCCTCAGGGCTGGCAGTTTCAATGACCCGCTCCCGTTCTCCCCCCGCCAGCTCAACGAGCATGCCTGGCACCTTGGCAATGCCCGCCACCAAATCCGTCCCGTCGGTCTTCGTGCAGCCGATGGTCTGGGTTTTCACGATCTGCTGGGCAATGTGCAGGAAATGACCGCCGGCCTGTTCCGTCCGGAGATCTGGCAGGGCAAGCCCGGTGGCGTCGCGGTTCGCGGCGGCAGCGTATCCACCCCGGCAACAGAACTGCGTAGCGCCTTGCGTGCCGAACTGGATGTATATGCCTGGGACGCCGATCGTGCACAGGTGCTCGAGCGGCGATCCTTCAACACCGGAGCTCGCCTGGCCATCGGCGCCAACGTGGTGGTCAGTTCAGCCCAGCGCTCGCGAATCGAACAGGAATACGAAGCCTACCGGACAGAACTGCGCCGCAGCATGCCGGTCGGCCGCACTTTGGACAACCGCGTGGCCCAGGCTGCCGGCCAGATCAGCGATGCCGACCCGATCATCGAGCGGTTGATCGAGCAGAACCCCCAGCTGCACGAATCGCTGGCGGCGATTCAGGCTCTGACCATCAACGCACGCGAGCAGCTGGAGCTGGCTCAGCGGGAAGCAGCACGCAGCCTGGCCCAGGATGCCGCCCGCAACGGCGTCAACCTAAGCGTCTACCTGTCCAGGCTGACACGTCTTGCAACCACGCTGGACAGTGCACGACGTCTGGCTGAAATATCGACTCGCTACCAGGAGCAGGTCGAGGCCGTCGAACGTTCCATCGCCGAGCTTGACGAAGCGGTCAGCATGCAGTTGCAGGCCTATGGCGAGAAAGTGGCCAGTTTGGGCGACTATCAGCCCGAACATCTCGATATGGCCATCGATTTTCTGACCGAGCAGGAGCCCCCCAGGCGTGAGGCCATGGTGCTTGAACTATTGCGTGTCCATGCCGAGACCTTTGCCGAACAGCGGCGCCCGGACCGTGATACCTGGCTGGAAGACTTCAGATCGAGCTTCACGGACTTCATCGATGGCTGAGTTTCGGCCGCGCATCAACCAAGCGCCCATGCGCAAGAAGGAGACATTATGAAAACAGCAAAGATACTGATGGTGGTGGTCATTACAGCCGCGCTGATCAGCGCCTGCGCCAGCATGCCCGACGATCAACGCACGCGGGCCGAAGGCACCGCCGCCGGAGCCGTTCTTGGCGGACTGCTCGGTGCTCTCATCGATGGCGAGCGCGGGGCCCTAATCGGTGCTGCTGTCGGTGCCGGAGCGGGATACGCGGTAGGCAATGAAGTGGCCAAACGCAAGGCCGAATACGCCAGCACCGAGGACTACCTGGACGGCGAAGCCGAGCGGGTAGCCGAGTTCAACGCGACCACCGGGCAGTACAACCAGCGTCTGGCCCAGCAAATCAAGGCGCTGGAGCAGGAAGCCGAGTACCTGCGGACCCAAATTGATGCCGGAACCGCCGACGAAGCCGTACTGCAGGCGCAGCGGGCCACGTTGCGCGAAGAGCTCGACAGCGCCGAACGACTGGAAGCAGCCCTGGCCCAGGAGCTGGAAGTGCAAAACGCCATCTTGGCCGAGGAGCGCGAAAACAGGGCGGATGAAGATCCCTACATCCAGCGGCTGGAAAGCGAAGTTGCGGAACTCCAGAACAACCTGGAAACGTTGCGAACGGGCAGCACGCAGTTGGCCCGGATCGACCAGAGATTGTCGGTATGAACGCCCGTTGGAGTTGCATGATCGTCGTGCTGATCTTCGGCTTGACCGCCTGCGCAACCACTTCCACGGATCCACGAGAAGGGGGGCTGGCCGGCGGTATGTCGGGCTTGAGCAGCGGTGCCTACGAGGAACGCGTGCGCGAACGCGAAGACCGGCTGGCCGAGCTTAGAGCCACCCAGGCAACGCTGGAAGCCGAAAGCCGCGAACTGGAAGATGCCCGTAGCGAGCGGCAGCAACTGGTCGACGAGGAACGCGCTGAACTGGAGCAACTGAACGCTGACCTTGACGAGCTGCATGCCCGCATCGATGGCTTGACGGCACAACTGGGAGAGGCTGATGTGCGCGTAGCCGAAATTCGCCAGCGACTGACCCGGCTGCAGCATGAGATGCAAAACCAGCAATCCGCGCTTGATGCGCTGGAAGGTACCGGCCTGGGGGATACCGATGAGGATCTGCGACGGCGTCAACTGGTTCAGCAACGTGATGCCTTACGGCGCGAGTTCGAGTTGCTGATGGAGCTGTCGTTGGAGCTGGCACGCTGATGCACCTTTCGGCTCGAGTTCTGCTGGGAGCTTGTGGCGCGCTCGCGCTGCTGGTTTCTGTGACGATACCGGCTGCCGAGCTATCCAGGCCGACGCCCGAAGTGCTTGAGCAAATTCGGCTCCGCCTTGAAAACGGCATGCCCCATCCACCATCTGCACAAGCCCTGGCCGAACTGGGCAGTAGTGGTGATTTCGCCAGCCAGTTGCGGGCAATCGATCCTTACGCGGAGTGGTTTCCGGCTGGTCGCTCTGACCCGGTCGGGGAGCGCTCCGGCTGGTGGAGCGGTATTGGCGCCGATGTCAGTTTCGAGGCTGATGGCGTCAGGCTGCTGCCTTATCAGGGGGGTCCGGCCGCTGCTGCCGGCATTCCCGACAGAGCCAGGTTGGTGGCCATCGACGGTCAAGCGCTGCGTTCGCTCAGTCCGGACGCGCTGGCTGAGCAACTGCGCGGAAAGGCGGGGAGCATGGTCCGGCTGACGCTGGTTGATGAAAACGGCAACTCCGAAACCATTTCGGTTCGGCGCCAATGGGTTCGTCCACTGGATGTCGAACTGATCGGGACAAACGGCCGGCAAGTCATCCGTTTGCGGGAGTTTCTCGGCGGCTTGAGCCGGTCTGCGCTGCTGGCCACCTTTTCCTTTCTCCGGGACAACCCCGCAGCCAAAGCCGACCAGCAGCTGGTCATCGACCTCAGATACAACCCGGGCGGTGATTTGTTCGAAGCATTCGATCTGGCCGGGCTGTTTGTTCCCGCCGGCACGGTGCTCGGCTCGTTGGTGACACGCGCCGGTCAGCCTCGCGAGGTCCTGGCGCCGGCTGGAGAAAAAATCGAGGAAACACCCATCCTGCTGGTTGGACCCAACACTGCCAGTGCCGCTGAAATCTTCGCCGGAACATTACAGCAGCTCGGCCAGGCGCGCCTGATCGGTCAGCCCACCTTCGGCAAGTGCAGCAGTCAGACCAGCATAGGCCTAAGCGATGGCTCGGTCTTGCGCTACACCAATCTTGAAGTTTTACTGCCTGATCTCGCCACTTGTACCGGAATTGGCCTTGATCCTGACTTTGTGCTGGACGGAGATTCGAATGATGATTTGAATGCTCTGATTGAGGCAGTGCGCACGCCTACTGGCTTCTCGATTGAGCAAGACCAACCTGGAGAGTATTGATGAGAATTTGGATTATGAACAAGCTTCTGTTTGCCTTGCTGGCCACATGGCTCCTGCTCCAGGCCCAGACAGGTTGGTGCCAGAACCAGGAGTGGATATCAACCGTAAACCCCAATGACTATTCAGTAGCCGACCTGGTCCCACAGTTCGGAATGAGCGTTCGCCGGAAAATACACGTCACACAAGCAGCTTGCGGCGATATTCCGTTCACTGATGCTGACGGCCAGCAGAGAAAAAAAGCCGGTTGTCATCTGTCGCTGAGTGAGACCATTAGCGAGCCGGATACCCCGGACGGTTATTCAGGGCAAACGATTGATATCCATATCAACATCCTGGAAGACGAGGAACTGGCCATAGCCAATGCCCGAGCAGTTCCCGTAGGATCCCATTCGGGTCCTTCGGACTGGATGCTGGGGCATGACGGATTAAATGATCCGCGGATCGCTGCCAACGGAGGGGCTGTGATGCTAGGCCATGCCTCAGTGCTGGTGCGCTATCGAAATGTAGTCTTCAGGCTCAATGCTCTTGGCCACCAAAACGATCCGGAGACTGGAGAACAGCTTCAGCGCCTGGCAATACTGTTGTTCGAAAAACTGAGCGGACTTGGTGGTGAAGCACCGGATGTCGAAATTATCTCCAACCATGATCAGCCAACTGTTTATGACTCCATACTGCTGACCGCAAACATCAAAGCTTCAGTGCATGACGAGTTGAGCTATACCTGGTTTCTGAACGATGAACGACAGGCCGAACCGGGCACTCGACTGGAATTGGGACAGTTGGAGGAAGGCTGGTATCGAGCGCGCATCGTAGTCAGAAGTACTGAGGGGCATTTCTCCGAGGCGGAACTAGACTTTTCAGTTCAGTTGCCAATGATCCTCGAGGTCAAAAATGAACCTACGTTGGAAGCTCCACTGACCTTTACCATATCACTACGTTATCTGGATGCTGCCGGAAATGCGAAGCCTCTAGGGGGGCGGGAGCTGAAGATAAATGCATTCAATATAAATGATAACTGGGCCAGGCTGAAGAAAGACACCATAGTCATTGACTCGCTTGGTGAGCCGCGGATAACGACCACATTCAGTCCGATTTATGCCAACACGCGCGATGACGGCAAGATCAGTCTGGTTTTTTATCCAGACTTTGCCAAGATGTCCTCACTTGGGAAAGAGGTTTCAGGGCTGGCTCTTCCAGCCTGGAACCGGCCCCAGCGCATAGAGATTCGTGTTGAACATGTGCTTGAAGAAGGTGACTGGCCGCAGTACCGATTCTTCCCGCATAGCCCAATTACCCATTCTGAAAGTGCCGTAGCAAGACTGGACTACATGGCATTTGTCAGTCACATAGAGGTAAAGACACCACGCTTCCAGACTGGTCATCAGCCCCGTACCGGGCCCATATACGAGGGGCAAGGCTTAGCCTTAAGCCGCTATGAGAGCCACCACGACCCGTACAATTGGCGAGGGAATATGGGGCTGTCGCGCGTACAGTTCAGCAGATCTGGAGCTGAGACGATTTCTGCTCCGGGTGCCCAAAGAGGATGGGGGGACCCGCTTCGTGTGGGGCAGAAGCTCGGTTCCGGGGACCACGTTCTTATTGACGCCAGAGAGTTGGTAGTTGTTCTCAATATGCCAACTCGATTGCCGATCCAGCGATTGCGCTCGGCAACCGGAAGCATTCAGCTTAACTTTACCTATCTCGATCAATTTCAGGGAGCAGTACGAGTGCGTGAGAAACTGCGGGGGCAAGCAGGTTTCAGGCCATTTGAGATGGTGATTGGGACAACGGAGGATCAATACGGAGGTTGGTCACTTTACCGATGGATAGGAAGACAAGTTGTAGATCAAGTTATTGAGAAAACCCTAAAGGCCAAAAAGGCAAGCGCGTTGACAGCGTTGCTTCCCGGCGCCGGCAAAATCTATGGCATTCAAAGTACCTTGGGGGCAATTTCGGACATCAGTCGTTTCGGTGATGCAACCTACATTCGAGTCTTGAACACCGCTTACCACGTAATGTCAGATGGGGAAGGTCAAATCATGTTATCTACTCGCGAAGGTCGAGTGGAGATTTCAACCAATCCGAACATGGCTGATTCGAAGGTGGTGTCGGAGGGGCGCACTGCCTTGCTGTCTCAAGATGGCAGCATCGCTATCGATAAAACCGATTCGGCACTGGCACAGATAGCTGATGAACTGCTGCGCGATCCAATTGATGATTATCGGGATGAGATAACGAGTGATTCAGAGAGCTCGGATGATACAGAGATTGAACCAGGCATGCCTGGCTCCCCGAACTCAGGAATACAACAAGACGAACCGGACACCATTTTGAGCGATGGTCATGGCCTGCCAAAGGATGTCAATCAGGAGCTTGAACAATTGATGGCGACCTCGCGGCGCCATGCGACGACGGGCGAGTTCGAGCAAGCGCTTGCAGCGCTAAGCCGAATTCTGGAGATTTCTCCAACCCATCAGGAGGCTGAGGACACCCAGCGTCGTATTCGCTACCTCAAGGAGGCAGCCGACAGGCAACTCAAACAAGTCTATGAACTGGCTGCAAGAGAACAGTTCAACGAGGCGCGTGAGCGACTGATTGCCATAAAGAATGCCAATCCAAGATATCCGCCTGTGCAGGAGGCAGAAGACTATCTAGGGCGCACCCAACGGGCGAGGAGCCAGGCATTTCAGGAGGCAATGGGTCAGATGCGTCTGGCCATGGAAAGAAATGAGATTGAAGATGCTCTGGAGCGGATAGAACAGATCAGGCAGGATTTTATCCTCAGTTCTAATGAGATCAGCACGCTCCAGGATAACGAAAGTTTTCTGACTGGCTTGCTAGTTAGAAAGAATGAAGCGCGAGAGCTGTTTCGCTCAGGGGAGGAAAAGTTTCAATCCCACGACTATCGAGGGGCGATAGAAGACTTCAGGGCCGCCTACTGGACTGGACAGAATCTCTGGTCGATGAATGATCCAGAACCCAATCATTACAATCCTTTGCTTACGGAGGCGGTGAGGCGACACGAACGGATTTTCGAATTGCTTCCTCATATAGATCGAGCAGCGAAAGGGGATATCACCACCATCCATGTCAACCAGATTCGTACTGCCCTGAAACATGTCGATGAATTGCTTATGCTGCAGCCAGGGGCGCCTGAGCTCTTGGAGTATCAGCAACTTCTCATAGATCGCCTGGAAGCCAAGATTGGAGGTCAAGAACTGGTCACCGAACCAACGCCGGCAACATCCGGTCCCGAGCCAGTCGCAGCGGATGCTCTGCCCGCGGCAACGGTGGATCCCGAAACCGTGCTGACCCCGCCCGGTGTGATCGACCTGAAACAAGCCTCCGGGCAATTGGACTCTGACACGCGCGAGCAACGCCACTCGATTACCGTACCCAGGCATGGATCACTGCGGGTTGCGGTAGAGGCCGACCAAGGCTTGAACATTGGCCTGCAGCTATTCGATGTCGATGACCAACTCCTTCGCGGAACGTCCGGGGGAAGTTCTACTCGCAGCGTTGTACGTGACGACCTCGCACCAGGCACCTACTACGCAAGAGTATGGCGATCATCCGGTGAGGGAAACTACCGGCTGTCCTCGCAGTTGACTGCGCCCACCATCGGTAACGACTCGGAACCGAATAACACACGGCAAACAGGCCAATCCATACCCGTCAATTACCACAGCACCGGTCTGCTGGGCTACCTGGACCGGGGTGAGCGCGATACTGAAGACTGGTTCAGGTTTCAGATATCCCAGCCTGGCAGAGTCCACGTTGCCGTCTATGCCGAAGACAGTCTGAATATCGGCCTGCAGCTTTATGATGCCGATGGACAGCTGCTGCGTGGAACGAGCGGTGGAGCCTCCAGTCGTACAGTCGAACGTGATGACCTGGCGCCTGGTACCTACTATGCGCGAGTGCAACGTTCCAGTGGCCAGGGCGGCTATGTGATTACGCCTTTGCTGGATGCGGTGGAGTTTGCCAGTGACCGGGAACCAAATGACACCCGTGAGCAGGCTCAAGACATTCCGCTTTCCGAGGGCACTCAAGGCCTGCTGGGCTACCTGGACCGAGGCGAACGAGATACTGAAGACTGGTTCCGTTTCCAGATCAAGGAGCATGGCGCCGTCCAGGTTGCTGTCAATGCCGAAGAAAGTCTGAATATCGGCCTGCAGCTCTATGATGCCGATGGGCAGCTGCTGCGCGGAACAAGCGGCGGAGCCTCCAGACGCACGGTCGAACGTGATGACCTGGCGCCTGGCACCTACTATGCACGAGTGCAACGTTCCAGCGGCCAGGGTGGTTATGTGATCACGCCAACACTGGCAGCGACGACCTATGCCAGTGACCGGGAACCAAACGACACCCGTGAGCAGGCTCAAAACATTCGGCTTTCCAGGGATACTCAGGGCCTGCTGGGCTACCTGCGCCGGGGCAAGCGCGATACTGAAGACTGGTTCAGGTTTCAGATATCCCAGCCTGGCACAGTCCACGT
This sequence comes from Wenzhouxiangellaceae bacterium, assembly GCA_007695005.1. GTDB lineage: Bacteria > Pseudomonadota > Gammaproteobacteria > Xanthomonadales > Wenzhouxiangellaceae > Wenzhouxiangella. The sequence continues at coordinate 3,516 of REEQ01000039.1, read as the reverse complement.
TGCTGTCAATGCCGAAGAAAGTCTGAATATCGGTCTGCAGCTCTATGATGCCGATGGGCAGCTGCTGCGTGGAACGAGCGGTGGAGCCTCCAGTCGCACGGTCGAACGTGAGGGGCTGGCGCCTGGCACCTACTATGCGCGAGTGCAACGTTCCAGCGGCCAGGGCGGCTACGTGATTCGACCTACATTTACAGCGGGCACACAAAACTGAAACAGGAGTCACCCATGTTCCAGCCAGCTTTTGATCCGACCAATCTGCTTCCCGGGACTGTGATCCCTCGACTTGCTCGTTGGCTGCTGATTTTGGTTTGTCTTGGCTCGACAACCCTTCAGGCCTCCACGCCAGACTGGGCGCAGACCGAGTGGAATGAGTACCTGACCATCGAGATGGCGGGTAACGAGCAAGTCGGTCGGCTCGGCTTTTCTCCGGATGGCAGCATGGTTTTCGCAACAGTTGGCTCAGATGTTGTGGTTTACGATGCCGCCACAGGTGAGGAGATGGCTCGCTTCGGTCACCAACGCCGAGCCGGAAACGCAGCTTTCTCACCAGACAGCTCCCGCCTGATTACGACTTCAGCCTGGAGGCTGGCTCGTATCCGGGATATCCAGAGCGAGGAGTTGTTGTTTACTTTTGGAGACGAAAGTCACTCCATGCGGCCAACCATCGACTTCCTGGCCTGGCCTCCACAGGGCCCAAGAGCGGTCCACACCATAGAAAACTGGGCCTTACAGGTGTTCGATGCTATCAGTGGTGAACCTGTCGTCGTATTGGATGAAATTGACATTCGAACTCATCAGTTTTTGTTCTCCCCCAGTGGCGATCGTATCGCTACCAGCCTGTCGGATGGCTCGATCCGCATCTTTGATGCTGCCAGCGGAGAGGCACTGCTGGTGCATCAGCGTTATGAAAGGGAACCGGACATTGCTTTTTCGAACGATGGCACGCGCATGGTCTCGGTGGGACGCGAGGGCATGGAAGTGTGGGATACCTCCAGCGGTGAATTGATCCAGCATTGGGAAGCTACAGTTCGCACCAGTTGGAGAAGCCCCGGGTTTTCAATGGATGACACCTGGATTCTCGTGATCAGTACCGACTCCTGGGACCGCTTTCAGATTCTTGATATCGCGACTGGCGAGAAAGTAGCTGCCCTGCCCAGAGGAGAGAGCGGCCAACTTCAGTACAACCCCAGCTTTGTGCAACTTGCTCCTGATGGACGAAGCATCATGACCGCTGACTCCCAGAGTATTCGAATCTGGTATGGGGACGGCGACTCCAGGGCCGATGCTTCCGGTCCGGCCCTGGAACCGGCAGTGGCCACTGCCGACCGGGAGGACGAAGAAGCCCCACAGACAGAGGATAGGGCAACACCAGCCGATGATCAGCTGGACGGCCCGGCCCTGCCATCGGCATTGACCGAGACGGACATATCCACCCCCGAACCCGCCGCGACACCGATGCACTCCGACCTGCCGGCCGAACTGGTGGCCCTGGCCAGCCAGGGACAACTGACCGTCAGGGCCCTCCGAGCCTGGGACCAGTTACCGGAGCAGTTCAGCCAGTTGGCGCTGGAACTGCGCCGGTATGACATTGACCTGCTGGGTGCCAATCAGACCGCGGTGGAGGCATTGATTGCCCGTGCGGCCGAAACGCCTTACCTGTCCGACCGAGTCAGTGAGCTTGAAGCGTTGGCGCAACTGCTCGCCGGATACGCATCTTCGGCTCCTGAGGCGATGCGCGAGAGCGCAACCGCCCCCGAGCCTGCTGCAGGCGCTGCCGCAACCCTGCCGCCCGACGGCGTTCCGGGGTGGATCCTGGTTTCCACCGAGGATCGTTCGGGACAGAACTCGGACAGCCGCCAAAGCACCTTCTCCTTCAGCTTTCAATCCGATAGTGCAGTTGATCGCGCCCAGGTTCGCCAATCCGGTCAAGGCTATTCGCGGCAGGTCAACCTGGCCTTCGACTTCAGCTGGGATGAACCACCTCGATACGCCTTCAAGCAAGATACCTGGCAAGGCCGGATCGAGTTGAAAGATGTAGGTAGCAGCGTGGAATACCTGAGTGGTTCAGCGCCCGAGATTGACCCGGGATCGGCCGGCTTTGCCGTCGGAGCCCAGTATCGATCCGGCACACGCCCGATCAGGGATCGTGGTTCGGCCGCGACCGGCCGGTTTTCACCGGACAATCCGGACTCGACCGGCAACCCGTTGGGAGAGGCTGAAATCCAGTGGCCGGATCGGGGCTGTCCGGGTGACCAGTTCACGATTGAACTGCGGGTCAATGGCTGGTCCGGGCGGGGAACCATGGTCTGGACCTATGAATATCATCCTAATCTCTTGCGCTCGCCGATTTTCGCCGACCAGTGGGATGCGCAACAGACTGCAGGCCTTGGATCTTCCGATCATTCGCTCCCGGATCCTGTGATTATTCAGGATTGTCCGGACTGTCCCGAGATGGTGGTGATTCCGGCCGGCCGTTTGCTGATGGGCTCACCCGAATCCGAGCACGGACGGCAAGAGCACGAAGGGCCGCAGACAACGGTCACCATTGCACAGGACTTTGCCATGGCCAGAACCCCGGTCACCCAGGCCCAGTGGACCGCGTTGATGGATTCGACGCCATTCCGATTTTCGGATTGTCCGGACTGCCCGGCTGACAATATTGCACATGCCGAAGCCAGGCAATACCTGCGTCGCCTGAGCGAGAAGACCGGACATGAGTATCGGTTGCCCAGCGCGGCGGAGTGGGAATATGCCTGTCGCGCCGGCACCGACCAGCGCCACTGTGGCAGCAATGACATCGACGAGGTTGCCTGGTATCGCTGCAACAGTGACGAGCGAACCCATCGGGTTGCCACCAAAGCCGCCAACCTCTTCGGTCTGCACGATATGAGCGGCAATGTCATGGAATGGACTCTTGATTGCCATACCCACAACTATGAGCTGATGCCGACCGATGGCAGCCCGCTCCGGGAAGGCAGCTCCTGCACCCGCATGGTCTCTCGCGGCGGCAGCTGGTTCAGCACTGAAGACTATGTGCGTGCCGCCGCCAGAAGCTCGGGAGGCATGATGGGCATGGGTGAGGACGGTTTCCGGCCGGTACGAGTTCTGGCAGAAGCTGATCAATGACCTCGTTAGTAAGATTACTAGCCTTGCTCTATCAGCACGGTAAACTGGATGCATTTGAATCCTGCTGGCAAAAAACCTCCCTCTCACTTTGACAGTCAACACAGTCACACATATACTGTGTTGCATGAAAAACATCACGCTGAGTGTCGACGAGAAGGTGCTGGCAGCAGTGCGCCGGGTGGCGGTTGAGCAGGGTACCACGGTCAATGCCATGGTGCGCGAACATCTCACACGCCTGGCCGAACATGCCGATCGGGCCGCCTTGGCTCGCAAGCGCATTCGGGAACTGAGCGAGGCCTCGCAAGCGCGGATCGGCTCGTCCGAATGGCATCGGGATGCGTATAGGAAGTATAAGCGGCCTATTTCCTGATTTCCAGCGGTATCCGAAGC
>REEQ01000023.1 GCA_007695005.1 Wenzhouxiangellaceae bacterium | reverse complement strand
TTGGCGCCCCTAACTAATTGACTTTAAGATGACAGGCCGCAGTGTGGCTTTCGTCAGACTGCGTTATAGAAACTTGCTGTAGAACGACTACAGCGGCATTTCGCTGCCTTGCTGACGAAAGCCACACTGCGGCTGAATGCGATCTACATACCTGCCGGGTTAATAGGTTAAACGTTGGCAGTGTAGAACAGGAGGCAAGCCAGGGCCGAACGTTCGGTTATCGGCAGTTGCTACAATGCCGATCATGGCTGAAAACGAATCATTGTCTGGTCGCTGGGCAAGCTGCAAGCGCCTGCTTCCGCTGCTGATTGTGCTTGTGCTCGGTGCCTGCGTGCTTGGTAGTCAGCGATCAGAGCCCGGCGGACCCCTGGACCGCGAGACCCTGCGTCTGGCCACGAGCAAGTGGAGTCAGTTGTCGCCAGGCTCCATTCCGCAGCAACTGCCGCGCGCAGAGGCTCAGCTGGGTACCCTGTTCGAAGCACCCTTTAGCGCGGCAAGCTGCGCCCGTCACCGGGACGGCTTGCAGGCCTCATTGAAGCGTATGCCGGTTGACCTGTACAAATGGTACTCGGCACTGGACTGTGCCGAGCTGCTCGATGATCGGCAGTGGCAGGCGCAGAGCGAGCAGGCGATTGATGCACTGATCCGCTACGCGCTGCGCGATGGGCGGGCTCGAACGCCCTGGCAGCCCGCGCCGATCCTGCATCCCATGGATGTTTATCCGCTGGTGGCGGCACTGGAGATGGATGTGCTGTGGAAACGCTACCTGACATTTGACAGTGTGCGTTACCTGCTGCTCGAGGTATCGGCTGTTGACGATGGCGGCCGCCAGCATCGTCTCTACTTCGACCAGCTCCAGGCGCTGTCGGCATTGAACAGCGAGGACTGGCTGGTCGCTTTCCCGGGCCCGCGCCGGGCGCTGGCGCTCAGCGTGCTGGAGTCCGAGGCCCTGGCCGGCGATCCGCTGGCCCTGGCCGGCTTCATGAACACCGATATCGAAGGCTGGAGCCTGAATGCCGTGGCCGCCCGGCGCGCGCTCGAACGCGCCTGGCAGTCAGGCTATCCCGGGCCTGCAGTCAGTCTGCTGGAGGTCTGTCTGGCCTGGACAGATGCCTCGTGCAGCGCTGAGCTGGAAATCGAAGCCCTGCAAGCCCTGCGCTCGCTGGATATTGCCGAAGGCTGGGCGCTGGAGGCGGGGCGCCTGATTATTCGGGAACAGCGCAGCCTGGATGATGATGCAGTACGCGCCGCGCTGGAAACGGCAGAATCGATGACGCCCCCCGGATCAAGCCTGTACTACGTCTCCGACTTGCTGCGCGAGGACGAATCACTGGGCCAGCGCACGGATGCGGCACTCTACCGCGAACTGAGGCTTGCCCTGTTGCAGCAAGCTGCCGAGCGTGGCGAGCCGCGGGCGCACCTGCAACTGGCCTTGAGCCATGACAAGACGGGCATGTTCGCGCAAATGAGCGCGGCTCAGCGGATCAGGCTTGCCGCCGATGCCGGACTGCCCATGGCCCTGCACCAGTCTGCCCTCAAGGCCGGCCTGACCTCTGATCGTGGCCTCGCCCTGATGCGGCGCTCTGCTGAGTTGGGACTGGCCGAGTCGCAGTTCGTGCTTGGCGCCTTCGCCGGTCGGCTGCTGGATCCGGAAGTGTCCAACCAGTGGCTGCATGAGGCCGCCATGGGCGGGCATTACATGGCGATGCGGATCAAGGCGATGCGGGCGCTGGCCGAGGAGACGGAGGATGGCAAGCGCCTGGCGATGGACTGGCTCAGCAGCGGCATGATGCTTGGCGATGTCAGTGCCGTGGCTCTGCTGGCGGCAGTGTACGTGGCTTACCCGGGTCTGAGTCCGGATGACCCCGAACGTGGCTTCGCTGTCATTGATGCACTGTGGGCAGACGAAGGCGCCGATACGGCGCTGCTGGTGGCCCGCCAGCTATTTGAAATAGCGCCGTTCAGTCGCGATCCCGGACTTGGTCAGGCAGTGCTTGTGCATCTGGCCGCTTCGGGTCTGGCCGAGGCTGGCCTGCAGCTGGGTGAGCGTTTCATGCGAGGTGATGGCCTGGATCGGGATCAAGTCGCCGGTGAGGCCTGGTTTCGCCGGGCCCATGAGCTTGGCTATGAGGATGCGCTTTACGAACTCGGCATGGCCCTGATCCACGATCTGGACGACCTGGAGTCTGGTCTGGCAGTCTGGGATGAGGCGGCCGGGGGCGGATCGGACTGGGCCGGCAACGACCTGGCTTTCGTGCTGTGCACTGGAGAGTTGGGTGCAGGCCGGGATATTGATCGCGGCATGGCCCTCATCAGCCGAATACTGGAGCGGCGCGATGAGCCGCACCACTACATGCTGAGCACGCTGGCTGCCTGCCATGCCGCGAACGGCGACTTCGAGCAGGCCCGGATCAACCATGCCCAGGCGCTGGCCGAAACGGAACGCCTGGAGCCGGAAGCGGAGCAGACTCTGGCTGATATGCGCCAGCGCATGGCCTTGTACGAGGCTGGTCAGCCCTACATCGCCAACGCCGCTCGTTAGGGACTGGTGCGGCGACGATAGCCCAGAAAGCAAAAGCCCGGCAGAGCTTTCATGCTCTGCCGGGTTGTCCCGGATGTCGGGGGGGGCTGAACCAGGCGGCGCTGTCAGGCTGCCTTGGCTGCCTCACCCGGATCACCGCCGGCCATCTGGCGCAGCACGTAGTGCAGAATGCCGCCGTGACGGTAGTATTCCACTTCCTTCGGCGTATCAAGCCGCACCCGCGCCTTGAACCCGACCTTCGAGCCGTCGGAGTTGGTGGCGGTCACGTCCACTTCCTTCGCCGTACCGTCGCCCAGGCCGATGATGTCAAAGGTTTCGGTGCCGTCCAGACCCAGGCTTTCCGGCGTATCGCCATCCTTGAAGTTAAGTGGCAACACGCCCATGCCGACCAGGTTGGAGCGGTGAATACGCTCGAAGCTTTCGCAGATCACTGCCTTGATGCCGAGCAGGCGAGTGCCCTTGGCTGCCCAGTCGCGCGACGAGCCCGAGCCGTACTCCTTGCCAGCGATCACGATCAGCGGGGTGCCGTCGTTCTGGTACTTCATTGCCGCATCATAAATCGGCATGACGGCATCATCGGGCAGGTACTTGGTGAGCCCCCCCTCGGTGCCCGGTGCGATCTGGTTGCGAATGCGCACGTTGGCGAAGGTGCCGCGCATCATCACTTCATGGTTGCCGCGACGCGAACCATAGGAGTTGAAATCCACCGGTGAGACGCCGTGCTTCTGCAGGTATTCGCCCGCCGGGGAGTCAGGCTTGATGTTCCCGGCCGGGGAAATATGGTCGGTAGTGACAGAATCAGCAAGCTTGGCCAGTACGCGTGCGCCTTTGATGTCGGATACGCCTGGGGGCTCCATGTCCATGCCCTCGAAGTAGGGCGGGTTCTGGACATAGGTGGAGTCGTCGTTCCAGGCAAACATCTCGCCGGTGGGTGTGTCCATGCTCTTCCAGCGATCATCGCCTTCGAACACGTTCTGGTAGGAGCTCTGGAACATTTCCGAGGAGACATTGGCGGCAATGAACTCCTGCAGTTCCTTCGCATCCGGCCAGATATCCTTCAGGTACACCGGGTTGCCGTCGGGGTCTTCGCCCAGCGGGTCATTGACCAGATCGGCGTCCATCCGACCGGCAATGGCATACGCCACGACCAGCGGCGGCGAGGCCAGATAGTTCATCTTGATCTCGGCGTGAATACGTCCTTCAAAGTTGCGGTTGCCGGACAACACCGAGCAGACCACCATGTCGCGATCCTTGACCGCGGCTTCGATCGGCTCAGGCAAGGGGCCTGAGTTGCCGATGCAGGTCGTGCAGCCGTAGCCGACGGTGTAGAAGCCCAGGGCCTCGAGATCGTCGACCAGGCCGGCCTTGGTCAGGTAATCGGTCACCACCTTGGAACCGGGCGCCAGCGAGGTCTTGACCCAGGGCTTGACGTTCAGGCCCTTGGCGCGGGCGTTGCGTGCGAGCAGACCGGCGCCCAGCATCACCGCCGGGTTGGAAGTGTTGGTGCAGGAGGTGATGGCGGCAATGACCACGGCACCATCGCTGAGCTGAAAGGTCTGATCCTTGTAAGTGACCTCAGCGCAGCCGGCCGGCAGGCGCGCACCGACGGCGGTGCTGCCGCCCTCACCGGCGAAACGAGCCTCTTCCTTGCTGTGAGCAGCATCACACTCGGCCGTCATCTTGCTCTTGGCAGCCAGGAAGTCGTTCTTGGCATTGCTGAGCAGGACGCGATCCTGCGGACGCTTCGGACCGGCCAGGCTGGGCACCACGGTGGTCATGTCCAGTTCGATGATATCGGTGTAGATCGGGTCGGCATCGCCGTCCTCGCGCCACATGCCCTGGGCGCGGGCGTAGTTTTCGACCAGCTGGCGTCGACCGGCGTCGCGGCCGGACAGCTCCAGGTAGCGGATGGTCTCGGCATCGATCGGGAAAATGGCACAGGTCGAGCCGAACTCGGGCGACATGTTGCCGATCGTGGCCCGATCGGCCAGCGGCAGATGCGACAGGCCGTCGCCGAAGAACTCCACGAATGTGCCGACCACGCCCTTCTCTCTGAGCATCTGGGTGATGGTCAGCACCAGGTCGGTGGCGGTGGTGCCTTCCGGCAACCTGCCGCTCAGCTTGAAACCGATCACCTGCGGAATCAGCATAGAGATCGGCTGGCCCAGCATGGCGGCCTCGGCCTCGATGCCGCCCACGCCCCAACCGAGGATACCCAAGCCGTTGATCATGGTGGTGTGAGAGTCGGTGCCGACCACGGTATCGGGCCAGGCCACCAATTCACCGTCGACTTTTTCGCCGAAGACCACGCGCGAGAGATGCTCCAGGTTGACCTGGTGGACGATGCCGGTGTTCGGCGGCACAACCTTGAAATTATCGAACGCCCCCTGGCCCCAGCGCAGGAAAGCGTAGCGTTCCTTGTTGCGCTGGAACTCGATCTGGTTGTTCAGGTCGAGCGCGTCGGCGCGACCGTAGTTGTCGACCTGTACCGAGTGATCGATCACCAGTTCGGCCGGCGACAGCGGATTGATCCGATTCGGATCACCGCCTAGCTTCTTCATCGCATCGCGCATCGCGGCCAGGTCGACAATCGCCGGAACCCCGGTGAAATCCTGCAGGACCACGCGCGCGGGTGTGAAGGAGATTTCGGTGTCGGGCTCGGCCTTGGCGTCCCAGTTGGCCAGGCCGGCGATATCGTCGGCGGTGATGTTCAGGCCATCCTCGTGACGCAGCAGGTTCTCGAGCAGGATTTTCAGCGAGTAGGGAAGGCGGTTGACGCTGGGGTGCTTCTCGGCCAGTTTTTTCAGGCTGTAGAAACCGAAGCGCTTGCCGTCAGCCTCGAAATTGTCGCGGCAGCCAAGCTCGTCACGCATGGAAGTCTCCTTAAGAAGTGCTAGCAATGGGTAGGGGATCGACTGTTGCCAGGCCGACCTTGTAAGCCTTTCATTCTACCATGCTCGACAGCGCGAAGCCCTGCGACCATGGTCGTGGCTGCAGGGCGATTCCAGCAGGATGAGCGGTCTGATCCGTGCGCAATGCCCGGCCAGGTTCAGGCGGTCAGCAGGATCTGGGCCTGATTCAGCATCTTGCGTCGCTGGAAGACGAGGCGCCACTGCTTGCCGCCCAGTTGGTGCCAGAGAAAAGCCGAGCGAATGCCGGCCAGCAACAGGGCTCGAATGAAGGCCACTTTTTCGGCCTGCTTCAGGTAGTCGGGCTTGCCACTGACCGATAGCCGGAAGTCCAGGGTGGAAATGTGGCGCTGGTAGGCATCTGCCAACTGGCTGAGGACGGAGTCATCCAGGCGGTCTTCGCTTTTCTGCCAGGCGGACTGAATCAGCTCGATCTCGCGTCCGAGGTCGGACTGGCGCGGCCGATCGCGTTCGACCTGGCCGGCCAGCTTGCCGATGCCAAGCGCATAGTTGAGCGATTGCAAGTTTTCCTGGCCGCTGCGGGCGCCGAACAGTTCGACCAGTACCCGCAAGCCCATGCGGACGCCGCCAATGCCACCGTAGACTGCTTCAGTCGTGTCCGGGCTTAGCGCAAAAATGCTGCCGATGCTGGCCTGGGCAGCGGTCTGGCTGCAGGTGCCGGAGGTGGCAAGCTGGCGGACCAGTTCACTGGCCTGCAACATGCCGGCGAATGCGATGGTGGCGTCTCTCATGCGCTGCTTGCTGTACTCAGATGGGAAAGGGTGGGAGGTACAGGGGTATTGGCGCAGCGAATCACGCCACCGCCCAGACACTCGGCGCCATCGTACAACACCACGGACTGGCCGGGGGTCACCGCGCGCTGAGGCCGTTCGAAGCTGATGATCATGTGCTGATCATTGATCTGCTCGATCAGGCAGGCCTGGTCGGGTTGCCGGTAGCGAATCTTCGCCGTCAGCCTGCGCCCTTGCTGCGGCGGCTTGCCGGCAATCCAGCTCAGCTCGCCGGCTTCCAGCCTGGTAGCCAGCAGCAGCGGGTGCTCCCCCCCCTGAACGGCGATCAGGCGGTTGGCGGCCAGGTCCTTGGCGGCGACAAACCAGGGTTGTTCGGGAAAGCCCCGCACGCCGCCGACATCCAGCCCCTTGCGCTGCCCGAGGGTGTAGTGAATCAGGCCGCAGTGGCGACCGATGGACTGACCGTGCTCGGTAACGATGTCGCCAGGCTCTGATTTCAGGTAGCGGTCAATGAAGGTATCGAAGTTGCGCTCGCCGATAAAGCAGATGCCAGTCGAGTCCTTCTTGCTTGCTACGGCCAAACCGGCGCTCGCGGCCAGGCGTCGGACCTCGCCCTTGTCCAGCTCGCCGAGCGGAAAGCGGGCCACTGCCAACTGTTCCTGGGTCAGGGCATGCAGGAAATAGCTCTGATCCTTACCTGGGTCCAGGCCCTTGAGCAGGGACACTGATCCATCAGGGTTGTCACGTCGCCGCGCGTAGTGGCCGGTGGCCACGAAGGAGGCGCCCAGGTCGCGGGCGTGTTCGACAAAGGCCTTGAACTTGATTTCTCGATTGCAGAGCACGTCCGGATTGGGTGTTCTTCCAGCCTGCAGCTCTGCCAGAAAATGCTCAAAAACGTCTTCCCAGTACTCGGCGGCAAAGTTTCTTGCGTGAAACTCGATGCCCAGCTGATCGGCCACGCGCCGCGCATCGGCAGCATCTTCCTCCGCCGAGCAGCCGGAGTCAGGGTCGTCTTCTTCCCAGTTCTTCATGAACATGGCCGCAATGCGCTCGCCGCGCTGCTTCAGCATCCATGCGGTGGTTGCAGAATCGACGCCGCCGGACAGCGCGACCATGGTCAGGGTATTGGAATCAGCCATGGATCGACATATGGGGTTGGATCAGGAAAAGAAAACCGGACTATTCGCCGAAAAGCTCGGGACTCATCAGGTCGATGAAGCGCTCGGCCTGCGGCGACAGGTAGCCACCGCGGCGCATGACCACGCCATAGGAGCGGCGCGGAAAGAACTGGCTCATGTCACGGGCCACCAGTCGCTCCCTATCGGCTTCGGTCAGGCAAATGCTGGTGACAATGGAAATCCCCATGCCAAGGCTGACATAGCGTTTGATGACTTCCCAGCCCCCTACCTCCAGGGTGACGCGGAAGGGTAGGGCGTGCTTCTTGAAAACCAGGTCGACCAGCTGATAGGTCGTCAGCCTGCGCGGCGGCAGGATCAGGCCATGCGGGCTGATGTCTGCCAGCGTTGGCTGACGCTTGCGTGACAAAGGGTGTTCCGGGCTCATGATCAGCACCGGGTTGAAGTGATAAATCGGCCGGTAATCGATATCGGTCGGCACATCCAGCATGGAGCCGACCGCGAAATCGACCTGGTCCTCTCTGATCATGCCCAGGCCGTCGGCCCCGGTGACGTTATGCAAGTGCACGAAGATGCCTGGATGCTGCCTTCTAAAGCGCATCAACAGGGCCGGAAGCAGGTGCATGATGGTGGACTCGCCTGCGGCAATCCGCACTTCCCCGCTGTCGAGCGAACCATAGCGACGAGCGAAGTCATCGGGCAGGGCTTCGAGCCTGTCGACCAGCGGACGCGCCAACTCAAGCAGTGCCTTGCCGGCCGGTGTCAGCTGCATCCGTGGCCCGTGGCGTTGGAACAATACCGTCTCCAGGCCATCCTCCAGGGCGCGAATCTGCTGGCTGACCGATGGCTGGCTCAGGAACAGCTTGTCCGCGGCCGCCGACACACTGCCGCTCCTCGCGGTCTGGATGAATGCGCGCAGGTGCTTGAGGAGATTGCCTTTATACATGGGTTTTCGGGACCAGGGAAACGGGGGAAGGGTGTTGGTTTCCCTTTGCCCCGCTTCCCGTTCCCTCCATAGTATTGATTCAGCCAATACTCTAGATCAAAACATTTGATTTGCCAAATACCACCCCCCGCGACTACCCTTGCCACAATGTCCATACGCTAGCGAACGGAGTGTCATGAATCAGCCTACCCAGCATTATTCGGGAGACAGCTTGAAGGCCGGCCCGGTGCAGCCTGAGATCAGTGCGCCGATTCCTGAGCAGGCCAGGCACCTGTTTTCGACCGAGCTCAACAACCTGCTCGGCAAGCTGGGCCAGAAGTATCGCAAGCGGGTCGATCAATTGCTGGCCGCGCGGCGCGAGCGCCAGGCTCGCTTCAATGCAGGCGAAGTGCCTGATTTCGATCCGGAAACGGCGTCAATTCGTGAGGGCAACTGGCGGGTGGCGAAGATTCCAGCCGACCTGCGTGACCGCCGCGTCGAAATCACCGGCCCGGTGGACCGAAAAATGATCATCAATGCGCTGAACTCCGGTGCTCGCGTGTTCATGGCCGACTGCGAAGACTCCTCGACACCGACCTGGGACAACATGGTTGATGGTCAGGTCAATCTCTTCGACGCGGTGCGGCGGACCATCGAGCTGACGGCGGCAGGCGGCAAGCACTATCGACTGGAAGGGAAGCCGGCGGTGCTGATCGTTCGGCCGAGAGGGTGGCACCTGGACGAAAAGCACGTTCTGGTCGATGGCAAGCCTTTGCCGGGCGGCATTTTCGATGCAGCCATGTACCTGTTCAACAATGCCGAGTCGCTGCTCGCCCAGGGCACCGGGCCCTACCTGTATCTGCCCAAGCTGGAGCATTGGCGGGAGGCGGAGCTCTGGGAGGAGGTGCTGACCGATATCGAGAAGGCGCTGCAAATCAAGCCCGGAACGATAAAGGTCACGATCCTGATCGAGACCTTGCCTGCGGTCTTCCAGATGGATGAAATCCTGCACGCACTGCAGACCCGCATCGTCGGTCTCAACTGCGGGCGATGGGACTATATTTTCAGTTATATCAAGTGTTTTCAAAAACATCCTGACAAGGTGCTTCCAGACCGTGCCCAGGTCACGATGAAGGTCCCTTTCCTGCGCGCTTATTCGCAGCTTCTGATCCGCACCTGCCATGCCCGCGGTGCTTTCGCGATGGGCGGAATGGCCGCTCAGATTCCAATCAAGGGCGACGAGGCGGCCAATGAACAGGCCCTGAAGCGCGTGCGCGAGGACAAGGAGCGTGAGGCCGGCGATGGCCATGACGGCACCTGGGTGGCCCATCCGGGCCTGATTCCGATTGCCATGGAGATCTTCGATCGTCAGCTCGGTGAGCATGCCAATCAGCTCCACCGCCTGCGCCAGGATGTCGCGGTCAGCGCGGCCGACCTGGTCCGTCCTTGTGAGGGCACGATCACCGAAGGCGGTGTTCGCGGCAACCTGAATGTCGCCATTCGTTACATGGCTGCCTGGTTGGGCGGCCAGGGCTGCGTGCCGATCAATCACCTGATGGAGGATGCCGCTACGGCGGAAATTGCCCGGGCTCAGATCTGGCAGTGGATTCGCCACCCGGCCGGTCGTCTCGAGGACGGTCGCGACATCGACCATGCGCTGATCCAGGCATGGCAAGCCGAGGAGCTGGACAGCATTCGACAGGAACTTGGCACTGAAGCCTTCGAGCAGGGCCGTTTCCTTGAAGCCTCGGAGCTGTTGGCCGAGGTGACCGCCAACGACGAATTTGTCGAGTTTCTTACCCTGCCGGCCTACCGGAGGCTGGACTGAAAATCAATCGCAACATGACGTTTCAAAGACGGAGCACACCGAAATGACCAATGTGAGCAGCATCATCGAGATGGAAAAGGACTGGCTGGAGAATCCACGCTGGAAGGGCGTGGAGCGGCCGTACGACGCCGCCGAGGTGATGCGTCTGCGCGGCAGCATCACGATCGAATACACCCTGGCGCGCATGGGTGCCGAGAAGCTCTGGCGGCTGATGCATGATGAGCCTTTCGTCAATGCCCTCGGTGCACTGACCGGTAATCAGGCGATGCAGCAGGTTCGCGCCGGCCTGAAGGCAATTTACCTGTCTGGCTGGCAGGTGGCTGCCGACGCCAACCTGGCCGGCCAGATGTATCCCGATCAGTCGCTGTACCCGGCCGATTCCGTGCCGGCTGTGGTCAAGCGCATCAACAACACCTTTCAGCGTGCCGACCAGATCCAGACCATGGAAGGGAAGGGCAATATCGACTGGTTCGCTCCCATCGTTGCCGACGCTGAAGCCGGTTTCGGCGGCGTGCTCAATGCGCATGAGCTGATGAAGGCGATGATCGAAGCCGGCGCTGCCGGTGTCCACTTCGAAGATCAGCTGGCTTCAGCCAAGAAGTGCGGTCACATGGGCGGCAAGGTGCTGGTTCCAACCCAGGAGGCCGTGCAGAAGCTGGTGGCTGCGCGCCTGGCGGCTGATATCTGCAACGTGCCAACGATTATCGTGGCCCGTACCGATGCCATGGGTGCTGATCTGCTGACCAGCGATATCGACGAGCGCGACCAGTCTTTCATGACCGGGGAGCGTACGGTTGAGGGCTTCCACCGCGTCCGCGCCAGCCATGAACAGGCAGTTGCCCGTGGTCTGGCTTATGCGCCTTATGCCGACCTGGTCTGGTGCGAGACCTCGACCCCGGATCTGGGCCAGGCCAAGGCCTTCGCCGAAGCCATTCGCGGCCAGTTTCCGGACAAGATGCTGGCCTATAACTGCTCGCCGAGCTTCAATTGGAAGAAGAACCTGTCCGATGTCGATATCGCACGCTTCCAGCGCGAACTTGGTGCGATGGGCTACAAGTTCCAGTTCATCACCCTGGCCGGTTTCCATGCCCTCAATCACTCGATGTTCCAACTGGCTCGCGGCTACAAGGCACGCCAGATGGAGGCCTATGTCGAGCTGCAGGAAGCCGAGTTCGCCGCCGAGGTGGACGGCTACACGGCTACCCGCCACCAGCGCGAGGTCGGTACCGGCTATTTCGATCAGCTGACCCAGGCGATCAGTGCCGGTCAGTCTTCGCTGAGTGCGCTGAAGGGCTCGACCGAAGAGGAGCAGTTCGACGAGGCCGCTCAGGGCTGAGCCTGTCAGATCGCGGCCCGGCCAAACTGGGCGGGTCGTGCTTGAAAAGCCGTTGACTCTGCCGCAGTATGGTGTCTTCCAATTGGTGACACTGTGCTGCGGCTTTTTGATGAGCGAAAACGAACACCTTCCCGATGACTCCGATGGTGCCGGCCTGGCCCTGCAAGAGGCCAGACCCCAGGTCCGTAAACCACCACTCTACAAGGTGGTTCTGCTCAACGATGACTACACTCCGATGGACTTCGTCGTTCAGGTTCTGAAGCGCTTCTTCGGGCTGTCGCACGATCGTGCGACCAGCATCATGCTGCACATCCACACCCGCGGGCGTGGGGTGGCCGGGGTATACACCTACGAAATTGCCGAAACCAAGGTGGTCATGGTCAACGACTATGCGCGCGAACACGAGCATCCGTTGCAGTCCACCCTCGAAGAGGCAGGAGAGTCGTGAGCGTTCACCGACAACGGGTGAATCATATTGCGGCATACTGGTCTTAAGAAAAACGTTTTCGCAGGGGCATTTTCGCCATGTTCAGCAAGGATCTCGAGCTTTCCATTTCACAGGCCTACCACACGGCCAGGAGCAAGCGTCACGAGTTCCTGACCGTCGAACACCTGCTGCTGGCCTTGCTGGACAACCGGTCCGCGCGCGAGGTCATGGATGCCTGTGGCGTCGACATCAAGCGGCTGGGCCATGAGCTTGGCCATGTGCTCGACGAGACCATCCCCGTCCTGTCTGCAGGGGATCAGCGCGATACCCAGCCCACAGTGGGCTTTCAGCGGGTTTTGCAGCGCGCCCTCTATCACGTACAGTCAGCCGAGCGCAAGGAAGTGCTGGGCGCGAACGTGCTGGTCGCCATTTTTGGCGAAAAGGACTCGCACGCCGTATACCTGCTCGGAAAGCAGGATCTGTCGCGGCTGGATGTGGTGAATTTCATTTCCCATGGCATCGCCAAGAAAGACAGCCCGGCGGGTGTCGCCGAACCGGCGCAGAAGGCGGAGGGACAGGGTGAAGACGAAGACAAGTCTGCGCTCGCCGCCTACGCCGTCAATCTCAACGAGCGCGCGCGCGCCGACAAGATTGATCCCTTGATTGGTCGAGCGCTGGAAGTCGAGCGAACGATCCAGATATTGTGTCGTCGACGCAAGAACAATCCGCTTTACGTCGGTGAGTCAGGCGTCGGCAAAACCGCCCTCGCCGAGGGCCTTGCGCGACGCATTGTCGAAGGCGAGGTACCCGATCTCCTGCTTGACGCGGAAATTTGGGCGCTGGATCTGGGTGCACTGCTGGCAGGAACAAAGTACCGGGGCGATTTCGAGAAACGCCTGAAGGCGGTATTGTCGGAGCTGAGGCAGCGCGACAAGTCGGTGTTGTTCATCGATGAAATTCATACCATCATCGGTGCCGGTGCTGCGTCCGGGGGAGTGATGGATGCGTCCAATCTGATCAAGCCGGTGCTTGCCAACGGTGAGCTGCGCTGCATCGGATCAACCACATTCGAAGAATACCGCGGTGTGTTCGAGAAGGATCGTGCCCTGGCTCGCCGCTTCCAGAAAATCGATATCGTCGAGCCTTCAGTCGGTGAGACCATCGAGATCCTGAACGGACTCAAGCACCGTTTTGAAGAACACCACGGAGTACGCTACTCGCCAGAGGGGCTGGAGGCTGCGGCAACCCTGTCGGCACGGCATATCAACGATCGTCATCTGCCGGACAAGGCGATTGATGTGATCGACGAAGCCGGTGCGCGTGAGCGCCTGAAACCGGAAGGCGATCGGGTCGAAACCATTGGCGTGCATGAGATTGAGGAAGTCGTGGCCCGCATGGCCCGCATTCCGCCTCGGCAGGTGTCGCGCTCCGATCGCGATGCGCTCAAGACCCTGGAGCGCGATTTGAAAATGGTGGTGTTCGGTCAGGACGAAGCGATCACCACCCTGGCTTCGGCGATCAAGATGTCACGGTCCGGGCTTGGCGATGCAGATCGGCCGATTGGCAGCTTCCTGTTTGCCGGTCCTACCGGTGTCGGCAAGACCGAAGTAACCCGCCAGCTGTCGCTGACCCTGGGGATTGAGCTGATTCGCTTCGACATGTCGGAGTACATGGAAGCCCACACCGTTTCGAGGCTGGTCGGGGCGCCACCGGGTTATGTCGGTTTCGATCGCGGTGGCTTGCTGACCGAGGCAGTGACCCAGACACCGCACGCGGTTTTGCTGCTCGACGAAATCGAAAAGGCGCATCCTGATGTTTACAACCTGCTGCTGCAGATCATGGATCACGGCAAGCTGACCGACGCCAACGGGCGCTCGGCCGATTTTCGCAATGTGATCGTGGTCATGACCACGAACGCTGGTGCGGCCCTGATGCAGCGCAGGGGGATCGGGTTCACCAAGGCAGATCATGCGACCGATGGCATGGAAGCCATCCGGCGACAATTCACGCCCGAGTTTCGCAATCGCCTTGATGCGATCATTCAGTTCCGTTCGCTGCCGATCGAAATCATCCTCAAAGTCGTCGACAAGTTCCTGATGGACCTCGAGAATCAGCTGGCCGACAAGGGCGTGACCCTCGAGGTCAGCGCAGGGGCACGTAGTTGGCTGGCCGAACATGGTTTCGACGAGCAAATGGGTGCGCGGCCGATGAAGCGCGTGATCCAGGACAACATCAAGCGTCCGCTAGCTGACGAACTGCTGTTTGGCGCCCTGTCAGAGTCTGGCGGCGTCGTGAAGGTGGACGTTGCTGAAGCGGGTAATGCGCTTGAGCTGACGGTCGATTCGACGACCGGCAGCGAGATGGTGCCGGAATCGCCGGAGGCCTGACCGAAACCGGCCAGGTCACTTCATGCGATAGGTAATGCGACCCTTGGTCAGATCGTAAGGGGTCATTTCGACCTTGACCCGGTCCCCAGTGAGGATGCGGATGTAGTTTTTTCGCATCCGGCCGGAAATATGGGCGGTAATGACGTGCCCGTTGTCCAACTGAACGCGGAACATCGTGTTCGGCAGGGTGTCGAGCACCTTGCCTTCCATCTCCAAGTGATCGTCTTTCGGCATAACCTGTGGTTGGCGGTTTCTATAACCGCGCTATTGTGCCATCTTTCGCGCAGGACGCAAGTACCGTCGACGCTAGTGTACCCCGTCGTTAATCCTGTGACATTCAGAGTGTGACTGAGTCGAC
>REEQ01000136.1 GCA_007695005.1 Wenzhouxiangellaceae bacterium | reverse complement strand
TGATGGTGATGATCATGGCCGGCGGCCACTTCGCCGCCCTGGCCGCCTCGCAGGGGGCGTATGGCGGAATCCGCCACGCCCTGCCGGTCGTCCTGGCCTTGCTGCTGTTGATCGCACTGGCCCTGAGCCAGGTCATCAGCGGCTTGCGCGAACCGGCCCCCGCGCGCTGGGCTCAAGTCCACGCCGCCGCCTTCGGCGTGCTGCTGATCGCCATGCTCGCCGCCACCCTGCCGGAACCGCGGCTGTTTGAATTTCATAATCGACTGGCCGGCGGCAGTGAAAACGCCTGGCGCTACTTCGGCAACGAAGGTCTGGACATGGGCCAGCGCTTCCACGAAATCCGCGCTTTCCACGACGAAATCATCCTTGCCGGCGAGTTACCCTTCTTCGGCGGGCGTTCGCGCCAGTCCGAAGGTGCCGGTCTGCGCAACCGCAACCTGGTGGAATCGCTTTACGACGACAACGTCGACGGCATTTACGAAGGCTACTTTCTGGTAGGGATGAGCGCTCTGCTGCCATGGCCAGCCTGGAACTGGGACCCCGATACCTTTTACGCCGAGACTGAAGAAGTGTTTCGCGCCGGATACATGCATGTGCGCAAGGGCAGGATAACCGACCCGCGCGCCCGCGCCAACAGCATCGCCAGCAGACTGTTCGACTACATCTACAAGGAAAACGGCGACGATTGGGAAATGGTGATACGGCGCGGCAACGAGGTCCTTGCCGGCAACCCCAGAACGGTGGCCGGCCATATCGAGCTCGGCAACGCTCATATCCGTCTGGGTCAGCGCGACGAGGCCCTGGCCGCCTACCGGGCCTTTGTCGACCAGACCCTGGTGCCGATGGACCCGGCCATCGTTGATCTGGTCCGCCAGCAGATTGCAAGGATCGAGGCCAGCGAAACTCTGAACGGTATCGGCCCGATGCGCCTGCCCTTCCTCGAATAGGCTTACTCCGACCAGCCCGACCAGTTGAAGCGCGAATAACGCGCCAGGTCTTCCGGGGTCTGGATGTCGGTGAGACGGCGGCTGCCGATCACCCAGGTCGGATAATTGCTGATCTCGGCGGCCACGCACTCGAAGGCCACTGGACCAGCGCGCCCCTGCGGCGAGCATTCTACATAGGGCAGATGGCGAGCGGCCGGCCCAAACATCTGGTTCTGCTCCTGGCAGGCTGGGCACCAGGACGCACCATAGTAGACGGCACCGACCCGGTCCAGGTGCTCGGCCAGGGCGCGCAGGCGTGGATCTTCCGGCGGATCGAACCAGCCGGCGTAGATCGCGTGCACGCCGATCATCAAGACAACGAGAATGGCACCCTGCCCGGCCAGAAACCCGGACCACGGCATGCCGGGAGCGGCTTCCGGGCGCGCAAAGTTGAGTACTCCGAACAAGGCGCCCAAGACCAGCAAGGATGCGCTGCACCAGGCACAGACCGCACCCAGCTCGAACCAGGCGACCGCGGTCAGGTAGAGGCTGAATACCAGCCCGAAGAAACTCAGGAACCACAGGCTGCGCCAGCGCCCGATCTTCGGCCTCCCGAGACCAGCGATAAGGGCGATCACCAGGTACAAACCAAAGCCCCACAGCGCCACCGGCAGCCCCAGCAGCGTCGACCAGCGGCTTTGTTGCACAATGTCGCAGGCCGAGCCCGCCGTGCAGCCCAGCGGCGCTGCATTCAGCAAGCTGACCATGAC
The DNA here is from genome assembly GCA_007695005.1 of Wenzhouxiangellaceae bacterium. Lineage (GTDB taxonomy): Bacteria > Pseudomonadota > Gammaproteobacteria > Xanthomonadales > Wenzhouxiangellaceae > Wenzhouxiangella. The sequence goes on along the minus strand of REEQ01000136.1, from coordinate 1,101 downwards.
CAGATAAGCCGTAATCGCCAACCCAACGCCCGCCAGCCCCACAGCCGTCCAGTCCGGCTGATAACGGGGCCGCACCGGCTGAGAAGAAGACGCTGTACTACGCCCGCGAACACGCTTTCGAGCCATAAGTGATTCCAGTTTCCAAAACCCGATAGCTTGCCCCACCCCACCAAAATCGGCAAGCCACTCTCATTCCTCTCCCCGGCTCCGTCTCGCCTCTTCCCGGACTTTTTAGTCCTTGCACTCTAATCCACGCAAGTTATGCTTGAATGATGTTGCAACCCTGGCCAGGACCCTCATTGAAAAGCCTTCACCACCCCGATTTTGAACGCGATGCCTGCGGCTTCGGGCTGGTTGCCCGGCTCAACGGCCAGGCTGACGATGGCATTCTTGCCGATGCGCTGACCGCCCTGACTCGGTTGACCCACCGGGGCGCGGTTGCCCCCGACGGCAAGACCGGCGATGGTTGCGGGATTCTGATGCGTCTGCCGGTGGAGTTTCTGCGCGGCGCCGCCGCCGAGGCCGGCTTCGATACCGGTCCGCGCTTTGCCGTCGGCATGGTGTTCCTCGATAGCGATGACGACCTGGCCGCCCGCCAGCGCCAGAGCCTGGAAGAGGCACTGGCCGAGCGTGAACTCAGCGTGGCCGGCTGGCGCGAAGTGCCGACCAACCCGCAGGCGCTGGGCGACCCGGCCCGGCAAAGCTGTCCGCGCATCGAACAGATTTTCGTGCGCACGCCGGACAACCTTGATGAGGCCAGCTTCGAGCGCGCCCTGTTCATCGCCCGGCGTCGCGCCGAGGCCGGTAACGAGGCCGGCAAGCTCTATATCGCCAGCTTGTCCTGCCGCACCGTGGCCTACAAGGGCATGGTGATGCCGGAATACCTGGCCGAGTTTTACCCCGACCTGGTCGACCCCAGGCTCGAAACCAGCGTCGTCGTATTCCACCAGCGCTTCTCGACCAATACCCTGCCGCGCTGGGAGCTGGCGCAGCCGTTTCGGATGCTGGCCCACAACGGCGAGATCAACACCATTCGCGGCAACCGCAACTGGACCCGGGCCCGGCGCAAGCTGCTGTCCTCGCCGCTGTTGCGCGAACTGG
>REEQ01000206.1 GCA_007695005.1 Wenzhouxiangellaceae bacterium | reverse complement strand
GCAGCTGGCTGACCCCGGCCATCATCAGCCCGGCCAGCACGATCACCACCAGCAGTGCCAGTACGTTTCTCATTTCTCTCGTCGTCCGGTCCGGGTCAGGGTGTAGAAGAACAGTACGGCGGTGATCCCGGCCCCGACCGCGGCCTCGGTCATCGCGACATCGGGCGCGCCGCGATGGACCCACAGCAGGCACAGCGCGAAGCTGTAGATGGAAAACAGGATCACGGCGGCAGCCAGGTCTTTCATGCGCGCGATGGCCAGGGCGCAGGTGATCAGCAGGATCAGGATCAGGATGTCGAAGACATCATTCGGGCTCATGCTCAGCCTCCCGGGTCCAGGGGCGGTGGCCGGCATGCCAGCCGGCCCGGGCCAGGGCGTGGCCGGCGGTCGGGCTGGAGATGGCGATCAGCGCGATCAGCGCCAGGATACGAATGGTCTGCGCTTCGATGCCGGCGACCAGGGCGACGCCGGACAGAATCAATACCGCACCGACTGCATCGCACTTGGTGGTGGCATGCAGACGGCAATAAAAATCCGGCAGGCGCAGCAGGCCGACCGTACCAGCCAAAAAGAACAGGCAGCCGGCGGCGATCAGTGCGCTGGCCGCGACGATCAGTACCACTTCGCTCATGGCTCGGCCTCCGGCCCCGGCAGGCGTCCGGTTTCCATCAGACGACCGACCACCAGGCTGACGGTCAGGCTGAGCAGGCCGTAGACCAGGGCGACATCCAGCCAGATGACCTGGTTCAGGACCACGCCGAGCAGCACCAGGATGACCACCGTCTTGGTGCCGATCACGTTGGCAGCGAGGATGCGATCGGGCAGGGTGGGGCCGAGGATGGCCCGGCCCAGGCAGGCGAAAGCATTGGCCAGCAGGAACAGCAGCGCCGCCCACAGCAGCGCGCTCACGATTGTCCCTCCAGCAGCCGGGCCAGGCGCTGCTCAAGCACGCCGTCGACGATGGGTTGGGCGAAGCGCGTTTCCAGGCAGTGGATAGTCAGCCGATCTTCATCCAGATCCACGCAGTGCGTGCCCGGCGTCAGGGTGATGCTGTTGGCCAGGGCGACCCGGGCCAGCGGACGGCGCAGGCGGGTCTGATGCTCGATCACCACCGGGTCGATGTCGATGCGTCCCTGCATGACCAGGCGCAACACCTGCCAGGCGGCCGGCAGGATCAGCCCGACCATTCCGATCCCGTAGGCGGCCAGTCCGAACAGTTCGCCGGCGCTCAAGGCCCGGTCTTCAGGGCGCGCCAGCAGGTGTACGGCAGCCATGCCGATGAGGCTGGCCAGCACCAGGCCGATCATGACCGACCAGCCGCCCAGCCCGGCGGTCAGAACCAGCCAGAACCCGAACAGCCCGACGATCAGGGATATCGGTCGCACCGCGCCCTCCTTGCGCTTCGACACGCCAGAAGACGCATCGTGACTCCTCACTTACGAGTATACGGCGTTCAACTGGTCTAAATCGCAGCAGACCACTGAGCCGGTTCCGCTCCGTTTTGCGCGTATCCAGGCAATGGTCTATTGGATGTCGTCGACATGCTGCAATTGAACGCTCAATCCGGCCACGGCTGGTTCGTGATTCTCCTCGTGGCACTGCTGGGCTTCGGCGCCGGCAGCGGCACGCTGGCCCAGACCCAGCCCGGGAGCGGGACGCCGGACCCGGGCGACCAGATCTTCCACGACCGCTTCGAAGGCCCGCCCAACGAGCCGCCGCTGGTCGAGCCGATCCCGGACCAGACTGTTCCGGCGCTGTCGCCGTTCAGCTACCAGGTCATCGCGACTGATCCGGCGCCGCCGTGGGACGTGCTGAGCTATGCGCTGGATGAAGCGCCGGCCGGCATGGGTATCGATGCCCAGGGCGGTCTGATCGAGTGGCTGCCGGGCGAGGAGCAGATCGGCAAGCACCCGGTACTGGTGCGGGTCAGCGATGCTTACGGCGGGGTGGCGCTGGAAGACTTCCAGATCACGGTGCTGGACGCCAAGAACCAGCCGCCGACGCTTCAGCCCGTTGCCGACCGCAGCATCCGGGTCGGCCAGGTCTTGAGCATCCAGCCGGTGGCGACCGATCCCAATCTGCCCAATGACGTCTTGAGCTTCAGCCTGGAAGGCGCGCCGGCCGGTTTGTCGCTGGCCACGGCGACAGGCCTGATCACCTGGGCGCCGCTTGATACACAGGTTGGCGACTGGCCGATGACCCTGACGGTCACCGACCTGGCCGGTGAGGCTGATTCAACCAGCTTCACGGTCACGGTCACCGGCCTGGGCTCACCGCCGACCATCCAGGCCATTCCTGACCAGACCCTGCTGGTCGGTGAGCTGCTCGACATCACGGCCGAAGCCGATGATCCGGACCTGCCGAACGACCAGCTGAGCTTCAGCCTGCCGCGCGCCCCGCAGGGCATGAACATCAACTCAGAAACCGGCCGCATCACCTGGACGCCGGGGGCGGACCGGGTCGGTGCGCATGATGTCAGCGTGCAGGTGACCGACCAGATCGGCCTGCTCGACTTCACCGACTTTGTGGTCCAGGTCCGCCAGCCCAATCAGGCGCCGGTGGCGCTGAACGATGAGTACCGCGTGCGCCGCGGCGATACCCTGAGCGTGCCCGCGCCCGGAGTCATGGACAACGACTTCGACCCTGACGGTGATGCGATCACGGCCGAGCTGCTGAGCGGTCCGCAGCGTGGAGCGCTGGATTTCCGCGCCGATGGCGGCTTCGACTACACCCCTGGGCCTGCCAGACCAGCCTTCGAGGCCGAACTGGTGGCCGATTTTCGTGAGTTCGAAGTCGATGGCAACAC
>REEQ01000006.1 GCA_007695005.1 Wenzhouxiangellaceae bacterium | reverse complement strand
TTGGCAAGCCCATGGCGTTGAGAATGGTAGCGGCTGCGAGCAAGGAGCCCTCCAGGTTCGGATGACCGCTATCGAGAAAGATGCTGCCCTCGCTGGTCGCCGCTTGATGAATCGTCCAGGCAGCGCCGACATCGGCAAGACGAATATCCAGCCGCGAGGAAACCTCGCGCGCCTGCTCGCTCAAGGCCACTTGCAAGGCCGGAATCGGCTGGTAGCTCGAAAACCACAGTGGCTCAGCGCCACTTGCGCGAATCAATGCCACCATATGCTCAATTGAAGGAACTGACTCGGCACATCCCGGAAAGTCGGGCGGACAAAGCGGCCAGCCGCCCATTTCCTGGAACACGACGAACTGAAAATTCTCGCTGCCGAGATAGCGCTGCAGATGCCCGGCTTCCAGATGCTGGGCGATGCTGGCACCCGCAGCAGCGAGCATTTCGACCACCAGCCGGCTGTCATCGCCCTTTGCCACAAGCTGCTGCAAGAGGCCCGGCAGATCGTTGTAGTAGGTCAGGCTGTTGCCAACAAACAATATCCGCAGCGGTGACGGTTGTTCGGCATGGGTACTGACCACACACGGGAACAGCAAAACGATCAGCGCGAGCAGACGCGTGCAGATCTGGCTCAGCATGCTGCGTTCACGGGCGATAGTCGACAAACCTGGACCAGAACTGCTGGTGACTGTTGCCGGCCCTGTATTCCAGCTTGGCGAAGTGGTTGGCCAACTGCATGAACTGAGCCTGGTCTGAGTCGTGATCAAAACGAATCCCTTCTGGCTGCAACTGCCAAGGACTCGTCGGATCCTCCAGCAGGCCGAGCAGGCTCTCTGTCAGCTCAAGAATTTCTGCTGCAAACGCCGACTGCGCTGACACCCCCCGGGTCGGATCGCCGATAAAGCCATGAACCAGGACATCCAGCAAATCCGGATCCAGGCTGACCGCGCTGCGCAGTGCGGCATAGCGCTCAGTCAGCCAATCGCCGAAAGCGTAGACCTGCTCGGTCCATTCCCAGACGTTGCGACGCAATTCGCTCAGAGTGGCTTCATCCGGAGCCGCCGTCGACGGGCCAGGGTTGATCAGCTGGCCGAGCAGCGGCATTGGCAGGTAGTGCTTGTCCAGTGACGAATACCGAGCCATGTCCACAAGCCGGTCGACAAATTCGTGATGGAAGCGCTCGACCTGACCGAGATCACCGCCGAAGCTCGGCACCATGGCTGATTCGAACATGACCCGCCAATCACTTTCCTGAGGTCGATACTGCCACTCACCCAGCACTGAGTACAAGATGCCCAGTGCCGCCACCAGCTCAATCGCTTCCCCTTCCAGCAAACGCGCTCCGGGCAGGCAATGGGCGCGTTCCCGCGCTTTCATTCGGAAATCCAGCGCCGTGCGCTGCCGCGCTTCTACCGCCATTCCGGATTCGCACCGCGGCTGATATGACCAAGTCTGTGTGGCAGCAATGGCCGCCCGGTCGAAGATGCCGGGGTGGGTCGCTTCGATCACCGATGCATCGTGTACTCGTCCATCGGATCCTACCGTGAACTCCAGGACGACTGAACCTTCCAGACATAGCAACATTGCGGCATGCGGCCAGGCTGGCTGTTCGCGGGAGATCGGTGTGTGATCGCGGTCAGCCTCGGAGCAAGCAACAAACGAAGTCATCGGCCCGGCATGCGATGCAAGGCTCCAGCCAAGCCAACTCAATACGGCAACAATTTTCAAAAACACGCACACCCTCTCTGGCTATCCTGATCGGTCATCCTAAGCCAAAAAGCGCGAATGCTTCAAGCTCATCAAGCGCAGCAAGCAGCAGGCAGGCAGGCCAGAAGGGCGACCAACTAGTGTACCCCGTCGTAAATCCTGTAACGTTCAGCGGCTTGAACCCATCAGAATTGAGAATTGGCTAAGCTTGGGAGCCCAAGCCCCACGCCGGCCACAGCATGCTCAAAAAAGCAATCTTCCTCGTCGCTGCGATGGTCACGACCGTTGTCGCCACCGTCGGTTTGCTCTCGCTGCTGGCATTCTGGAGCCACCTCAATCCGCCAGACATGGTTTCGCCGCTGTCTCCGGGCGATTTCGACCTGGCGTACGAAAATATTCAGCTCCAGACGGAGGACGGCTTGAGCCTTGCCGGCTGGTTCATTCCGCAAGCGGGGCAGCAGAGGAACCTTGAGGCCGCCACCATCATCGTGCTTCACGGCTGGCCAGAGGACAAGGGCAGCGTGCTGCGCAGCGCCCTGCCCTTGCTTCAACACTACAGTCTGTTGCTGTTTGACTTTCGCGCACTGGGCAGAAGCGAGGGTCGCCATTCCACCCTGGGCGCTCGCGAAGGCATGGACGTGCGGGCGGCGCTGGACTGGCTCGAGGCGCACGGCCATGACGAGATCGGCGTGTGGGGTTTTTCCATGGGCGGGGCCGTCGCCCTGATGAGTGCAGCCCACGACCCGCGCATCAAGGCGGTGGTCACTGATACCAGCTTCGCCCGTCTCGACATCATGGCCCGTGATGTTTTCCGGGTACCGGTCTTGAGTCAGGGCATGGCGCTGGGCATGCGGCTCTGGAGCAGACTGCTCCTGGGTGTCGACATCCGTCAGGTGGCACCGGTCGACGCCATCGCCGATCTCCAGACCCCTGCCCTGATCATCCATCTGCAGCACGACCACTTCGTGCCCTTTCATCATGCCCGGATGCTGCAAGAGGCCCTGCAGGATCACCCGAGTGCAGAGTTCTGGTTTCGGGAAACCGGCGTCTACGGCCAGGTGCCGCCAGACTACCTGCTGCGTCTGCGGGCGTTCTTCGATCGCCATTTATTAACCCGGCAGG
>REEQ01000170.1 GCA_007695005.1 Wenzhouxiangellaceae bacterium | reverse complement strand
GCGTTGCACTCGCTTGAATTGGCGACGGCCAGTCCTGCGCTCGCGCGCCTTGCCCACAACGCTTGTGCGACGGCTGAGCGTTACCTGATTTGCCGCGTGGACCACTAGGTCGGTCGAGTTACCGACATCTTCCTTTCCCCTTTCTCCTAAATGAAATACCTGAGCGAGCTGGCTGCAGCAAAGATGGCCGCGCTGAGCGCGGCAAACCAGACCAGCAGCGAGACTTCCATTGTTCGCGATCCGGTCTGGCGGAACAGCAGCCACAGTACCAGCGGCGGAATGTAATAGCGCTGTTCGATCAGTTCTGCCGGCAGCATTGCCAGCACCGTCACCGGGAACAGCCACAGCGCCGACTGTTCGCGCAAGGGCGAAACCGCGAAGCTAAGCAGGCCCCAGGCCATCAGCGGGAAAGCCAGCAGGCGCCAGCGCCAATCGCCGTCGAGCCAGCCTAGAACTCGATTTCTGAGGTGAAATTCGGGCAGGCCAAGATTGTAGGGATGAGTGACATCGAAGCTGAACCAGTAAACCAGGCCCAGCATCAGCAGCAAGGGTCCAATCCAGAGCCGTCTTGCCACCAGGCTGGCAATCTGCGGCAGGTTGGACAAATGCAGGGGTAACAGCACCAGCCACAACACCAGCAACATGAAAAACAGCTGGCTGGGATAGATGCCGCCGAGCTGATGAGCGGTGCGGTCGCCGACGGCCACGCCACGGTTGATCAGGACGAAAACGACGAAGGCCACGAGTGGTACGAGTAATGGCCAGCAGGCCTTGAGCGCCGGCCATATTTGCTGACCGGCCTGATGCAGCCGCTCGATCGGGCGGCTCTGGTTGGCAAGCAGCGCCTTGCCCAGGCCGGCCTGGTGCAGCGCCATCAGCCAGATCAGGGCCAGCCAGAACACGTTGGTCTGGCGGATGAAGAGCGCTGCCAGTCCGACCATTGCCGCTGCCTTGTAGTGCCTCCGATCGGCCAGCAGGACTGCGCTCAGCAAGGCGGCCAGGGCGACCAGATCCGTGTAGAGCAGGACGTAGAAAGGCCAAAGCAGTGGACAGGCCAGTAGTTGCAGCGCTCGCAGCAAGGGCAGCTCGGCACTGCGGTGCCGCCAGTACAGCCAGGCCAGCATGACGACGCTTGCGGCCAGTGCAGTGCTGATTGCCCGCAGCGAAAAGACCTGGTCGAGGCCGAGCATGGCGGCCGGTGCAAACACCAGCAGGTGGTACCCTGGAGTGACCGTGATCTCGGGTACGCGCTTGAATTCGCCGGCCAGAAAGAACAGGATCTGGCCATGGTGGAAGTGTTCGTCCACCATCAGCTGATCGGGCAGCAGCAGCAGGGCTGCGGTGAGCACGCATATCGTGATCGTAGCCAGCGCGGCGCCGGCAATCCAGGTCCGGGTCATGGTGCGCTCAGGTCGGCTCCGAGCCGCCGACGGGCCGCTTGCGCTGTCGCAGCCAGCGAACCAGCCAGACCAGCAGGGTGATCAGGACGAGGATGACGATGATGCCGAATAGGATCGGAATCAGCAGGGCCATGACAACTGCAAACAGGCTGCCGGCCGTTTCTCCGGTTGAAAGTATCGGGTTGGCCAGGCCGCCGCTGGTGGATGTGGACAGGCCGCGGGCGACGACAGTTGTCGCTTGAACAATCCCGGCCGACCCGCCGCCTACGGTCAGGGCGGTACCCCATTGGGCCAGCGCATTCATTTCCGGCAGCAGCGAGGCGACAATCACGGTGCCGCCGCCGATCGCAGCGGGTGTTGCCAGAAGATCGAGCAGGTTGTCGACCAGCGGAATGTAGTAGGCGCCAGCTTCCAGCATGGCGGCCAGACCAACCACGATCAGCACCGGTTCCGAAGCCAGCCAGGCAAACTGCTCGCCCACCTCCAGCCAGCCCATGCGTACCGACAGGCCCAGGGCCAGAATCGGCAGGAAGACTCGCAGGCCCGCGGCAGCACTCAGGGTAATGCCGGCCATGATGGCCGACAGGGCGGTCAAGTCGGACATGCTCTCCATGTCGCCATTCTACGTTGCCTGATCAGAGCAAGGCGACGGATCAGCCGGTGCCGCGCGTGCGGGTCTTGTCCTTGCGCGCGTTCTTTTCAAGAAACTCGATGATCATGCCGGCCACGTCCTTGCCGGTGGCGGTTTCTATGCCCTCGAGCCCGGGCGAAGAGTTGACCTCCATTACCAGCGGCCCGTGGTTCGAGCGCAGCAGGTCAACGCCGGCTACATTCAGGCCCATGATTCTGGCCGAGCGCACGGCCACGGCGCGCTCCTGTGGTGTGATCTTGATCAGTTCGGCCGTGCCGCCGCGATGCAGATTGGAGCGAAACTCGCCCGGCTTGGCCTGGCGCTTGATGGCCGCAACCACCTTGTCCCCAACCACGAAGCAGCGGATATCGGCGCCGCCGGCTTCCTTGATGTATTCCTGAACCATGATCGACACGTTCAGGCCCATGAAGGCTTCGAGGACGCTTTCGGCGGCCTTGCCGGTCTCGCACAGGACTACCCCGATGCCCTGGGTGCCCTCAAGCAGCTTTACTACCAGCGGTGCTCCGCCGACCATTTCGATCAGGTCGCCAATATCATCGGGTGCGCGGGCAAAGCCGGTGACCGGCAGGCCAATGCCTCGGCGAGCCAGCAGCTGCAGGGAACGCAGCTTGTCGCGCGAGCGGGTGACGGCGACCGATTCGTTCAGGGGAAAAGTCCCCATCATCTCGAACTGACGCAGTACAGCGGTACCGTAGAAGGTGATCGAGGCACCGATTCTCGGAATGACCGCATCGAATGGCTCGAGCTGCTCGCCGCGATAGTGGATCGTCGGGCGATGCGAGGCGATGTTCATGTAGCAGCGCAGAGTGTCGACCACCTGCACATCATGACCGCGTTGCTTGGCGGCTTCGACCAGGCGATTGGTTGAATAGATCTTGCGGCTGCGGGAAAGTATGGCGATGCGCATCAAGGAATTCCTGGATTAGAGCAGGCGCGGTTTGCCCTGCAAAAATGTTCGGGCGGGATAGACCAGTGCGTGGTTCTCCATCGCCGTGCGCCCCAGCAGCATGCGGTAGCGCATCTTGCGCCGATCGCTCAAGGTAATGTCGACCGCCCAGCGCGAGTGGCCGATCACGATCGGTGTGCGGATGGTAAAACGCTCGCTGGCCTTGCCTGAACTGCTGCGGACTACGCGAGTGCCGATCAGTCGGCACTCACAGTCGACATCGGTGCTGGCCGGTACGTGATCCAGGTGTACCCGGAAAGCCACCCAGTCCAGCCCGTCGCGACTGAACTGGCGTATGCCGCTGGCGTGCAACGCGCAGGATTTGGCCCCGGTATCGACCCGGGCCCGTAGTCGGTCGATGCCGAGTTCCGGCAGCCCGACCCATTCGCAGGCGCCGATGATCATGTTCGGGCCGAGCTGCGATTTCATGGTCGCCACTTGCCGTGTGCCCGGATCATGAACAGCCGGCGCTTATTCCGCTTTGGCCAGATCGTCGAGCATCGCCTTCAGGAAGCGCGCGGCTTCGCCCCCTGTGCAGGCACGATGATCAAAGGTCAGGGAAATCGGAATGACGCGATGAACCTCGATGCCACCCAGCACCGGTACCACCTCATGGCGCAGCGCGCCGGCCGCAACAATCGCCACGCAGGGTGGGGTGACTACCGGAGTGGCATAGCGTCCGGCGAACTTGCCGAAATTGGATAGTACGATGGTGTAGTCTTTCAGGTCCTCGGGCGGGATTGAGCGATTGGCGGTGTTTTCACGCAGGCGGTTGATCTCTGCTCGCAACTGCTGGCGGTCGGCCTGATTGACATTGCGCAGTGCAGCGACGAACAGACCCTCAGGGGTATCGACCGCCATACCCACATGCATGTTCTTGTGAATCATGCGCATGTTCTTTTCGCCGTCGAACCAGGCATTCAGGCCGGGCTCGGCCTTGGCTCCGACCCAAAGGGACCGCAGCAGGCGGGCAGTGATGTCCTCGCCCGGTCGCCAGGCGTGGATGTCGGCATCGTCCATCAGGCTGGTTGGCACCACGCTGCGGTGTGATTCGCTCATCACCCGGACCATGGTGCGGCGCGGGCCGCGGATCGCTTCCCACTCACCGGAAGGCGCGCTGGCCGCAGGTCGTGGTTCGGCGGCCGGCTGGGCGCGCGCCACGGTATCGACCATCGGCTCGGGACGCTTGGCCGGCGGGCTTGCCGGCGGCGCGGCCGGTGTCAGCGCAGCGGTGCCGCGATCGGCCGCCTCGCGTACATCGCGAACGGTAACCACGCCGTCAGGGCCCGAAGCCTTGACCTGGCTCAGGTCGACCTTCAACTTGCGCGCCATGGCTCGGACGGCCGGAGTGACCTTGACGCCGCCAATACTGCTGGTGCGTTCGCTCAGGACCTCATTCGAACTTTGCACGTTGCCAACCACGGTGCCGCTGTCTTCTCGCTCGACCGCTGGCGCGGGCTCAGGTTCGGGCTCAGGTTCGGGCTCAGGTGCGTGCACGGCTTGGTGCTCGTCCGAGGCCTGGCTGGTATCAGACTCCGCCTGCTCGGCGGCCTGATCCCGACTCTCGGTCTGCCAGGCCGGGGTGGCCTTGTCCGGACCCTGATCGGCAGGAGCGGCTGCTGCGGCAGTGTAATCCTGCTCCAGCCCAAGCGCTGCCGGCTCGGCCTCGCGATCCTGATCGGGCTCTGGCGCGGCGGCTGGCTCGGCTTCGCCGGTGTCGAACTCGGCCAGCGGGGCCCCGGTCTGAATCACATCACCGGCCTGGCCGTGAAACTTGATGATGCGACCGGTGTACGGACTGGGTACTTCGACCACTGCCTTGGCCGTTTCCATCGACACCATCGGCTGATCCAGTTCGACCTGGTCGCCTTCCTTGACCAGCCACTCGACGATTTCGGCATCCGGCAAGCCTTCACCGAGATCTGGCAGATTGAAAACTTTCATGAGACCTCCAGAACCTGATTGACCGCATGCAGGATGCGACGAACGCTGGGCATGTACTTCATTTCATTGCGGTACAGCGGCATCACGGTATCGTAACCGCAGACGCGCTTGACCGGGGCGTGAAGGCTCCAGATGCCGGCGTCGGCCAGGTGTGCTGCGATTTCGCTGGCCACGCCGCAGTGCTTCGGCGCTTCCTGGACGATAACGCAACGACCGGTGCGCGCTACCGATTCGACGATCGTGTCCATGTCGATCGGGCTCAAGGTAGCGACATCGATCACTTCGGCGCTGATGCCCTTGGCTTCGAGCTGGTCTGCCGCCTGCAGCGTTTCCTTGACCATCGCTCCCCAGGTGACCAGGGTGATGTCCTTGCCATCGCGCAGGGTGAAGCAGACATCCAGCGGCAAGGCCTCACCGTCATCCTCCACATCCTCGCGCTGCCAGCGGTAAATGCGCTTGGGTTCCATGTATATGACCGGGTCCGGATCGCGAATGGCGGCCAGTAACAGGCCGTAGGCGCGTGACGGAGAAGACGGCATGACGACGCGGATGCCCGGCATGTGGGCAAACAGGGCCTCTGGGCTTTCAGAATGATGTTCCGGGGCATGAATGCCACCGCCGGTGGGAAAACGCAGCACCATCGGGCAGCTCAAGCGGCCGCGGGTGCGGTTTCGCATCCGTCCGGCATGGCACATGATGTGGTCGATCATCGGCATGGTAAAGCCGCAGAACTGCGCTTCGGCAACCGGCTTCATGCCCTGCGACGCCATTCCGACGCTGACGCCGGCGATCATCACTTCGGCCAGCGGCGTGTCGATCACACGTTCATCACCAAAGCGCTGTTGCAGGCCCGCAGTGGCCCTGAACACACCGCCGTTGACGCCCACATCCTCGCCCAGGACGACGACGCTCTGGTCTTCTTCCATGGCGCGAGCCAGGGCCAGGGTGACGCCCTCAATCAGGGTGATCTTTGCCATCAGTGGTGGCCTCCGTCTTCCGGGAACTGCTCGGCGTAAGCGCGCTGCTCGACCAGGTCGTGCGGCAAATCGGCATACATGTAATCAAACATCGCGGTCAGCGGCTGTGGCTTGTTCTGGACCAGATCCATGTACTCATCCGCGGCCTGCTGGACAAACTGGCTGCACTCGCTCAGTAATTCCTGCTCGCGCTGATCGTCCCAGGCTCCCTGATCGATCAGGTAGCTGCGCAGGCGCTTCAGTGGTTCCTGCTCCCAGGCTTCGTCAACTTCTTCCTGCGGGCGGTAGCGACGGGCATCGTCGGCCGTGGTGTGATCGCTGAGGCGGTAGGTCAGCATTTCGATGACGAAAGCGCCCTTGCCGGCACGGGCGGCCGAGACCGCTTTCTCCATCGCCCAAAGGCAGGCGATCAGGTCGTTGCCGTCCACCTGAATGCTGGGCAAACCACCGGCAATGCCTTTCTGGGCGAGCGTAGTGGCCGAGTTCTGTTTCGAGCGCGGCACTGAAATGGCCCACTGATTGTTGATGATGACCAGTACCAGGGGCAACTTCCAGGCGCTGGCTGCGTTGATCGCCTCCAGAAAGTCTCCCTTCGAAGAACCACCATCGCCAACGATGGAAACCGCCACCCGAGCCTCGTTCTTTAACTTGTAGGCCATGGCGGCACCGGCTGCGTGCAGGCACTGGGTGGCAATCGGAACGCACCAGGCGAAGTCATGGCGGGGGCCGGAGAAGTCATTGCCGCGCTCGTCACCGCCCCAGTAAAGCAGTACTTCCGACATCTTCACGCCTCGATAGAACTGAGCGCCGTATTCGCGGTACATCGGCGCCAGGCAGTCCTCTTCCTGCATGGCTGCACCGATCGACACGTGCGCGGCTTCGTGGCCAAGGCTGGAGGCGTAGGTGCCCAGCTTGCCGGTGCGCTGCAGGGCAACCGCTTTCTTGTCGAAAGCCCTGGTCAGGGTCATCAGTCGGTAAAGATCGGTCAGCCGATCAAAATCCCGCGCCACCGCCGGAACGTGCTGCTCATCGAGCAGCTTGCCGTCAGCGCCCAGGAACTGGAAATGGTCCACCTTGAAAGCGGCGACTGTTCGCGCCATGTCGTACCTCGTCGGTTTTGAATCCGTCTGGGAAATTTGCGTACCCGTCCCGGCTTCTCGATGGCCCGGGTCAGGGGAGTCCGCCATTATACGCTGGCCGGGCAGGGAGGTTAAACTCCAGTCCGGTCTTGCATCACGGGAGTCAATGCAATCATGTCCGACATGGACAATCAACGCGAACTGGAGACATCGATCCGCACGGACCTGACTGATCGGCTTGATTATTCGGGTTACCTGCTTCTTGATCGGATTCTGGATGCACAGGCGCCGCTGTCTGACCCGCCGCATCACGACGAATTGCTGTTCATCATTCAACACCAGACCAGCGAGCTCTGGTTCAAGCTGGTTATTCACGAATTGCGAGCGGCAATCCGCCAGCTGGAGGCTGATGACCCGGATCCCTGCCTGAAAATCCTGGCCCGGATCAAGCTGGTCCAGCAGCAGTTGTTCAACCAGTGGGCAGTGCTCGAAACGCTCACACCCAGCGAGTACGTGCAGTTCCGAGACCGCCTCGGCGATGCCTCCGGTTTCCAGTCCTGGCAGTACCGCCTGGTCGAGTTCATGCTGGGCAACAAGAATGGGCAGATGCTGCGGTTGTTCGACCATGCACCGGAGGCCCAGGCCAGCCTGCGCTCAGCGCTGCAGTCGCCCAGCCTGTACGACGAGTTCCTTCGCCATCTGCATCGGACCGGCCACGCAGTCCCTGAGGCTCTGGTCGAACGCGACTGGTCCCTGCCGCACCGGCGCAGCCCTGAGCTGGTGCCGGTGTTTGTCGAGATTTATCGCAACACCGATCGATACTGGACCGAGTACGCCCTGTGCGAGCGCCTGGTGGATGTCGAGGAGTCGTTCCAGCTTTGGCGTTTTCGGCACATGAAGACCGTTGAGCGCATCATCGGTTTCAAACGCGGCACCGGCGGTTCCAGTGGGGTGGACTTCCTCAAGCGTGCGCTGGAGCTGACCTTTTTTCCGGAACTGCTGGACGTGCGAACCCAGCTCTGAGCAGCGGCCGCCTCAGGCCTCGCCAGGCGCGGCTTGAGGCTGGCGGAAATAGCCGAAGATCGAGCCCTTGCGCTTGCGCACCGACCGTGTTGTCACTCCTGACAGATGTGCCATAATCTGAGGTTCAAACCACATAACGACGGGGATCTTCAACATGAGGCGACTTTTGCTACTGGCAGCCGGCCTGTGCGCCGCTGCTGCACTTCAGGCCCAGGTCACGGTGCCGCGACTGGCATCCGATGTGACCGTGTACACCGATGCCAACGGCATCCCGACCATCGTCGGCGAGACCGAGGCTGATGTCACTTTCGTGCAGGGCTACCTGCATGCCGCGGATCGCTTCTTCCAGATGGACTTCCTGCGGCGTGCTGCCAGTGGCACGCTGGGAGAGCTGGTCGGCCAACCGGCGCTGGCCAACGATATCCAGTTGCGTACGCTTGGGCTGCGGCGCGCCGCCTGGGCCAGCTATACCCGCCTGACCGCCACTGAAAAAGCCTGGTTGAAGGCTTATGCGGATGGCGTGAACCACTTTCTGGCCACCAACCCCCTGCCGCCGGAGTATGCTGCCGCGCTGGAACTGACCACGGCCGAGCCCTGGTCTCCGGTCGACTCACTGGTGATTGGCAAGCTGCTGGCTTTCCAGCTGTCATTCGACCAGAGTCTATCGGCGATTGGCAACACCGTGCGTATCGGCACCTATCAGGCAGTCGGCGATGCCGTTGGTTTTGACGGCACCGCGCTGTTCCTGCAGGACCTGAACCTGAGCATTCCGGTGGACGGTCGGGTCAGTATTCCGGATTTCTTTGATCGCATCGGCATTATCGTGCCCGGCGCGGATGCCGAGCAGTCTGACCAGACCGATGTTGTCGGGCTGGCCAGTGTCGACAACCAGCGGATCGCCGGACTGGATGCCAACGCCTCGCTGGTCGACAGCATGGCTCGTTTCGACGACACCACGGTAGAGCTGGCGCGCCGCTACCTGGAGCGCGTTGAAGACCTGCCCATTCTCAACCAGGGCCTGGATCTTGGCAGCAATTGGTGGGCGGTATCGGGAGAGCATACCGAGTCGGGTTTTCCGCTGTTTGCCAATGACCCGCACCTGGGCCTGAGCATGCCGCCGATTTTCATGAACGAGAACCTGGTGATTCGTGACGAAGGGATGACCGTCAGTGGGGTGGTATTCCCGGGTGCGCCGGTCAACGCTCAAGCCTGTACCGATTTCCTGTGCTGGGGCTCGACAGTCAACCGTCTGGACGTCACCGATGTCTTCCAGGATCCCATTCTGGTCAACAACTTTGGTCTGCCCACGCACACCGTCCACCAGGGCCAGCCGGAGCCGATCATCTATGCCTTCCAGAGCTACTTTCTGAATACCCCGGGCAATGGCGTGATGGATGATGTCAATCGCGCCAACGTCGGTTACGACGCCGGCGGCATCACCTTCATCGTGCCGCGCCGCAACAACGGTCCGATCGTCGAATTGATGGGTGATACCGCACTGACCGTTCAGTACACTGGCTGGGGCGCCACTTTCGAGCTGTCGTCCTTCCGTGCCTGGAGCCGGGCTCGCAGCCTTGACGACTTCGTCGCCGGACTGACGCGCTTCTCCTTCGGATCGCAAAACTTCCTGTATGCCGACATCGAGGGCAACATCGCCTACTTCATCGGCGGTGACATGCCGCTGCGGGCGGATCTGCAAAACGATCTGATGCCGGACGGCGGACGTCCGCCCTGGTTCATTCGTGATGGCAGCGGTGCTCTCAATCATGAGTGGCTGCTGACCGACTCGCCGGAGCCGGGCCAGGCCACGCCTTACGCGATTATTCCGCGCGATGAGATGCCGCAGATCATCAATCCGCCCTGGGGCTATCTGGCCAACGCCAACAATGACCCGGTCGGCACCACGCTCGACGGCAACCCCCTGAGCCAGCTGCGTCCGGGCGGCAACGGCATCTATTACCTCAACACCAACTACTCCGACTTGCGGCAGGGGCGCGTCGATCGAGTGCTCCAGGATCTTGTCGCCCGGGGTAATGTGACGATTGATGACATGAAGGCCTTGCAGGCAAACAACCAGCTGCTGGATGCTGAGCTGCTGCTGCCGTTCCTGCTCCAGGCTTTCGCCAATGCTGCCGACGAAGAGGCGCATCCGGCGCTGGCAGCGCTTGCTGGTGACGAGCGCGTCCAGGAGGCCATGGGCCGTCTGGCGGCGTGGGATTTTTCTACCCCGACAGGTATCGAGGGCGGGTTTGATCCGGGTGGCGATCCGATGGGCAACAGCGTACCGACTTCCGAGCAGGTCGATGCCAGCATCGCTGCCACCATTTACAGCGTCTGGCGAGGCGAGGTCATCGCCAATACCATTGATGCAACGCTGACCGCCGTTGGGCTGAGCGATGCGCTACCGAGTGCCAAACTGGCATGGCGAGCGCTTGTCAACCAGCTGCGCTTGTTCCCGCTTACGCAGGGTCAGGCGGCATCTGGTCTGACCTACTTCAATGTTCCCGGCATCCCGGATCTTGCCCCAGCTGATGCGCGTGACGTGGTCTTGCTTGCATCCTTGCAAAACACCCTGGACAGGTTGGCATCGGACGCTTTCGCCGCCGCCTTCGGCAATTCGACAGACCAGAACGATTACCGTTGGGGCAAGCTGCACCGAGTCGAGTTTGATCACCCATTGAATACGGCACCGTTCAACGTCCCGCCAGCCGGGGGCTTCATGCCCAGCGTCGATGGTCTGCCGGGGGTTGCTCGTGCCGGCGGATTCGAGGCCGTCGATGCCTCCAGCCACAGCGCCCGGGCTCGCGGGGTCAACTCATTCATGTTCGGTAGCGGCGCGGCACGTCGAAACGTTGCCGAACTGACTCCGGACGGCCCGGTGGCTCATGAAATCATCCCCGGCGGTCGGAGCGGGGTATTCCTGAGCCCGTTCTACACCAACCAGCTGCGGCGCTGGCTGGTCAACGATTACCTGCCCTTGAATATTGGTGAGGAGGCTGCCGAGGCTACCGCTGCCCAGGCATTGATTTTCTCTCCGCAGTAAGCAGGGTTTTGAAAAAGGTACGCCCGCGCCCCCTGTCGGGGCGCGGGTTTTTTTTCGGCCAATGCTTGCCTCCGGGGCTGATGCGCATCGTCGCTATTTGCAAGGACGGCTTGAAAAATGGCTGATCGGCAGCCATTGAGAGAGCTTGAAACGCCGAATGGACTCCGGAATGATCAACCTGCTCGAACGCTTCGCCCTGGCGCACACCCAGGTGACCCGCCTGAACGCGGATCTGGTTGAGATCGTGCCACCGGAGCAGAAATTCAGCGCCAAAGTCGAGCTGAAGCTGACGCCACGAGAAATGCCGGCCGACAAGGGGGTCCACCAGTTCCAGGTCACGGCGCGCATGCTCTGCCGTGGCAGTCGCGAGTCGGACGAGCAAACGCGACCCCTGTTCACAATCGAGCTGGTGATGCAAACGGTTTACCGTCAGTTTGCCGGTGATCCGCTGGATTTCGAGACCTTCTCACGTAGTCACGGCTCCTTGACCAGACAGCTGTATCCGTTGATGCATCATCAGCTTCAGCCCGTTTTCAAACAGTTCGGACTGGAGCAGGTCAGGCTTCCCTACGACCTGGTCAATCAGCCAGCCGAGAACGCGCCTCAGCGTCAGGTTCATTGACCGGGGCTGCCCGGACTGCGAGAATCTAGCCTCGCTCAGGCCCGCCGCAAAGGGAAACATCTCCGTGTCCACCGCTCGTCGAGAACCGATCGCCAAGGTCGATACTGCCTGGTTGCGCATGGAGCAGCCGACCAACCTGATGATGATTACCGGGGTGATTGTGCTGTCCAGTCCGGTAGACTTCGAGCACTTCAAGGAGATCATCAGCAACCGGTTTCTGGCCTTTCCGCGCTTTCGGCAGAAAGCGGTCGACCATGTCAGGGGTTGCTGGTGGGAAGAAGACGAGCATTTTGAGATCAGCTCCCACGTGCGCCGTATTGCACTGCCGGGCGCGGCGGGTAAGGCAGAACTGGAAGAGTTCGTTTCCGAGCTGGCCTCAACGCCGCTCGACAAGACCAAGCCACTCTGGCAGTTTCATCTGGTAGAAAACTACAAGGATGGCCCGGCCGTGGTTTCGCGGATTCACCACTGCTACGCCGATGGCATCGCATTGGTTCAGGTTCTGCTGTCACTGACCGAGCGCAGTGCCGAAGACTCCGAAAGGCTGGTGTCGCAGGAGCGCTGGAAAGAACGCCGGGCAGCGGAGTCCAATATCTTCCGGCGCTTGATGGCGCCGGCCAAGGAGGGACTGGATGCGGTCCAGCATGTCAGCCAGAAGGTCGTCGATGAGGCTTTGCACCTGCTGCGAGAGCCGCATATTGCCCAGGAGTATGCCTATGGTGCTGGCGAAATACTGACCGAGCTGGCCACGGCCCTGCTGTTGGAGGATGACCCCCCCTCGCGCTTCAAAGGCGAAATCGGAGTGCGCAAGAATGTGGCGCTGGCCGAGCCGGTGTCGCTGGAAGAGGTCAAGGCCGTGGGCAAGGCGCTGGGTTGTACGGTCAACGATGTCCTGATCGCTGTCATGACTGGCGCCCTGCATCGCTATATGGTTGAGCGTGGCGATGATCCATCCGAGTTGACCATGCGTGCCACGGTGCCGGTCAATCTGCGTCCGCTGGAACACGCGCGTGACCTGGGCAATCATTTTGGTCTGGTTTTCCTTGACCTGCCGATTGCCGAGTCCAATCCATTGGCACGCTTGTACCAGGTGGCAGAGTTCATGCACAAGCTCAAGCAGTCCAAGCAGGCGGTGATGTCGCTGGGCTTGCTGGCGGCGCTGGGAATGGGGCCATCAGCCCTGCAGAAGCCGGCGCTGGAATTGTTCAGCCGCAAGGCAAGTACGGTGCTGACCAATGTGCCCGGGCCCCAGGAGACGCTTTACATGGCCGGCGCGCCGATCCGCGAGATGATGTTCTGGGTGCCGCAGTCCGGGTCTATCGGCATGGGTATCAGCATCATCAGCTACCAGGGCCTGGTGTTTTGCGGCTTGATCACCGACAACAAGCTGGTCCCGGACCCGGATGAAGTGATGCGCAACTTCCATGTCGAATTCGACAATCTGCTGCACCTGACCATGCTGATCGGTCCGCAGCCGGGCTGGGTCAGCCCGGACCTGGTGGACGATGTGCACCAGTGGATCGAGGGCGCTGTCGACTGAAGCTATTCACTCGAGGCCCTGGCGTATTCGATGTCGAGTTGCTGCATGGCGTCGATGGCCTTGCAGGCCGCGGCCTGGGCATAGGCAGCATTGGATTCATCAAGACGCTTGTCGCCGTAGAGCAGGTACAGCCCGTTGCCATATTCCAGATGGGCAATCGCGGCGTCCGGGGTCAGTGCCAGCGCCTGCTCGAAGCATTTCATCGATTTGTCCGCGCTGGCGCCATAGGTCATTGATCCTACGAGTTTACCCACCTTGTCGATGATCTCGGCGTGGTACAGGCCCATTGCAGTCAGAGCCTCGGCATGTTCCGGGGCAAGCTTCAGTGCTTTTTCCAGCGAGGCCTTGATCTTGCCGCCAACGCCCTGTGCGAGCGCGGTTGCCACGGAAATGCACTGGCTGTAGCGACCCAGCAGGAAGGCATGGAAATAGTGGGCGTTGGCATCGTCCGGATAGGCCCGGCAAGCCTGCTCGGCACGCTCGATGCCGGCCTTGTAGATGGCCAGCTTTGCCTCATCGTCTTGTTCCAGGTAATCGGCGTAGATGCCGCTGGCCTTGTTCGCTACTGCGTGGCCGAGCAGGCCTATTGAATCGGCAAGGTTGACAGCGTCGGCGAAATCGCCGCGATGGAACGCGCGCCAGGCATCGGCCAGCACCTCGGCGGTGCCGGCGGGGTCCTCATTAGCGGGGTCCAGCCGGGCAATGCGATCGGCATCGGGAAAGGGCTCACAGTCGCCTCGATGCAGATTGGGCCAAGCCTTGGCAAGTTTGCCGCCGGTGTAGTCGAAGGGTTTGCTGTCATGCGGAAATTCCGCCCAGTTGCTCGTATCCGTCATTAGTGTGACCACTCTAGTTCCCGGGTCTATCTTAACTCTCGAAGCGTTGGATGGCAGCCCCATCGACCGCAGGAATTTTCGAAACAGGAGATTGACCATGAGCAAGAAGACCGCCAAGAAAAAGGTTGCCAAGAAGAAGGTGACCAAGAAGACCGCCAGCCGCAAGACGGCTGCCAACCAGGCACAGGATTACGCCCAGGAAATCTGGCTGGCCGGCCTGGGTGCGTTTGCCCTTGCCCAGCAGGAAGGTGGCAAGATCGTCAAGCAGGGCAGCAAGGCTCTGGACGATACCCGCAGCAAGGTACTCGGCGAGTCCGCCAAGCTGTTCGAAAAGCTGGTTGCCGAAGGCTCCAAGCTGGAAAGCAAGGGCCGCAAAATGGCCAGCGATACCGTTGGCGGCGTTCGCGGCGATGTCGAAAGCCGGGTTGGCAAGGTACGCGAAACTGCCCAGGCAAACTGGGACAAGCTCGAGAAGGTGTTTGAGCAGCGCGTGGCCCGTGCCCTTTCTCGCCTGGGCGTACCGACTTCCGATGAAATCAATGAGCTGAGCAAGCGTGTTGCCGAGCTCAACAAGCGTGTTGCCGAACTGGCCAAGAAGCAGGAAGCTGCGGCTGCCAAGCCCGCTGCCGCGAAGGCCGAAACCAAGTCCGCTGCATCCGCTTGAAGCACGACTACCCCGAAGCAGCCTGGGCTTCCCTCGGCCCTAGCGAGGCTGCTGCTTTGGCCCGGATCGCAAGATCCGGGCCTTTTTT
>REEQ01000153.1 GCA_007695005.1 Wenzhouxiangellaceae bacterium | reverse complement strand
GCGGGCCGGTGTAGGCGATCACATCGTCGGCGAACAGGCCGCTGCCGGCCTGGAAAGCCAGCACACCCAGAATGGCAAACACCGACAAGGCCCCCAGCGGGTTGTGGCCCAGGCCATGCCAGCGTCCACGCAGGTAGTCGACCAGGCTGCGCGGGCCCGGCGCGAATGACCAGAAGCGGGCATGGGTCGAGCCGATCAGGCCCCAGACCAGGCGAAACACCAGCAGACCCAGCACAGCCAGGCCGAAGCGGCCGTGCCAGTCCATGGCCTTCATCTGCACCGAGATCAGCGCGCCGGCCACGCAGACCAGCAGCAGCCAGTGAAACAGCCTCAAGGGCAGATCCCAGACGCGGACCGTTCGAGCATTCATGCAACAGGTTCCCAGCGGCAGCCAGCCTCGGAGAATACGGAGATGACGGTGTGCCTGGCAAGCTTTTCGTCCAGATGACGTAGAAAGAAATTGATGCCAGCTTTGTTGGAGAAAAGACCGATGACAACCAGGCGATTCATTCTGGTGCCCGCTATTGTGGCCGCAGCCTTGGGGCTGCTGGTCGCTTGCGGCGGCGATGAAAACCGCGGCTCAAGCGCTTCGACAGCGGACATCGGCCAGGGACTGGCGCCGGGCGAGTTTGAAATCGATATCGTTGGTCGGGTACGGTCGGTGGGCCCTTACTCAGGCGATCGCGTGCGGTTGCGTTATTCGCCCAGCACCTATGGAAGCTCCCGCGAGCGGAGAGACGGCACTGGCGGCCGCGAGCGCGTTGTCGCCACCAACGATGAGGGCCCGTACTCGCTGATGATGCGGATGGACTTGCAGCGTGGCGACGAGGAGCCGGACCGAGAGACCGGTCATGTCACCATCCAGCTTCCGCCCGGCGCACGCGCAGGCCAGACCTACCCGCTTGAGACCTTTGCCCGGGCCCGACACGGTGAGGCTTTTGTTCAGTTCGGCGGCTACGGACAGAGCTTGAACATTGGCGGCAGCGGTACGATCAGCATCGCCGAGATTGGCGAGCGTCTCAGCCTGCAGTTCGAGTTCAGCGGTGGTGATGAGGCAGAGGGCAATTACCGTCATATTCGTGGCCGTGCCTACCAGATTCCGCTGACTCGCAACGGTGAAGCGCATTATCAGTTGCTTGTCGACGGCCAGCGCGAGGATCGGGTCGAATTCATGCGCTTTCGCAACGACTGGAGTATCCAGGGCCCGGAGCTGTCTTTCGACTTTCCAGGTGATGTGGCACGACCGGGCACCTTCCAACTGGCCAACCGTCGCGGCCCCGGCGTGGTTTCGGTGAGCCTGCAGAACCATCGCGGCCTGGATTTCAGCGGCAGCATTGACGTCGTGCAAGACGGCGAAATCTGGTCGGCCACCTTCGAGTTCGAGGGCGAAGGGGATGTCAGTATTCGTGGCCAGGGAAGCTTCGACCATCTCCAGGGGCGCCCAGCCCATCGCTGAGGATTCGGGCTCCCGCCGAGATGTGACCACTGGCAGGGGTAGCCTGCACCGCCCATGGGTTATCCTTTGCCACCGTTTTGATCGCCAGACCAAGGCCTAGTCGATGCCCCTGAAACTCATTCCCGCCCTGTCCGTCCTGCTGCTGTGGTCACTGTCCGGCCTGCTGGCCGCCGAGCCCACCCACCTGCTGCGCCAGCCAGCCGTATCGGCCGACCACCTGGCCTTTGTCTATGCCGGTGACCTCTGGATCAGCGAGCGCGACGGCGCGAACCCGCGTCGGCTGACTACCAGCCCGGCCGAGGAAAACAACCCGCACTTTTCCCCTGACGGTCGGCTGATTGCCTTTGCCGCCGACTACGAGGGCAATACCAGCGTTTACGTGATCAGCGTCGACGGAGGCAACCCCCGCCGGCTGACCTGGCATCCGGGCGATGACATTCCGGTTGGCTGGTCTGCCGATGGGCAGCAGGTGGCCTTTGCCTCGCGGCGGGAGACCGATCACGGTCGCTCTGCCCAGCTCTTCCATGTCCCGGTCGATGGCGGCGCCCCGGCCAAGCAGATGGAGGCGCGCTTTTTCCGCGGCCAGTGGCACGAGGACGGCGAGCGCCTGGCCTATATCGATTTTGGTCCCGCCTACAACGGCCTCTACGGCGGTGGTGCCGGCTGGCGCGGCTATCGCGGTGGCACGACCCCGTCGATCCGGGTGCTGAACCCGGCCACCGGGGAAGTCCAGGCCGTTCCCGGCGAGCGGGTCAATGACATCAACCCGCTCTGGTACGGCGAGGAGCTGCTGTTCTTGTCTGACCGCGACGACAAGATCTTCAACCTGTTCATCGTCTCGCCCGGCTTGGGCGAGCCTGAGCGCTTGACCAATCAGGAAACCTGGGATATCCGCTGGGCCGCCCGCCATGGTGATCAGGTGGTGTTCGAAGCTGGCGGTCGCTTGCATGAATTCGACCTGGTCGAACGCAGCCAGCGCAGCCTGGACATTCAATTGAACCCCGATCTGCCCCAGCGCCAGCCCGGCTGGCGCAACGTGCGCAACAATATCCAGGGCGTGGGCATTTCACCGACCGGCCAGCGCCTGGTCATCACCGCCCGCGGCGAGGTGTTCACCGTACCGGTGGAGCACGGCTCGACCCGCAACCTGACCCGTACCGACGGCGTGCGTGAATACCCGGCGCTGTGGTCGCCGGCCGGCGAAGATATTGCCTGGATCGTCGAGTCGCTGGACGGTCAGACCCTGGTCATTGCCGATCAGTCGGGACTGGGCGAGCGCCAGGAGTTCGCGCTGGGACCGGACTTCTACCAGCTCCACGCCTGGGATGCGGACAACGGCCGCATCGTGTTCTCCGACAACCGCCTGGCGCTGCACGTGATTGATC
>REEQ01000007.1 GCA_007695005.1 Wenzhouxiangellaceae bacterium | reverse complement strand
CCTTCTCGGTCAGGTCGATGGTGTATTTCTTCAGCGCCTCGCGGCTGTCTTCGGCATTGGGATCGTCGACCTTTTCACCGCCGCGCACCGCCTCGATGGCATCTTCAACCGCCTTCTTGGTCACCCCGGCCCGGTGCAGGATTTCGCTTACACCCAGCTTGGCATCCAGCGCGGCCAGCACGAACAGCTCCGAGGCAATGTAGGCATCACCCCGATCCCGCGCGATCTTGTCAGTCAGGTTCAAAACCCGCCCCGAGTCGTTGGACAGGTTGATCTGGCCGGCCTGGCCGGACACCCGTGGCAGGCTGTCCAGCTTCTCGCCGAGAGCTGAGCGCAGGGCATTGACCTGAGCGCCGGCCCGGGAAAGCAGGCCGCGGATACCGCCGCCTTCCTGATCGAGCAAGGCGACCAGGATATGCTCGGGCTCGAGCATGGCGTGATCCATGCCTACAGCCAGGCTCTGGGCCTCCTGCAGCGCCTGCTGGAAGCGCGCGGTCAATTTGTCCATTCGCATAACGGGTTGACTCCCCTGCTGATGTTCGACTTATCCACAGGGTGGGGTTAAGCGATCGGCTAATCAAGGGCAGCAGCCTGGCGCGGTCATGGCATGATGATTTGCGAACGCACACGCACGACTGGCAGATGACCTCGAACCCCGGCACTGAATCCTCGAAGCGCCCGCGCAGCCGTCGCCAGGCCATCGGCCTTTGGCTGGGGCCACTGGTTTTTGTCAGCATGCTGCTGTCACCGGCACCGGCCAACATGAGTCCCGAGGCTTGGTCAGTGGCCGCTCTCGGCGCGCTGATGGCGATCTGGTGGATCAGTGAAGCGATTCCGATTCCGGCCACTGCCCTGCTGCCCATCGTTCTTTTGCCCCTGTTGGGAGTCAGCACCATCGCTCAGGCCACGGCACCGTATGCCAACCCGCTGATCTTTCTGTTCATGGGCGGCTTCATGATCGCGCTGGCGATGCAGCGCTGGAACCTGCACAAGCGCATCGCCCTGACCATCGTCAGCTGGATCGGCAGCTCGCCGCAGGCGATCGTGCTGGGCTTCATGATTGCCGCGGCGTTTTTGAGCATGTGGGTCAGCAACACGGCCACCGCGCTGATGATGCTGCCGATTGCCCTGTCGGTGATCAAGCTGGCGAAGCCGGCGAATGCAGACAATGCCGCGCAGCAGACCGAGGTGCGGGCCTTCGGCATCACGCTGGTGCTGGGCATTGCCTATGCCTGCAATATCGGCGGCGTCGGCACCCTGATCGGCACCCCGCCGAATGCCCTGATGGCCGGCTACATGCTCGAAAGCCACGGCGTGACGATTGGTTTTGCCCAGTGGATGCTGGTCGGCTTGCCGCTGGTCATCGTTGGTGTACCGCTGACCTTTCTGCTGCTGATCAAGCTGCTGTTTCCGCTGCGCCTGGCCAGCCTGCCCGGCGGCCACGATCTGATCATGCAGGAGCGCCGCGCGCTGGGGCCGATCAGCCGCCAGGAGCTGGGCGTGGCCATTGTCTTTACCAGCACGGCGGCCCTGTGGATCAGCCGGCCGCTGCTCGATACCTGGATTCCGGGCTTGAGCGATGCCGGTATTGCCATGGCCGCAGCCCTGGCCCTGTTCCTGATCCCGGCCGGGCCGCGCCAGGCCGGCGGCCTGTTGGACTGGGAGACCACCAAACAACTGCCCTGGGGCATCCTGATCCTGTTCGGCGGTGGTTTGAGCCTGGCCGCGGCGATCGGCCAGACCGGCCTGGACGAGTCCATCGGCGAGCTGGTCCTGGCCCTGGGCGGCTGGCCGGTGATCATGCTGCTGACCGTCGCCGTCGCCCTGGTCATCATGCTGACCGAAATCACCAGCAACACGGCTACCGCCGCGGCTTTCCTGCCGGTGCTGGGCGCGGCTGCCATCGGCCTGGGCCAGGACCCGCTGCTGTTTGCTGCCGCCGCCACCCTGGCCGCCTCCTGCGCATTCATGCTGCCAGTCGCCACCCCGCCGAATGCCGTGGTCTACAGCTCCGGCCTGCTCACCGTGCCGATGATGGCCCGCGCTGGCATCTTGTTGAACCTGCTGTTTACCGTGCTGATCGTGGTACTGGCCTACACGGCCATCGGGTGGGTGTTTGGGGGGTAGGGGAAACTGTTTCTCTTGGTCAAGATATTTGCCAACCAGGCTTTGGATGTATACACTTTGGCTATACTTCCGCACTTTTACAGACCATGTCTTCTTCTGCAAAAACCAGGCACCATTTCGAAGGTCGAATCCAGGCTTGGGGCAACAGTATGGGATTGCGCATTACCAAGACCATTGGTGAAGCGGCCCGACTGGAGAAAGGGGCGCTGGTCACTATGGAGCTGACCGAAGACGGCCTGCTGATCCGGCCCAAGTCCTCGGCTGCCAGGACCTGGAGCGAAGACGAGCTTCTGGACGGGATGACGCCTTACAAGGCGCACGCTGACGAATTGCCCGAGCTGGTCAGCTCTGAACTGCCGCGCTGATGGCCCGGTTCGTGCCCGAGCGGGGCGAGATCGTCTGGCTTGACTTCGAACCAACACGTGGCAAGGAAATCGGCAAGCTAAGGCCTGCCCTGGTGCTTTCCAGCTCGGCCTACAATCGCAAGACCGGTCTGCTGATCTGCTGCCCGGTCAGCACCAGCATCCGCGGCAGCGCCACCGAAGTGCGAGTCACCACCCTGGAACAGGATTGCGTTGTCGTTTCCAGCATGGTCCACACCCTCGACTGGCGAGAGCGCAAGGCCAAACGAGCAGCTATGGCCGACCCCCAACTTTTGAAGGAAACCCTGAGCCGCCTGCTAGCTCTGATCGGCGCCAACGAATTTCCTTGAATGC
>REEQ01000072.1 GCA_007695005.1 Wenzhouxiangellaceae bacterium | reverse complement strand
GGCCACTGACCACTGACCACTGACCTCTGACCTCTGACCACTGACCACTGACCACCGACCACCGACCACCGACCACCGACCTCGGCAGGGTTCGCGCCGGCTTGGGCACCTTGTCAGGCTTTCACAGGGGCCTGGAAGGGGAGGGGGGCGAGGCCTGCCGTCAGGCTCGGCGTGCGCAAATCAGGCAATCGGGCCGAAGACGACGATGGTCAAAAGCAGGGCAAGACACAGGGTCAGAACCACCATTGCCCGTCGGGTCGATTGCTGCTGCAGGTCGTTGCCGGGGCGCACCGCGATTCGCCCGTTGCCGAAGATCGGCCCGATCCTGTCTTCGCCCTTGAACAGCAGATAGCCGCTGACGGCGCCGATATGGATCAATACCAGGCCATAGATCGGCCAGCGAATGACACTGTGCAGGTCTGCCAACCACAGGCTGGTGGACCGGCTGACCCGTTCTGCCAGCGGGCCACGATATTCAGCCCAGGTTTCCACGAACAGGCCGCTGACACAACTGATCAACAGCAAGGCAAGCAGCAGCAAGCTCGACAGGGCGCCGACCGGGTTGTGACCCGGCCAGTGCGTGGGACGGTTTGAGAACAGCAGGGGCAGGTAGGCAGGTAGCCCGCGCAGACTGCTCAGCATGGGGCCGAAGCGAGCACTGTCAGATCCAACCAGGCCCCAGCCGGTCCGAAACAGCACGACCAGAAGCAACAGATAGCCGGCCCACAGGTGCCAGGTCGTGGGCAGAAGCGGAAACTGGGAGCTCATGAGCTGAATCAGCAGCAGGGTGACGATGGCCCAGTGGCTGAGTCGCGTCGGCAGGTCCCAGACCTGGCGAATCTGCAGGGCAATTTCGGGCTCGGGCGGCTGCGGGTTGTCCGCCGCGGCCCGGCTTGATCGATGGCGCCTGGCCTTGGATCGCTGACGATGGCGGGGCGAATTCATGCGGGCAGAAAAGTCATGGTTATAATCCGGCAGTATCCGCGTCCCTGCCTCCGGTCTCAAGCCCTTCCATGGTCAACAAGCTCAATATCGTCCTGATCGCATTGCTGGTGCTGAGCTTTCTGATTCCTTCCGGCTGGTTGCTGGGCCGCGCCTGGCATGAGCTGGGGCAACCCGTGGACACCGCTGCACTGGCCTACGTCGGCTCGGCCGCTTGCGCCGAATGTCACGACAGCCGGCACGCCAGCTGGTATGCCACCTATCACCGCACCATGACCCAGTTTGCCACGGCCGAGACGGTGCAGGGCCAGTTTGACGGCCGGGCGCTGGACTACGCCGGCATTCGTGTTCGGCCGGTGCGTGAAAACGGTCAATACTACTTCGACTATTACGACCTGGAGTCCGGCCACAAGCTGAACCGGATCACGATCGACAAGACCGTCGGCTCGCATCGCTACCAGCAGTACCTAACCCGATTACCCGAGGACAACACCCACGTCCGCCTGCACTATCTGTGGCACAACCGTGATCAGCGCTGGGTTCACATGAACGGGGTGTTCCTGGGCCCGGATGGACGCGATTTTGACGAGCACATCGCGATCTGGAACCAGAACTGCATTTTCTGCCACAACACCGGTCCGCAGCCGCGAATGAGCAACTACGAGGAGCTGCAGGCCCGGGCCCGCCGCGGCGAAGCCGTGGATGTCGGCCGTGACTCCCGCTTCGATACTGAAGTGGCGGAGTTGGGAATTTCCTGTGAAACCTGTCATGGTCCGGGCGAACGTCACGCCGAGCTCGCCCGGGCGCTGTCGGCTCGCGTGACGATGCGACTCGCGCCGGGCAGGGATGCCTCCATCGTCAATCCGGTCAGGCTGGATGCCCGGCTCGGCTCCCATGTCTGTGCCCAGTGCCATGCCCAGCGCATGATTCCCGACGCCGCCGAGCTTCGACAGCTGATGGATGGCGGGCCGCGCTTTCGACCAGGCAAGGACCTGCATGACTTCGTGGTCCCGGTCTGGCGCGATACCCAGGTGCCGGTAGTCGGCCATGAAGACCTGTTCAAGCTCCGGTTCTGGGCCGACGGCACACCGCGCCTGACCGCCTACGAGTATCAGGGCATGGCGCAGTCGGCCTGCTATCAGCAGGCGGAGCTGTCATGCATGGATTGTCACAGCATGCACGCCGGTGATCCGGCCGGCCAGATCACGGACAGGAACCGGGGCAATGCGCCCTGCCTGCGCTGCCACCAGGACTTTCGTCGCGAGGAGCAGCTGATTGCCCACAGCCGGCATGCTGCCGACAGCCCGGGTTCACTGTGCTACAGCTGCCATATGCCGCATCTGAACTACGGCGTCATGGACATCCACCGCAGCCATCGCATCGAGGTGCCCGATGCCCATCGCGATGCCGCCAGCGGGCGCCCCAATGCCTGCCTCAATTGCCATGTCGAAGAAACACCGCAGTGGGCGGCCAGCGCGCTGGCCGAGTGGAACGGCGCATCGCTTGCCGACCGGGTCCTGGAGCGCCTGGATGGTGGCTCAACCGCGCTCAGCGAGCTGTCCACGGTGCTGGTCGGTGATCCGGCGCAGAAGGCGGTCCTGGCCTGGCGGGCGGGCCAGCCCGACCAGTATCAGCGCGGTCGTGAGCGGGCCTGGATGGTGGCCTATCTGCTGGCGGCGATGGGTGATGTCTATCCATCCACCCGCCGCTTTTCGGCCATCAGTCTGGGGGCAATCCTGGACGATTGGCCCAGACCTGAAGAAGTGAGATCGGTGCGTGATGGACTGGCCGCGTTCGACTTCATGGCCAGGGACGAGCTGCGTGATCAGCAGCTCGACAGGCTTCGCCAGGCCTGGATGGCGCTGGACAAGTCGGACTGGCCGCGGCCGCCACCGCAATCCG
>REEQ01000008.1 GCA_007695005.1 Wenzhouxiangellaceae bacterium | reverse complement strand
TGATCGGCGCCCTTGCCGGGTTTCGATCACGCATCGTTGTTGGTGGAGACATGTCCGGCATGGACCGCCGGGGGCGTTGCCCCGGCCTACGGTTATGTCAACAATCTCGGGGGATGATGCGGGTCATTGGGCGTTGCTCGGACGGGAAGCGGGGGTGGATGGAGTCGAATTGGATGTCGATGTCGTTGCAGCTTTCGAAGCGCACGGTGATGGTGCCGAAATCGATCCGTTCGACCTGGTCGGGGTTGAAGTCCAGGCCCCATTGGCCGCCGCGGGTCAGGACAACATCGCCGAATTCGATGCTGTTGCCGATCAGGCTGCCAGATCCGATCATCCAGACCTGCTCGCCCTGATCGTAGGTGTACCAGGTCAGGACCCAGCTGCTGCCGTTGGCTTCGCGGGCGATCTGGATGCCCTCGCCGCCGCGCGACTGGTCGAAATAGTTGCCGCTGCGACTGCGATCGATCTGCTGGTTGGCGCGGCGGTTGCAGTCGCCGCCAACGATGCGCACCATGGCTGAGCTGAAGCTGGGCAGGCCCTGGGCGGGATCGGGGTTGAAATCGAAGCGGGCCGTGTTGCAGTCCGACGGCCGCATGATGATTTCGCCCCATTGTTCGAGTACCACGTCATCAGGCCGGAAAGCCGGACCATAGTTGGCACCGGAGGTGATGATCATCTCGTGGAACTCGAAGCGGTCGCCCAGGTGGACACCATTGCCGATCAGCCAGAACTGTTCGCCGTCGCGGTACAGGTAACAGGTCAGCACCGGAATCTCGGGCCCGTCTTCCATGGTCAGCTGGCAGCCTTCGCCGCTGCGGCCGGGATTGAACCAGTTGCCGCTGTATTGATCCAGCTTGGCTGTGTTGTTGCGCCAGCCGATATCCTCGAACAGGTCGGCCACAAAATCGACTTCACCGCTATAGGCGATGCCGCTGAGCGTCGGGTTCATGACCGACTGCGGAAACATGGAGCTGGCAAAGTGCGAGACGTTGCTGTTGGTGTTTTCCGTCGAGGCTTGCATGTTGATAAAGCCCTGGTTGGTGCCTCGTGCAGGTGCATTGAGGTCGTAGCCCAGGGTCAGCTCCAGGCCGTTGCGGTTATCGCGCAGGCGGGTGCCGGTGTCACGCCCGACCAGCCAGATCGGGGTCGACAGCAGTCTGTCCACGGCAATGCCTCGGTCACGTTCGATGGCGTTGGCGCCCGGCGGCTGGTTGTCGATGATCAGGATGGCGGCGCCGCCGGCATCGTGCACGTTCTGCCACTTGGTGGCAAAGGTGCAGTCGCCGCGTTTGACCAGCACGATGCGACCAGCCACTTCGCTGGCGTTGGTCAGCGGCTCGCAAGCCAGGTTGCGGTGCCAGGGGTTGGAGGCCGGTGCCGGCCCCGGCCCATCGGCCAGGGCGACGGCGGCGGTCAGGCCTTCCAGCGGCAGGAACGGCGGATAGCCCTGGATCCAGGCGGGGAAATGGCGTTGGCCGTTGATCGGCGGCTCGGCGCTGACCCGACCGGGTGGACGCAGGCGCTCGGCGGCGCGCAGGTTGGCGCGCTCGCCGGTCCAGACCAGGTTGGACCCCGAGGTCGAGCTGGCTCGACGCTGGGCGGCTGACATCTGAACCCAGTTTTGGCCTTCGTTGATGCCGAACAGGAAGTCAGACCAGATGTCGGCGCGCGGTGGGCTGCCAAGAAATTCCCGGGTCTCGCGATTGGTCAGGCTCTGGAAGCCCAAGCCATGGCCCAGTTCGTGCACGACCAGTTCCAGAAAGGAGATCGTGCCCAGCGGCGGCGGCGTGTTTGCGTCCAGTCCGTACCAGTAGCCCTGGACGCCGTCGACGCAGTCGCCGCTGTCGATTCGGGCATTGAAGGTCACCCGCATTTCTGCATCAAATCCGGCAAAGTACTGGCCGCGCAGTGCGGTGGCAAGCGAGCCGGGGAAATTGCGGTTGCTGACCGGGGCATTGAGGAAGCTGGAGCTGATGAAAGTGGTGCCGCCCAGGCCCAGGGTGGCTTCGTCGCCACAGCCCAGGTCGTCGAACTCGGCGTTGACTCGTACCGGTATGCGGCTGTCGAGGCGGCTGGCCCAGATCGCCACGGCGGCGTCCATGACGGCCCGGCGCTGCGCGCCGAGAGTGATGGCATTGTTGCCGGGAACCGGCGCGGCCGCCCGAGTGTCGCGGAAGCCGAATCCCTGAGGATCTGTGTAATTGGTCTGAATGACCTGGCCATGGGCGAAACCAGCCAGCAGCAACAGGCCAAACGCGTTCAGCAGGGTAGGAAGGCCGATCTTCATCGTTCAACCTTGGTCGGCTGGTTGGACAGGCGGAAGTCGGGCAGCCTGGGCCCCAGCAGGCTGGCTGCGCCCACGCATTGAATGTGGACCCGGCCTTGATCATCGATCTGGATACGGGTGGCGCGCGCTGCCGGCCAGAAGCTTTCCGTGACCTCGGCCTCGGCCGTGTGCCAGCTGCGAGGCTGCGCGTGGATGCGCTCGGCCAGGCGCAGCTGCCGGGCCTGGACATAGGCCTCGGCCTCGTTGTTGGGCGCGCGCAGGGCGCGGCCGCTGCGGCGTTCCACCAATTGGTAAATCCGTGCCTCGGCAGCCCGGAGCTCTGCCGGGTCAAGGCGCTCGAAAGCGCGCGGGTCGTGAGCGCCTTCCTCGGCGGCAATAGCCGATGTGCTCAGAATCAGGACCAAGGCCAGGGCTTGTGTCTTCATCAATCGACGCTGTTGCGGTCTGGAATGTTGATGATTGTATGACAGCGATCCGAGGGAAGATTCACCATGTGCCCGACTCGCTGGTTCAGTGCCCCGCCCGGAAACCGTAGGCCGGGGCAACGCCCCCGGCGGTCCATGCCGGAC
>REEQ01000097.1 GCA_007695005.1 Wenzhouxiangellaceae bacterium | reverse complement strand
TCGAGCACGCCTTTTTCACGCTCGGCCTGGAGCAGGGTCTGGACCTTGTGCCACAGGCGCTGGGTGCGCTGGGTCGGGCCGGCGAGGAAATCGGCCTGGCCAGCATAGGGGGTGTAGTTGCGCTGGATGAAGTCGCGCACGTCGATGCGCTGCTGCCACTGGCCGGCGGCAAAGCCGCGCCAGGCGCTTGGGGTGGCTTGTTCCAGATCCCGACGGCGAACGGACATGGCGTTTTTGCTCCTGCTGTGTGCCTTATATCCAGATTAGCGAATATTTTTTGTGGGTGGGTTAAAACGGCGCTTATTTTGAGTGGCGATGTTGGCTTGGGTCTGGAGATGCATCGGGTGGTCTCCGCCAGCTGCCAGGGTTGGGAGAGGGTGAGTGCCTGGGTTGGTTATGGCGGTGGCGGCTCAGGCTCGGGTTCGGGGGCTGCGGACTTGCCGCGTTGGCGCACCAGATAGATCAGACCGGCGCAGATCACCAGCAGCACGATGCTGAGCAGCGGGCGATAGAACAGCCAGGCCAGGGCGATGACCAGCAGCGACAGGACCGAGCCGAGAATGGCCGACACCAGGCCGACGCCGGTGGCGGCAATGCTGCCGAGGATGGGCAGAACGTCGGCGACAACCTGGATTGGCTTGAGGATGGCGCCAAAGCCCATGATTGCCAGGACGATGCCGAGCACGCGCAGGCCCCAGGTCAGCATGGTGTTTTCCCGCACCATCTGCTCGAACATGGCCTCGGCACTGTGATGTCCGGCGCGCAGGCGTTCGATGGTGGTGCCGCGGCTGGTGGTATGGGTGATCAGGTTGGCACCACTCTGGCGGGCCAGGATGGACACCGGCTGATCGTGGATGACCTTCAGACGGATGCGCAGATCGCCGACCTCCGGGCTCGTCGGGTTGCCGATATACAACCAGTCGGCATGCTCGACATTGGCCCGCGCCTGCAGCGCGCCAGGCAAGGCGGCGACATGCTGCTCATCGAGGCGCAGGTAGTCACCCTGCCCGATCTGCCCGATCAGGCGCGCGCTCAAGGCGAAGGCACCAACGCTGACATCACTGGCCCGACGGGTCTCGGCGCTGATCGGGAACGAGGAAGGATTCTGATACTGGCTGGGCTGGTTGAAGCGACTGGAGTCGATCTGGCGCGATGACCACTCGGTGCGGTAGCTATAGGTCGTGACCCGCTCTTCGGCACCGCCGGCGCGGGTTCGCGTTTCGGTACTGGAGTCTTCCCGCCACTGGTACATCTCGACCTCGCGCAGCAGCGCGATCGCACGCTGCTGAACACCGAGCACCGGGTCATTCAGGGTCTCGCCAGAGATGGCCTCGCCGCTGACATGAACGAGGCGACCGTCCTGGGTCGGATCAACCGCATCGGCACTGATGGCGACTACCGCAGCCGCGCCCTCGGCCAGGCCCTTGGCGGTGTTGACTGCACGGCCTTCGTTCCACCACAGCAAGACGATCGCGACCAGGATCAGCACGAAGCCGGTAATGATGCCCTTGATCGACTGCATCAGGCGCTGGCCCCAGCCAGTGCGGGTGGTGCTGGTGTATTGCCGTGACATGCTCTCCCTCCGAACGATCAAGACTCTGCGCAAGTATTCCCGAGCCGGCCTGATTATTCAATTCCCTCCAGGGCGCGTTCGGCCGGCTCAGTCGGAAACAGGCTGCAGGCGCACCGTAAACTCCGTGAGATACCAGCGGGTCTTGCCCTCGAAACCGGAGTCGGACAGGGCAAACACCCACAGCCGCCCATTGCCGTCGGTGACCGCTTCAAGGGGCTGGCCGTCGGTATGGCGTCGTTGCAGTACCCAGGGGCGCCCTTCATCCGAACACAGGCTGTCATCCTGACCGTTGGCCAGAGTGCCGACCACGCGGCTGAATTCACCAGGCTGACTCTGGATGCCCAGATCAATGCTGGGCCTGCGCATCGGCGGCACATCAGGCAGGCCGCTGTCTTCAAGCTCCACGGCCACGGCCTGGCTGGCCGCGCCGAGCTTGAGATAGACCGAATCGCCCGGCGAGCCACCAATACCGACACAGCCGGACGGTTCGTTGCTGAGCAACTGCATTTCCAGCTGCAGCAGGTAAGGTGTATCAGGCTTGAGCCCATCGATGGGACGCTGCAGCAACATCATCAGATCATCCGAGCGATTGGCACCTTCCAGAAACAGGCCCGAGCGTGAATCCCAGGGTGCCGGCAGGGACGCATGGCCCCAGTCCAGCTCGAAGAATTCCTCCTCGCCTTCCGGGTAGTCGAGAAACAAAACATCGAAGTCGGAGGGGCCGTGCTGGAAGCTGAAGCGCATGACCTGTTCGAAAGGCCGGTCCTCCCGGCAACCCAGACCATCGATGCGCGTCACACGGACCAGTTCCAGGTTGCCGCTGCCATAGGCTGGGTCCTGAGACTGCCAGCGAACTTCGGCCTCGTTGCAAGCGTTCTGCACGAACTCCAGCCAGCCCCAGCGCTCGACGATGACATCGTCCGGGTCGAAGTTCGGGGGAAAGCCGGCACCAGCGCGCGCATCCATGTCCGCCCGGAATCCCGAGCCCTGGATCAGGCCTTCGCCAAACAGCCACAGCGGATTGCCGAAGCTGTCGTAGACATACCAGGCAACAACCGCTCGACCATCAGGCAGCACCTCGACCTGAAGCCCGTGGCCGGGCTGTCCCGGACTGGCCCAGTTGCCGCTCAGATCGGCATCGATGGCACTGGCCGAGGAGGCGAACAGCAGTATCAGCAACACGCCGAGTGCCAGCTGGCTCAGGCAGGCCGAACGCCTGATGCAAGTGCCGGCATTGTTCATTACCTGGGCCTCCACATGCTGATCAGCATGGAAATTCATGGTCTTGCTCCCGTAGCGTCAGTTCATGATCTTCTGGTTGTAGGGAACCCTCGCTCATCCTCGCATCAGGCCGGGCTGCTGCTGGCCGGGCCGTAGTCGTAAGCACCGCCCGCGTCAACAGCGCGCCGGTAGGCCGGGCGCTGATGGCAGCGCTCGACAAAGGCGTTGATGGCTGGTCGTTGATCGCCCACCAGGCCGCGAGCACGCGCCGCCTCCAGCGGAAAACTCATCTGCACATCGACCGCGCTGATGCGACTGCCAACAAACCATTCCCGCTCGGCCAGGTGGGACTCGACGAAATCCAGATGGGTACGAATCTGCTGGTCGAGAAAGGCACGATTGACCTGGCCGGCAATGCCCCTGGCCAGGGGACGGACCAGCAACGGTGCCTTGCTGCCGACGGTATCGAACACCAGCTTCAGCAACAGCGGCGGCATCAGCGAACCTTCAGCATAGTGCATCCAGTAGCTGAAGTCCCAGTAAGCGTCTGACTTCAAGGCCGGAGCCCAGCGGCCCTTGCCATAACGACGGGCCAGATATTCGACAATGGTGGCGGACTCGGCAAGCGTTCGGTCGCCATCGCTGATCACCGGAGACTTGCCCAGCGGATGTACCTCACGCAGCTCGGGCGGGGCCAGGCGGGTCTGGGTGTCCCGCAGGTAGTAGCGGATTTCGTACTCCAGGCCCAGTTCTTCAAGCAGCCAGAGCACGCGCTGCGAACGCGAATGCTCCAGGTGGTGGACAATGATCATCAGGTATCGCACTCGATTTCGCAAAGCTTGGCATCATGGTACTTCGACTCGGCAAGCTTCACGAAGCTGCAACGATTCGGCAGGCACCATTTTGCCCCCAGCAGCAGTAACCATGCCATGATTCGCCCAATCGCCAGCCTGTTTTTCTACGCCCGCTTTCTGAACAGCTTCAGCACGCGAGGCTATCGACGGGCCCAGGCCAACTGGGAAATGCTGAGCCCCGATTTCAGCAATCAGACCTGGCTTGTGAGTGGCGCCACCGGCGGCATAGGCCGCTACACGGCGCTGGCGGCCAATCGTCATGGCGCGCGAGTGATCGCGCTGGGTCGCAACCCGGACGCGCTAGCCACACTCAAGAAGGAGGCGGCCTCTCCACGACGGCTGTTGCCGGTGGAAGTCGATCTGTCGTCCATCAAGGCGGTTGCCCGGCTGGCGTCGAAACCAGCCATCAGCAGCCGGCTGGTGGACGTGCTGGTCAACAATGTCGGCGTTCTGCTCAATCAGCACGAGGTCACCGATGAAGGTTTCGAGCGCTCCTTTGCCACCAATATTCTCGGCCCTTACGTGCTGACTGAAACCTTGCGATCCGCACAGCGCCTGGCGGCATCTGGCCTGATCATCAATGTTTCGTCTGGCGGCATGTACGGGACGCCGCTGGTCGGTGAGGAAATGAACTGCACGGACCCGAATCGATTCGATGGCATGGCTGCCTATGCGCGGCACAAGCGGGCCATGGTGGTTCTGACCCGCTACTGGAACACGCGCTGGCAAGGCTCGCCGTCAGTTCAGGTCATGCATCCAGGCTGGGTCGATACAGCGGGCGTGCAAAGCGCCCTGCCCTGGTTCCGGCGCACTCTCAAGGCACTGCTGCGCAATGCCGAACAGGGTGCGGACACTATCCTCTGGCTGGCCCAGCAGCGCCCGGACCCGCCGATCGACGGCGGCATCTGGCTGGATCGACAGTGCCAGCCCGAACACGAGTTTTCCTTTACCAAGCGCGCCCGGATCAGCGAGCAAGCATTGATCGACTATCTGCAGCAAGCTGCCGAAGTGGCGCTTTCTCGGGGACATTGAGTGTTGCCTGACAGGCCTCCTGCCTCGGCAGGGATTGGTATTGGCGTCGAGATTGAAATTTGAAAGACTTCCGCGCGTGGGGATCTGGCTGAAAGCCCTGCAAGCCTGAA
This sequence comes from Wenzhouxiangellaceae bacterium, assembly GCA_007695005.1. Lineage (GTDB taxonomy): Bacteria > Pseudomonadota > Gammaproteobacteria > Xanthomonadales > Wenzhouxiangellaceae > Wenzhouxiangella. Next base: position 10,193 of record REEQ01000097.1, on the reverse strand, counting down.
TCCGGCAGGGATCCGGCCAAAACTGCGCATGCATTTCGCTACAATGGGGTATAGCCGGGTCCGGCAGCCGGCAAGCGATGTCCAAAAACAGCTCCGAATTGATGTCCGATCCCGACCCCGATCGATCGCCAGTATTCATTCTTGGCATTCGCCCGCGCTGCGGCAGCAACTTTCTGTTCGACCTTTTGCGGCTGCATCCCTGCCTGTCCACGCACCCCAGCCTGGCGGAGGATTTCCTGCTGGCCGAAGCAGACCAGTTGGCCGGCTATGTGGACAAGACCAGGGCTCACTGGGACGAGCGCTGGGGCTTTTCGCCGTCGGCTGGAGAGGATTTGCTGCGCCACCTGGGCACGGGAGCCCTGGCCTTCCTTCAGTCCGGCCTGGGTGATGACAACCGGCGACTGCTGAGCAAAACCCCGGAGGTAAGCCAGCTGCCCCTGTTTTTCAAGCTTTTTCCCCAGGCACGCCTGCTGCTGCTGGTCAGGGATGGCCGCGCCGTTGTCGAGTCTTCGCTGCGCTCATTCGATACCAGCTTCGACTGGCAAGTCTCGGCCTGGAACAGCGCGGCCCGCACCATCCTCGACTTTTGCCGCCAGACCCCGCCGACGCGATTTCGCCTGGTTCACTACGAAAACCTGGTCCAGCACACGCACGCCGAACTGACCGGGATTCTTGAATTCCTCAGGCTTGATCCGAAGCGCTTCCCGTTCGAGCAGGCCGAAGCCCTGCCCGTGCGCGGCTCTTCTGAACTGGCCAGGGACGGCGCGGACCTGCACTGGCGCCCGGTCAGCATGAAACCGGATTTCGACCCCCTGGCGCGCTTTGCTCACTGGAGCGATGATCAGCATCGTGCCTTCAATGCCATCGCCGGGGAATCGCTGGAGGCGCTTGGTTACCGGGCGCGAAAGCTTGAAGCGGCAACCGGGTTTGCCAACCCGTTGCTCGATCAAGACGACAGCGAGGAGCTGTACTGCTCGATCGACCACGACTTCGTCCGCCATGATGCCCAGCTGGCCCTGGTGACGGGAGAAAGCGATCAGGCGAAGGCGCTGATGCCCTACGGCGCAGCCAATGCCCTGTTCGCACTGGGCTATTTCCGCAGCACCAAGGAACATGCAGCGGCTCTGGCGAAGCTGGGCATTCCCCATGAAGCAGCCCTTGCCCTGCAGAAGGACTACCTGCGCAGCGGCTTTTTGCTGAAGGCATCAACCGTGCGCGATTCCCTCGCCGAACTGACACCGGCCGCCAGCGAGCACCGTCGGCCGGTTCGCTTTCTGGTGGTGCGGACCTGCGAGCGGCCCGAGTTGCTGTCGCGGCTGCTCGACAGTGCCGTTGATCAGCTACACCGCCATGCGCTGAGCCTGCTGGTCATCGATGACTCCCGGAGGGATGCGGCTGCTGCCCGGAACGAACAGGCCGTGCAGCGGCTGGGTCAACAGCACGGCGTGACGGCGATCTATTTCGGGACCGGGCAGCAGCTGGCCTTCATCAAGCGCCTGGCTGCGGCCCTGCCCGAACATGAAGCGGCGATCCGTTACGGGCTGGCACCGCGGCCGGAAGGCCTGTTCACGGCCGGTCGCCTGATCAACCTGGCCAATCTGTTGCTGGCCGGACAGCCTTATCTGCTCTACGACGATGATTACCTGCTGCATCGCCAGCTCAGTCATCCGGAGACCGACCGAGCGTCCGCCGTCATCAGCAATGCACCTGATCTGGTCATGCAGGGCTTCGACAGCGGCGAAGAAATGGCCGGGTTGCTGGACGCGATCGGCAGTGATCCGCTGGCCGAGCATATCGAGCTGCTCGGCTGCAGCCTGGGTGAACTGATGCACCTCGAACCCTTTGTCGGCATGACCCACGCCGGACTGTGGGGGCTCAGCCGCGAAGCCTGCAAGCGTCTCGGTTCGGCGGCACAGGTGACGACCACCGGCAACGGCGCCTGCGGTCGACCGCTGGCACCGGACGCCCGCGCGGCTCTGCAGCACCGCTATCGGCGCACCCGGCCAACCTGGGCTGCGCCCAAAAGCCACGCTGCCTGGATGCGCGGACATTTCATCTACAAGAGCCATCGCTCAGCCAGCCTGACCGACCTGACCCATGAAACCCCGGTGGGCGTCGACAACAGTCGCATCATGCCACCGACCATTCCAGTCGGTCGGCGCGAGGACACCCTGTTCACCTTGCTGATCAGGCATGCACACCAAAGCGCCCTGCACCTGGAGTTTCCCTGGACGATCGAGCACTGGCGGGAGGCGCGCGACTGGTCGGAGCCGACCCTGAATCAGCCGGAACGTCTCAGCCTGGCCGGTGTCATGTGCGAATCCCTGGAGCTGTCGGTACCCGGCCGCGGAACCGAGCAGTACGCGCTGGAGTTCCTGAAGACCACGGGTGCCTACGCCAGCCAGATCAGCCGCTCCGGACAGCACAGCATGCGCCAGCGACTGGCGTCCCTGTATCGTCAAGTGCTGGCCGTGCGGATCGAGGAGGCCGAGAAATACCATGATGGGCTGGGGCCCGAAGCCGCATCGGTCCGGCATGACCTGGAGCGCATCATTGCCGTCAACCGCCAAGCCTTGCAGTCGCATTCCGGACCGCCCCTGTGGGAGGATCGACAAGCACCAACGACGATGGGGCCACAACTTGAGTGGGTGAGCGGGGAATTCGCCAGCATGGGCCGCCTGCTCCAGGCCTGGCCCGAGCTGTGGCAGCACTGCAAGGACCAGCCCGAGCCCAGCCTGTTCCAGTCCACCTGATCACCGGCCGGACCCACCCTGCTGCAGGCGCTATGCTATGCAGTCGAGTCGCATTGCGGTAGCCCACTCGACACCGCGCCCAACCGATTGACGACTGGCCTTGAAACTGCTTCTTGCTCGATCACTGATTTACCTGCTGAGCTGGGTTCCGCTGCGTCTCGGCCATGCCCTGGCCGTGCCGCTGGGTTGGCTGCTGGATGGCTTGCCGTTGCGCAAGCATCCAGTGATCGATACCCATCTGGCCCTGGCCTTGCCGGATCTGGACCATGCGGCCAGGCGCCGCCTGCGCCGTCAACACTGGGTCGAAATGGCTCGCCTGGCGCTGGAATTGGGCGCGGTCTGGCACTGGAATGCCGAGCGCCTGCGCGCCCGTGTACAGCCGGTTGAAGGCTGGGATCAGATCACGCGCGCCAACGCGGCCGGTCAAGGTTGCCTGGTGATCAGCGCGCATATGTCCAACTGGGAAGTGATGAGTCTGTATGGCAGCCTGCGCCAGCCCATCACCTACCTGTACAAGGCACCGCGCGATCCGCGTCTGAACGCCTTGCTGGTTCGCTCACGCGAGCGCTTCGGAGGGCGCCTGGTCAAAAGCGGCAGCCCGGCCATGCGCGACATTCTGAAGACCCTGCGCGCCGGCGGCAACGTCGGCCTGCTGGCTGATCAACAGCCCAAGCAGGGCGATGGCGTGTTCGCGCCCTTGTTCGGGGTCGAGGCGCTGACCATGACCCTGGTCAACCGCCTGGCCCGGCATACCGGCTGCGCCGTGCTGTTGGCCTCGGGCCGGCGCGAGCCAGGTGGGCGCGGCTGGTCGATCCGGGTAGTGCCGGCCGATGAGCGAATTCGCTCGCCCGACCCGGTCGAGGCGGCACGCTGCCTGAACCAGTGGCTGGAAAACAGCATCCTGGAAGCTCCGGCGCAATATCTGTGGAGCTACAAGCGCTACAGCATCCGCCCGCCGGGCCAGCCATCGGTCTATCCAGGATGAAGTTTCTCCTGCTGCTTGCGGCGATATTGACGCGGCTTTTTGCGATCTCACCGCTGCCGCTGCTGCACGGCCTGGCCTGGCCCCTGGGGCAGCTGTTGTATTGGCTGCCCTGGCAGAAGCATCGGGTCATCAGGACCAATCTGGCGATGTGCTTCCCGTCCCTGAGCGGAGCGGAGCGCAAGCGGCTTCACCGGGCCTATCTGGTCGAACAGCTGCGCCTGGTGGTCGAGGCCGGCGCTGTCTTTCACTGGTCGGTCGAACGTATCGAGGCCAGGCTGGACATCGAGGGCTGGGAAGTCGTCGAGGCGGCGGCAGCGCGGGGTCAGGGCGTCATGTTCGTCAGCGGCCATATCGGCAACTGGGAGCTGTTGAATCTGTACATTTCCAGCAAGCTACCGCTGGCAACCCTGTATCGGAAACCCGACCAGCCGGCGCTGGATGCCTTCATCTGTCGACCTCGACAACGCTTTGGCGGCCACGTGGTTCCCGGTGGCAGCCCGGCCTTGCGCGGCATGCTGGCCCAGCTCAGACGTGGCCAGGCAGTGGCTGTGGCCGCCGACATTCAGCCCAAGCGCGGTGATGGCGTGTTCGTGCCCTTTCTGGGACAGCCGGCGCTGACCATGACCCTGGTCAACCGGCTTGCCCGGAAGACCGGCTGCGCCGTGATCTTCTGCAGCGGCCTGCGGCGCGCGCGCGGCCAGGGCTGGCAGATTCGATTCGAGGAGGCACCGACGCTTATTGCCGACTCCGACCCTGTACTGGCAATGAGCGCAATGAATCGCTGGCTGGGCAAGGTGGTCGAGCAGGCACCGGCCCAGTATCTGTGGCTGTACAAGCGCTTCAGCCGCCAGCCGGACGACAGCAAGCCCTACCGCAGAGCATGACAAGCCGCCGGCTGCCAGTCGCTGGCCGCCTTGCGCAGGCGGTTGATCACGGCCTCCCAGGCTGGATCGGCCAGCCAGCCTGACTGAATGAGCAAGGTCAGCGCAGTCGCTTCGCCCTGCTCGGCCTGGCGCAGTCGCCGGTAAAGCTGCTGCGCGGCCTGGACCGGGTCATCCGGCAGCTCCACCAGAGCAAGGCCAGGCCGTGCTTCAAGCTCCGTCCGGAGCGCTTCAAGCTCGGATTGGCCGGCAACGCAGCGGACGGTCAAGGGCAGCGCCGGACGGTAGTGCTCGCGAAACTGCCCCGGGACAACGGGCGGAGCGCCAGGATCAGAGGCTTCCTGCTTTTCTACCAGGTTCCAGCCCGGCGGCAGGCAGGCGCGGATCTGCATCCGGCTGACCAGGCCGGGGCGCAGCCAGCGGACCTGGCGGGCGGGCTCGTCGATGGCGATGATGGTCGACTCCACGCCGACCCGACATGGCCCGCCGTCGATGACCTCGACATCGGCTGCCGAGAACACCGCGCGCACATCCTCGGCCGTGGTCGGCGACAGGCGGGTAAACAGGTTGGCGCTGGGCGCTACCAGCGGCGCAGGGCTGGCCCGCAATATGGCCAGTGCCAGCGGGTGGTCCGGCATGCGCAGCGCAACCGTAGGCTGCCCGGCACTGATCAGCTCGCTGATCGCCTCCGATCGCGGCAGCACCAGGGTCAGGGGGCCGGGCCAGAAACGCTCGGCCAGACGCTGGGCAATATCCGGCCAGCGACTGACACAAGCCCGTGCCTGGTCGAGGCTGCCGACATGGACGATCAGCGGGTTGCTGGCCGGCCTGCCTTTCAGCTCGAACACCCGGGCTACCAGGTCAGGGCGGTCGATGGGCGCAGCCAGCCCGTAAACGGTTTCGGTCGGCAGCGCGATCAGGCGATCAGCGGCAAAGATCGCAGCCGGATCGAGCTTCAGTTCAGTCTCGGCCATGCCGGAGGTTATTCATGTCGAGCTTTCCCGTTGTTCCGGCCCATCTCCGGAATCGGCCTCGTCGTGTCCATAGACATGGCTGAGCTTGTAGTTGCGGTAGACAAAGCGCACCAGCACGGTACCGGCGGCAGCCACCGGCAGGGCCAGGAGCACACCGATGAAACCGAACAGGTAACCGCCTGCCAGTACGGTAAAGATCACCAGCACAGGATGCATGCCGATGCGATCGCCAATCAGGTTCGGCGTCAGCAGAAAGCTTTCCACCAGCTGGCCGACCGTGAACACGACCCCGACCAGGATCAGAAACACCAGGCGGCTCTCGACACCCAGACCGAAGCTGCCGACGTCCTGAATGAGGGCGGTGAACAGCGCCAGACCAACTCCGGTAATCGCACCCAGGTAGGGGACAAAGCTGACCAGCCCGGCAATGGCACCGATCGCCAGACCATTATTCAGGCCAATGAGCCACAATCCAATCGCGTAGATCAGACCCTGACCAAGCATGACCAGCAGCTGACCGCGCAGAAATCCACCCAGGGCCTCGTCACAGTCTCGCGCCAGGCGGACTACAACCGGCTCGATCTTGCGTGGCAGCACGTCGCGAATCGCATCCAGGGCGCGGTGCCAGTCGCGCATCAGGTAAAAGGTCACCAGCGGGATCAGAAACAGTCCTGTAATCCAGATGATGAAACGGCCACCGGACTCGCTCAGGTAAGACCAGGTCGCACGCGAAGCCTTGGCGATGTTTTCGAAATTGTCTTCCAGCAGCTCGCGGATGCGCGCGGCATCGAAGGTGTCGGTATCGATCTGGATATCAAGATATTCCTCGATCAGCGGCTGGAAATTCTCCTGCAGGCGCTCGGCATAGCCGGGCAAGCGGCTGAACAAATCCATGGTTTCGCGCACCAGCACCGGAATGATCAGCAAAAGCACACCGATCAGAATGAGCACCACGGCCAGGAACACCACCGAAACAGCGACCTCACGGCGCAGGTTCCAGCGCTCCAGGCGAGTGACCAGGGGGTCGGCCATGTAGGCCAGCAAGGCGCTGAACAGAAACGGCGTCAGCACCGGGCCCAGCAGCCAGATCAGCCATCCGGTGACCAGCAGTGCCAGCAGGATCCAGATGATCTGCTGCCAGCTCAACTCAGGCAGCAGCAGCGGCTCCTGGCCTTGCGCGTCTTTTTGCTCCATGGGGTCTGGACCCTGACGTTCAACCAGCCTAGATGATAAGCGCAAGCACTCGACTGCAAGGACCCGGCTGCTAAACTTCGGACGCTTAATCGTGCAAGGACGCAACGAGCTGATCATGACCGCATCGAATGCTGTTCAACCGGCGGTCAAGCTGGTCGAGGCCGCCGGCATCTGGCTGCGCATCGCCCTGCTCAGCTTCGGCGGCCCGGCTGCCCAAATCGGCGTCATGCAGCGCCTGATCGTCGACGAGAAAGGCTGGCTGGACCAGGCCCGCTTCAACCACGCGCTGAACTTCTGCATGCTGCTGCCGGGCCCGGAAGCACAGCAGCTGGCCACTTATATCGGCTGGCTGATGCACGGCGTGCGCGGCGGCCTGCTGGCCGGCATCCTGTTCATCCTGCCCGGCGCGGCAATCATGCTGGGGCTGAGCATCCTGTATGTCACTGCCGGCCAGGCCCCGCTGGTCGAAGGGCTGCTGTTCGGCTTGAAATGCGCCGTATTGGCCATCGTGATCCAGGCCCTGGCCCGCATGGCCGGCAAGGTCCTGCACGGCAGGTCCGGTCTGGTGCTGGCCGGGCTGGCGTTTGTCGCCATGTTTCTGTTCAGCCTGCCCTTCCCGGTGGTGATTCTCAGTGCCGGCCTGGCTGGATTGATGGTTTACCGGGGCACGCCGCCGGCGCCGGCTGCAAACCTGGGCCATGGCAGCACCCATTGGCCAACTGTGCTGCTCACCGCCGGCGCCTGGCTTTTGCCGGTAATGGTTCTGCTGGCCTGGCTGGGACCGGACTCGGTCTGGAGCCAATTGGCCGGCTTTTTCAGCCTGATGTCGGTCTTGAGCTTCGGCGGCGCCTACGCGGTACTGGCCTGGGTGGCCCAATATGCGGCCGAAACCCAGGCCTGGGTCAGCGCCAGCGAAATGCTCGACGGCCTCGGCCTGGCTGAAACCACACCCGGACCGCTGATCCTGGTGACCCAGTTTGTCGGCTTTCTGGCCGCCTGGCGTCACGATGCCCTGCTCCATCCCTTGCTGGCCGGCAGCCTGGGCGCCTTGCTGACCACCTGGGTAATGTTCGCGCCCTCGTTTCTGTGGATATTCCTGTTTGCGCCCCAGATCGAAAAACTGCGCGGCAATGCGCGCATCAGTGCCGCCTTGCGCGGTATCACCGCGTCCGTGGTCGGCGTCATCGCCTACCTCGGTGTGTGGTTCGGCCTGCGTCTGCTGTTTGCCGAAACTGAAGTGCTGAGCCTTGGCCCCATCAGCATCGATTGGCCCAGCCTGGGCACCCTGCAGCTGCCGGCGCTGCTGCTCAGCCTGCTTGCCGCCGGCCTGCTTTTTGTGATGCGGCGCGGTCTGTTCACCACCGTGGCGATCATGGCCACGATGGGCATGATCCTGGAGCGCAGCGGCCTGATCTGAACCGTGACCATGGCTATACTCGGCTGAACGCTTGACCGGGAACCAGCGATGGGCCAAGAAGGCTCAATAAAGAAGTCCTGCTGTGTCAACTGCGGTGCTGAACTGACCGGGCCGTGGTGCTCGCAATGCGGCGAGCAAGTGCGCAAACCCGGAGACCTGAGCCTCAAGGCCTACCTGGCCGAGCTGCTGGATGCGCTGACCAACCTGGAAGGACGTTTCTGGGGCAGCTTGCGCGCGCTGCTGTTCAAGCCCGGCCTGCTGACTTCCGACTACATGGCTGGCAAACGCGTGCGCTGGATGCGGCCGCTGCACCTGTTTCTTTTCATCAACCTGATTTATTTTTTCGTCAGCGCGTGGAACACCTTTACCACCGAACTGCATTGGCATATTGGCGCCGAGGGTTTTCTGCATCAACCGGTGGCATCCCGCCTGGTCAATCAAGCCCTCAACGACCCGCCGCTGGCCGAGGAGGAATGGCGCCAGGTCGCCGCCAGCCTGCTCTATGGTCCACCGGAATTGAGCGAAGACCTGCACGCTGCCCGCGAAACCCTGATCAATTACGGGCGACTGTTCAATTCACGCGTCGACATTTACTCGCGCACGCTGATCATCAGCGTGATCCCGTTGATGATGCTCGCTCCGCTGGTATTGATGTGCCTGCGCCGCCAAAGCCCCCTCGTCCACCTGGTCCTGGCCACCCACTGGACTGCCTTTTTCCTGGTCCTCAGCATGGCCATTGGCTGGCTGGTCATCGCACTGGTATGGCTGGGCTGGCTACCTGGCGATGACCGGCTGCTGGACACGATGGCGACCTTGTCCCTGTTGGCACTGGGGTTCGCCTGGACCTTGCCGGCCGTGCGCCGGGTGTACGGTCTGGGCTGGATCCGGGCGATGCTCCTGGCCGCTGCGATCAATGTCTGGTGGCTGCCAGCCCTGATGCTGTACCGAGCGGTGTTGTTTTTTCAGGTGTTCTGTTCGGTGTGATGGAGGTCAATGCCGCCAGTACGACGGTGTCAGCAGCACCAGGATCGTAAATATTTCCAAGCGTCCCAACAGCATCGCGAAGCTCATCAGCCATTTGGTGGCGTCGCTCAAGGGGCCCCAGTTGGCGCCCGCCTCGCCCAGGGCGGGGCCTAAGTTGTTCATCGCCGAAAACACCACCGAAACGGCGGTCACCAGGTCCTGCTCGATACCGGAAACAATCAGGGTCAGGATGACGACGCACAGGATGTACAGGGAAACGAAGCCCCAGACGGCGTTGGCCACCTCCTGGTTCAGCGTGCGGCCACCGAGCTTCAAAGGCACCACCGAGCGCGGGTGAATCAGACGCTGCAGCTCGCGCAGGCCCTGCTTGGTGACCAGGTAGACGCGAATGATCTTGAAGCCGCCGGTGGTCGCCCCGGCGCAGCCACCCAGGCCTGAAATCAGGATCAGCAGCAGCGGCAGGGTGCCGGGCCAGAGATAGACCTCGGCTGTGGCAAAGCCGGTGGTCGTGGTGTAGGACACGGCCTGGAAGGCGGCATAGCGAATTGATTCCCAGACGCTGTCATAGACCTGCTGGCGCCAGAGCAGCAAGGTGATCAGGATCGAGATGATCAGCAGCAGGATGGCGAACAGCTTCAGCTCCGGGTCTTTCAGGTAGACCTGGGCCGTCGCTCGACGCAGGGCCAGGAAATGCAGGGCAAAGTTGATGCTGGATACAAACAGGAAGAACACCACCAGCCAGTCGATCAGGGCGCTGTCGAAATAGCCGATTGAAGCATCGTGGGTGGAAAATCCGGCCGTGGCCACGGTCGAGAAGCTGTGAGTGACGGCATCGAACAGGCTCATGCCGGCCGCCCAGTAGGCGGCTGCGCAGACGGCGGTCAGGCCGATGTAGATCAGCCACAAGGCCTTGGCGGTTTCGGCAATCCGCGGGGTCAGGCGCGATTCCTTGACCGGACCGGTGGCCTCGGCCTTGTAGACCTGCATGCCGCCGACGCGCAGCAT
>REEQ01000009.1 GCA_007695005.1 Wenzhouxiangellaceae bacterium | reverse complement strand
ATTCCGACGCCGAACCTGTAAGGGGAAGTGTTGGGGTTGGCCGGACGCTTACGTGGCAACGGCGTAGCTGGCTAGTGGGAGACGTATGGGAGTGTGGAGTTGAGGAGGGGGTTCAAATGGCAAATGAAATATAGGAGACCCGATATGCAAGAAATCGAAGGACAAAGACATATTGTGCCGATATTGCTACTTGCCTTATGCTTCATCGGCTTGCCACGGCTGGGAGTCGGAAGCGACGACGGCAAGTTGGCGAACATGGCTGACTCCGAGCTAGCTAATACAACAGCATTCCTTGACTGCACAGAATGCCCGGCCATGGTGACCATTCCGGCTGGATCATTTGTGATGGGCAGCCCGACTGAAGAGCCGCAGCGCAGCTGGAATGAGCAGCCTCAGCGTACGGTGACGGTTGTTGCGTTCGCGCTATCCCAGACAGCTGTTACTTTCGCTCAATGGGATGCCTGCCGGCTCGATGGTGGCTGTAGTCATGATCCAGACGATAACGATTGGGGCCGGGGCGACCGTCCTGTCATCAACGTGAGCTGGGAGGATGCCCAGGACTACGTGGCCTGGTTGAGTGACAAGACCGGTCTCGAATATCGCCTGCCCAGCGAGGCGGAGTGGGAGTACGCGGCACGTGCTGGAACCACGGGACGATTCAGCACCGGAGACTGCATCGGGCCAACACAGGCTAACTTTCAAGGCGGCGCGCCGGCAACCGACTGTCCCGGCGGCGAATTTCGTCGACAAACACTGCCAGTGGCGAGTTTCAGCGCCAATGACTGGGGCCTGCATGACATGCACGGCAACGTCTGGGAGTGGGTCGAGGACTGTTGGAATTGGAACTATTTTGGCGCACCTGTGGATGGTAGTGCCTGGTTGGAGGGTGATTGCGCAAATGCTGTCCTTCGTGGCGGCTCCTGGGCCATGGGCGGTCGCAGCATTCGTTCGGCGTCAAGAGGCTTTGATCAGAAAGACGTTCGCACTCGATTTCGAGGTTTTCGTGTGGCTCGGTCCGTAGAGGTGCAATGATGATTCACGTTCGATCGAATGGTTTCCCCCGTGTGCTGGTGATCCTGGGCTTTGGAGTTTTTCTGCCCATGGTTCTGCCGGTTGCAGCATTCTCTGATTCGCCAGAGCACAATGAATTGTTGGCGATGCCCGGCTTTGAAGAGTTCGGCATGCTGGTGGACTGGCGAAATGACGTCGATCAAACCAGCCTTCCTCCGGATCCCTTGATGCCCCCAGACACACCGGCTCCGAGGTCCACGCCTCAGACCGACACGTTTGTGAGCGCCTCAGGTCGAGCCCTGATGTATCGCTATGCTATTCCGGACGGTGTCAATGTCAGTGAACCCCAACCAGTGCTGATTCATTTCCACGGCAACAACAGCGGCAGTCAGGAACACATGCTCGACATCTGGTTCAACTCGACGTCCTCCATAGCCGAGGAGCGGGGTTTGATACCAGTCGTAGTGGCTTCGCCAGAGACCCGCAACCCGCCCCAGGAGGAGGTTCGACAGTGGATGTCCGAAGACCGGCAACTGGTTCACGAATTTCTGCAGAACGGGCTGACTACACATTTGACCGTGGATCACGAACGGATTTACTTCGATGGCGGATCGCAGGGGGCATGCTTTCTGCATGATTTCATGCAAAGCCATGGTGAGCACTATGGGGGTGGTTTTTACGGTGGTTGCGGCTGCTACAACTCGCCCGATCCGACCTGGGATCCCCCGGAGGCGTTCAAGGAACGCATGAAAGTGTATATTCATAACACCACCGGTGACTTCCTCTTCGAAGCCGGAAATCGGGGCTATGCCTATTACAAGTACACCATCGGGCTAGACACCCGGGGTGATCTGGATCAGGACGGTCCCCATTGTGCACTCAACTCGCAGCAGCGTCGAGTTGCTCTGGACTGGTTTACCGGGGTGAACGAAATTCCTGAAGAACCATTTCGTCCGCATTGGTCACGTATCAGCACCCAGGAAAATATAGTCGGGTTGGCGGTGGATGGTGGCGAACGAGTCTGGAAATTGGTGGATCAACCAGAATCAGAGCACGCTTTGCTGTATCGGCAGGCGAACCCTGGTCAGGGATGGCTGCAGGCTGCTGAAGTGCAAGGTCAACCAACAGGATTTGGTGGCTTTGGTCAGAACCTGTTCATGATCATGGATGAGAGTTTGCGCCACACCTCGGACGGTGGCCAGACTTTTGTGACCATCGATCCAGAAGTCCGCGTTAATAGCATCGCGGTTGATAGTGAAGGAGTCATATATCGAAGGGGCTACAACCTTGGCTTGTATTGGTCTTCCAATCTAGGAAGCAGTTGGCAGAGCCTGGGTGGTTTCTATTGGCTGAGCATGCACCATGATGCCATCATGAGTATTTCTGATCCTCGAATCATTGCGAACAATAGTCAGTCGGATCTTTTCTTGTCGAATACAAAAAGGGATGGCCTGATTGCCCTGCAGGATACGCCCTCAGGGCGCGCTGCCAGCGCCAGTTGGGACGGTGCTGAACTTTGGTCCATTCCACAGACCGGCAGCCTGCAGGTCTTTCGATCAAGCGACGAAGGTCAAAGCTGGCAAAAGGTAACGCTTTCGGATGCCATGGCCGGCTATTCTCGATGGTGGGGTACGCGTATCACCGCCCTTGGATCAGGCAAGGTTCTGGTGCATGGTGGCTATCTATCGGCTTGGCTCAGCGAGGATCATGGTGAAAGTTGGCAGCGCGTGCATGGTCTCGAGACCGGCTATGGCGGGGCGGTCAGCGCTCAGGGTGAAGCGATTCTGTTCACTGATGGCCAAGCGGCATTTCGCCTGAACCTGACCGAATTCCCGAATCGGATATTCCGCGATGCCTTC
>REEQ01000195.1 GCA_007695005.1 Wenzhouxiangellaceae bacterium | reverse complement strand
CCACCGGCAGCGTCTGGACCTGCGTCGGCTTTCACCTCGGCTTTCTGCAGCTCGGCCGCCAGGCCTGGGTTGGCGACCACGAACAGACCCTGTTCCAGATCGAGGCGGCCAATGCCGGACCGGTAGACCTGGCCTACCAGATCGCCGTCCTCGCCGGCCTGCTTGTGATACTGGCCCTGCCGTGGCTATGCCGACACAAGCCAGGCTGGGGTGAAAAAGCTCAAGATTGAGAGCAAGCAGTCCACCTCTCCCATCTTCCCTCTCGCCTCTTCACGTTCAAACCACCGGCGCGCCAATGATGCGCCAGTGCCAGAGCATGACCGACAGGAACAAGGTCGCCAGGGTAAAGACCAGGAAATGCAGGCGACGCAGCAGGCCCCAGCCGGAACCTGACCAGGTCGGCCACTGGGCGATCAGCATCAGCGCCCCGACAGCGGCAACGACCCAGCCGGCATAGTGTGTCCAGAGCATGGCGGCTGGCGGGTAGAACTCGGGCATGCGGCCGATATCAAAATCGGCAAGGCTGATGATCAGGGCAATGATGGCCGCCAGCAGCAGGGCCTGGGCTGCGACGCCAACCAGGACGCCGGCACCGGCCATGCGCGAGGCGAAGCCGCCGCTCTGGCCGAGACCATAATTGCGCCAGGCACCCAGCGTGGAGGTCAGGGCCAGAAAAGCGGCCAGGGTCAGGGCGATGAAAAGGGTGTTGGGGTGGCCGAACCAGCCTACCCGCTCGGCCGTGTGCACGCCCCAGTCGTCGGCCAGCGCCACGACCCGGCCGCGATCGTCGCGGACAAAGGCCCAGCGCTGACCGCCGGCGCCCTCAAACACATCTTCGGTCACCCGCTGCAGGTAAGTGCTCTGCCCGCCGGCACTGACCACGATTGCCTGGTCGTTGACGGCCGTGACCGTGACCGTGCCCATCAGGCCAAAGACGGCGGCAAAACTTGAAAAAACCCGGCGATTGTTCAGGTAGGTGCCAGCCAGCTCCGACAAGGCATCGGCGGTCGCTTCATCGGCACCTGCAAGCAGCGGCTGCCAGCGATGGTCAACGACATGATCGATGATCAGATCCGGCATGAATCGAAACGGCAGGGTGGAGTGAGCGCTGTTGTAAGACAGGAAAATGCCCAGGTCCAGCTCGGGCACCATCACCATCTGGGTCAGGTAGGCCGCCGTACCGCCGCCGTGACCCAGCGCGCGCACCCCTCGGTAGGGTCGATCCTGGAAGCCATGGGCGACATCGGCTGCCTCTGGTCGGTCATTGAAGGCCCGCGTCCACATTGCCTGATGGGTGGTTTCATCAAGCAAACGCACTCCGTCCAATTCGCCATTATTCAGATGCAGACGCATCCAGCGCGCCATGTCGGTGGCAGTGGAGGCCATGCCGCCGGCTGGCCAGTAGGCACCGATCTGCATGAAATCCTGCAGATCGAATGCGCCTTGCGAACGCTTGTAGCCGGTCGCCAGCCGCGCCCGTGTCGCCTCGTCCATCTGTCGCGGTGAGGTCCAGGTCGTATCGTTCATACCCAGCGGATCCAGAATTTCCTGCTGCAGGAAATCGCCGTAGCTCAAGCCGCTGACATCCTCGACCACCTGGGCAGCCAGCGCCGAGCCCCAGTTCGAGTAGATGGTTCTGGCACCCGGCGGAAACACCCGTTTCGGCTGGTGCGCGGCCAGCAGCTCAGACAGGCTTCTCGGATCATCGTCGGCGACGGTAAACAACTGCATGCTGTCCTCGAAACCGGCCCGGTGATGCATCAGGTCGCGCAGCGTTACCGGCGCATTGAAAGCCTCTCGCACCTGCACATTGATCAGATAGTTGTTGACGTCAACGTCGAGATCCAGCAGGCCACGCTCGGCCAGCATCATGACCGCCGTCCAGGTAAAGGTTTTCGACACCGAGCCGATCCGGAACAAGGTGTGGTCCGGCAGTACAGGCCGGCCGCTTTCGATATCAGCGAGACCGAAACCCTTGCTCAGCAGCAGGGCGTCATCCTGCACCAGGGCCAGGGTCAGCGCCGGCAGCCCCTCAGCCCGTTCCATGGTCGCCACCAGCCCGCTCACATACTCCGCAAGCGCCGCCGAACCGGCCTCAATAGCAGCCGGGCGATCAGCATCGATAATTACGGCTGGCACCATGACGAACTCGTCTGCATCTTCGGCCAGCAGCGGACCAGCGATCAGTAGGGAGGCCATCAAAAAAGGAAAGAGCTGACGCATGACTAATACCACCTGCATCCAAAACCTGCACCCAGCGTACAACACATGTAGGCAGAGCCGGGCATGGGCTTTCTTTGTGCATAAAAGTGGCGGCAGCTGCACAAGGTTTTGTGCTTTGATTTGAAGGGCGTTTTGGCTTTCCGGGGCTGCGCTTGCTTTTAGGGAACCTCTGAAAAACTCTGCGCGGGCGCGACGGCGCCTCTGCGGGAGGCTCCGGCTCGGCTTGGGCGAGCGTGGTTTGGTCATTCCAAATGAGCGAGTCCAAACGAGGCGGAGGCCCCGCAGAGGCCCGTCCCGTATGGGTTTTGCCGGAGAGGCCGCATCTCGATCGCTGCGCCGCTCGGCCATAACGCGCTGATCGTTCTTTCGGCAGGCACTTCTTGCCCTGCGGGCAAACCGTGCCTGCCTGCAGAACGGCGCTACGGCTACTGTCACTCGCGTCGCAGCGCAGGCAACGCAAGCGTGCCGGCTTGCCGAAGGCAAGAAGGTGCGCTGGAGTGCCGTCAAGCGCGTGACCGATCTGCGGCCTCTCCGACCAAAACGCGCTCCGCGCAGAGTTATTCAGAGGTTCCTTAGCGTGCTGCAAGCTGGTGAAAAAGAGATTGGAAGGGTGGTGGAGGCACCGGGTGGTATCCGGCCGCTCAGGGCC
>REEQ01000010.1 GCA_007695005.1 Wenzhouxiangellaceae bacterium | reverse complement strand
TGCGAGCGACGCCTTGATTCGGGGCCTGCTTGGCACCCTGAATGTGATCTACATACCTGCCGGGTTAATATTGTTCTTCACTATCCACTTCGGCGGCTTTCACCTGCTCCACTCGATCTTTCTCAACGGCCTGTTCCCGATCAGCCCCAACAGCCTGACCGAGTGGGACATACCGGAACCTGCCGAGTACCTGGATGTGCTCAAGCGCTTCATCTGGTTCGTCCCGCTCGCCTTCATTGCCGAGCGGCGTCTGTTCCGACTGCCACCACCGCCGGGCCCCGAGACGAACTCGCCGACCCCTGCCGATGACGCGAAGGCAATCGAGCTTGGCAGCGATGACATGATGCTTGCCTACAAGGGCGTCTTGCGTCTGCACATGTTGATCTTCTTTTTCTTTTTCGCTGCCATTATCGGGCTGGACCATTTCTTGCTGTATGCGACCGTGTACGCCGCCTATTTCTTTCCCTGGCACCAGCTGAGACAATCTGGAAACAGGCCCGCACCCCAGCCGCGCTAAGCTTCCAGCTCCAACCCGCCTGACCGGATTTTTGCGCCCGACCATGCCCCATTCACCGCCCTACACCAAGCTCACTCAACTCGACCAGACCCTGGCACGACAGGGCTACGCCTTGCTCGATGGCCCAGTGGTGCTGGACTGGCTGGGCGCCAACCCTGCCGAACTCGAACAACTGCACCAGGCCTGGTCGAGGCTGCCGCCTGATCCTCACCTGCGCGATGGCGGACGCTACCGTTACCGCCGCCATGCCTCCTTCAGGGTTGAGAACGAGGTCCTGCTACCGGTTACCCATCGCGCCCATTGGCAGCCCTTGCAGTACAACGCCCTGCACGGTGGCATGGAACGCTGGTTCGATCCGATCGAGCCGGAGACCCTGGACCAGGCCTTGTGGCAGTCGCTGATCCTGAGACTGGCCGGCATTGCCTCGCGTTTGCGCGGCAGCCAGCCCTGGTTCGTTGAAGCCCACCCCTTCCGCATCGACACCACCGACGGCATCGGCCGCCCGACACCGGAAGGTGCGCACCGCGATGGCGTCGACCTGGTGGCGATCATGCTGCTGGCGCGCCATGCCATCAAGGGTGGAGAAAGCCGTATATTCGACGCCGACGGACCGCATGGTCTGCGCTTCACCCTGGACGCACCGGCTTCGCTGATGCTGCTGGACGATGCGCGTGTGATTCACGAAACCACTCCGATCCAGCCCCTCGACCCCGAGCAGCCAGGTTGGCGCGATACGCTGGTGCTGACTTACCGCAGCGGCGGCTTTCAGGGGCCGGACCAGGTATGAAGACCGGCTACCAGCCGCGTGTGCCGGGTCCGCCCTTGAACGGGCCCTTGACCCAGGACAGGATCCAGCCACCGTAAAAATCACCGGCTTGCGGTTTGACCCGCTCGCCGGCCACAAAGCAGGCATCCACGCGCCCGGCATAGAACGAGAGATGATCCCGAATTCGTTCATCGACCGGGCTGGGATAAGCCCAGCAGACATCGCGAATCAGGCCGTCCGCTCCCTGCAGGTGCCAGTAGCAGGCCTGTCCCTTCCACTCACAGAAAGTCCGGGTCTCGCTGGCCACGAGGCGACCGAAATCCACCGAGTCAGGCGGGAAGTAGAAGCACGGCGGATGCGAGGTTTCCAGCACCCGGATACCGCTGCTCGTTTCGGCCAGGATCTGGTCTTCATGCTCGACTTTCAACGGCCAGTCTACCGCCTCAATAAGTGGCGGTCTCGGATAGTCCCAAACCGACTCGACGGCCGGCAGCTTGATCGCGCTCATGGCCGCACCACGATGCTGCCCAGCGAGCGCCGCTCGAACAGCGCGGCAAAGGCTGCGCCGGCCTGATCCAGCTCGAACACCCCGGTGGGCGCCGGATCGATCCTGCCCGCGAGGGTCCACTCGGCCAGGGTGCGAATCACCGGCGGCACCACGCCGGGATCAGCCATCACCGAGCCACCCCAGTTGACGCCGTGAATGCTGCAGCGCTTGAGCAGGGGAAGGTTCAACGGAATCCGGGCAATGCCGGCAACAAAACCAACAACGAGATAACGCCCCCCCGGCTTTAGCAGGCGCAGCGCCAGCTCGGCCAGCTCGCCGCCGACCGGATCGTAGACCACATCGACGCCACCAACAGTCTGCTTGACCTGCTCGCGCCAGTCATCGGCGGTGTAGTCGATGGCGACATCCGCCCCCTGCCCCAGGCAGTGGGCTCGCTTTTCTTCGCTGCTGGCGCAAGCCACAACCTTCGCCCCAAGGGCGCGAGCGCACTGGATGGCGGTCGTGCCGGTACTGCCCGAGGCACCCAGCACCAGCACGGTTTCACCTTCGGCGACGGTGCCGATCTCGCGAAGACCATACAGGCTGGTCGCCCAGGAAATGAAGAAGTTGGCCGCCGCCAGCTGGTCAATGCCCGGAGGCAGGGGTGCGCAGGAAGCCGCCGGCAGCACCATCTGCTCGGCCATCCCGCCGTGCATGGCAAAGGCCGCGACCGTGTCACCCACCGACACATGCTTCACTCCCGCGCCGACCGCCTCCACCCGACCCGACAGCGAGCTGCCCGGCACAAAGGGCAGATTCGGCCGAATCTGGTAATCCCCCCGAATCAGCAGACCATCGAAATAGCCCACACCAACCCCCGACACCGACAGCAGCACCTGACCCGCCCCCGGCGCCGACGGCGGATCAATGACCTGCGTTGAAACAGTCGCAGGATCACAGAATTCATCAACAACAATAGCTTTCATAACGCTTTCGATTGATTATCCAACCCGCAGCATGCCAAATCTTTCATGGTAGCGGGTGTGAAGACCACCCACCACCGACCACCGACCACCGACCACCGACCACCGACCTCCGACCTCCGACCC
>REEQ01000011.1 GCA_007695005.1 Wenzhouxiangellaceae bacterium | reverse complement strand
GCCAGCGGGCCATCAGCAAATACAGCGTGATCCCGAAAGCCAGGTTGAACGGAAAGGTTATGCCCAGGGCCAGGGTCAGGTAAATGGCCGGGTTGGCCCGGGGCAGGGCGACGCGCATGGCCGCCGGCACGGCGATGTAAGAGGCCGAAGCCGACAGGGTAGCCATGATGGCAACACCACCGGTCGACAGGCCGATCAACCAGCCGGTCAGGGCGCCGATCATGCCGCCGACCAGCGGCATCAAAATACCGAAACTGATCAGGCCCAGGCGCAGATGCTTGGCGCCGTTGCGCAGCCCGCGGCCGGCGACCAGGCCCATGTCGAGCAGGAACAGACACAGTACGCCCTTGAACGGGGTGGTGAAAAAGCCTTCGACCTCGGCCATGCCGGCCGGGCCCACTGCCCAGCCGATGAAGAAGGCACCGATCAGCAGTACGATGGATCCGTTCAGGCTGATTTCACGCCAGGGCATGCCGCCGCTGCCGTTGCTGCCGGCCCGGCCGGCCAGCCACAAGGCGGTCAAAATGGCCGGTGCTTCCATCACCGCGGCGACCGCCACCAGCCAGCCCTCGAAGCTCACCCCCACCGACTGCAGCAAGGAGGTTGCGGCCACAAAAGTGACAATGGAGATCGAGCCATAGTGGCCGGCCACGGCCGCGGCGTTGACTGGATCAAGCTGACTGAGTACGCGCAGCAGCAAATAGGCCAGCAAGGGCAGGGTGGCCGAAAGCACGAATCCGGCCAGCAAGCCCAGGGCAATGTTTGCGTTCAGGCCCGTGGCGGCGACCTCCACCCCGCCTTTCAGCCCGATGGCAAACAGCAGGTAAATGGACAGGCCCTTGGCCATGGCCTCGGGAATGCTCAGGTCCGAGCGGGCCAGGGCGGCGAACAGGCCCAGGGCAAAGGCCAGGACTATGGGCGAGAGCAGGTTTTGTCCTGCCAGGGCCAGGGTTTCGCTCATGCCTCGGTTACCGCCTCGACCCAGGTTCCCGAGCGCAGCAGGCGCGTACAGGCATCGATGTCGGCCCCGACCTCGTAATCTTCGTCGGCATGATTAACCTGTTCGCGCACCTGCCGATGGGCAAGCTGCACTCCCCGGCCGGGCTTCAGCGGGGCGCGGAAATCCAGGGCCTGGGACGCGGTCAGCATTTCCACGGCCAGTACGTGCTCGACATTGTGCAGCACGCTTAACAGCTTCAGCGCACTGATCGAACCCATCGAGACATGATCTTCCTGCCCCAGCGAGGTCGGGATGGAATCGACGCTGGCCGGGTGGCAGAGCACCTTGTTTTCACTGACCAGCGCGGCGGCGGTGTACTGCGGAATCATGAAGCCGGAATTGATCCCGGTGTCCTTCATCAACAGCTTGGGCAGGCCGTCGTGTCCTTCCAGCAGCAGGTAGGTGCGGCGCTCCGAGATGCTGGCCAGCTCGGCCAGGGCGATGGCGGCGTAGTCGAGGGCCAGGGCCAGCGGCTGACCGTGGAAGTTGCCGCCGGAGATGATGTCGCCGTCGTCGAACACCAGCGGATTGTCAGTGACCGAGTTCAGTTCCCGCTCGATGACCGCGTTGCAGTGATCCAGGGCATCGCGGCTGGCGCCGTGCACCTGCGGGATGCAGCGCAGGCAGTAAGGGTCCTGGACCTTGCCGCAGTCGCGATGCGATTGAAGAATCTCGGAGTCGGCCAGCAGGCGCCGGATGTGTTCTGCGACCCTGATCTGGCCGGGATGCGGACGCACGGCGTGGATGCGCGGATCGAACGGCCTGGCCGATCCCTGCAGGGCCTCCAGGCTCATCGCGCCCAGAACATCGGCAGCCTCGACCAGGTGCAGGGCCCGGTTGAGCACGAAAGCCCCGTAGGCCAGCATCAGCTGGGTGCCGTTGATCAGTGCCAGCCCGTCCTTGGCGCCGGGCTCGACTGGTTTTAGGCCGTGGCGCTGCAAGGCGGCGGCTGCCGGCTCGGGGCCGGAGCCATCCGGCTTCCAGCACTGGCCGTGGCCGATCAGCGGCAGGCTCATATGAGCCAGCGGGGCTAGGTCGCCCGAGGCGCCGACGCTGCCGCGCGAGGGAATCCAGGGCACGATGTCGTGCTCGGCAAAACGCAACAGCTGCTCGAAAACCGGCAGCGAGATGCCGGACTGTCCTAGCCCCAGGGCGTGGATCTTCAGCTGCACCATCAACCGTGAAATCTCCACCGGAACCGGCTCGCCCGTGCCGCAGGCGTGGCTGAGCAGCAGGTTGCGCTGCAGTTGGCCGAGCTGGTCGTCCCCGATCCGCTGGCTGGCCAGGGCACCGAATCCGGTGTTGACGCCATAAATGGCCTCATCGCGCTCGAGTGCCGCTGCAACCACGGAACGGGAGCGGACAACCACCAGGCTATCGGTTTTCAGCGCCCGCCAGCGCTGGTCCAGGTCGGTGTGCAAATTGCGGATAGTGACAGCTGGATTCATGAAGGTCTGACTCTGATCGTGGCGCTCCCATGCACGCAGCATGGTATCAGCTTGCCTTTATCGGCGACCACGCAATTGTCGCGGTCCTGGCGAGATGTTGATGGCGTCATGGCAGGGCATGCCTGTTTCCTGTTTTGACCGCGTCGGCGTTTTATTAACCCGGCAGGTATGTAGATCGCATTCAGGGTGCCAAGCAGGCCCCGAATCAAGGCGTCGCTCGCAGGCAATGGTAATTCCATTGGCAAGAGCGAGAACGAAGAGTCGGGGCCTGCTTGGCGCCCCTAACTAATTGACTTTAAGATGACAGGCCGCAGTGTGGCTTTCGTCAGACTGCGTTATCGAAACTTGCTGTAGAACGACTACAGCGGCATTTCGCTGCCTTGCTGACGAAAGCCACACTGCGGCTGAATGCGATCTACATACCTGCCGGGTTAATATTG
>REEQ01000012.1 GCA_007695005.1 Wenzhouxiangellaceae bacterium | reverse complement strand
ACGTTCTCGACGCGCTTGTCGGAGATCTGGGAAATATGAACCAGACCGTCCTTGCCCGGCAGGATGGTGACGAAAGCACCGAAGTTCATGATCTTGGTGACCGTGCCTTCATAGATCGCGCCCACTTCAACATCGGCCGTGATCTGCTCGATGCGCTTGCGCGCAGCATCCGCAGCCGCCTGGTTGACCGAGGCAATGGTGACCGTGCCGTCGTCCTGGATGTCGATGGTGGTGCCAGTTTCCTCGGTAATGGCGCGAATGGTGGAACCACCCTTGCCGATCACGTCGCGGATCTTGTCCGGGTGCACCTTCATGGTGAACAGGCGCGGCGCGTACTGGCTCATCTCCTCGCGCGGCGTGTTGATGACTTCGTTCATCTGCGCGAGGATGTGGCGGCGAGCATCGTTGGCCTGGGCCAGGGCGACCTTCATGATCTCGGCGGTGATGCCATCGATCTTGATATCCATCTGCAGCGCAGTCACGCCATCATCCGTACCGGCCACCTTGAAATCCATGTCGCCGAGGTGATCTTCGTCGCCGAGGATATCGGTCAGCACGGCAAAACGGTCACCTTCCTTGATCAGGCCCATGGCGATACCGGCCACTGGTGCCTTGATCGGCACCCCGGCGTCCATCAGTGCCAGGGAACCACCACAAACGGTGGCCATGGAGCTGGAGCCGTTGGACTCGGTGATTTCGGAAACCAGGCGCAGCACGTACGGAAACTCTTCGTTCTTAGGAATCACGGCCATCATCGCGCGCTTGGCCAGGCGGCCATGGCCGATTTCACGCCGCTTCGGCGCCAGCATGTGGCTGGTCTCACCAACACAGAAGGGCGGGAAGTTGTAGTGCAGCATGAACTGGTCCTTGTACTCACCCTCGATGGCGTCGATGATCTGAGCATCGCGGCCGGTGCCCAGGGTGGTAATGACCATGGCCTGGGTTTCACCGCGGGTAAAGATGGCCGAACCATGGGTACGCGGGAACACGCTGACCTGCATATCCAGCGGGCGCACCGTGGTCAGGTCGCGGCCGTCGATACGCGGCTGGCCGGACAGGATGCGGTCGCGCACAAGGTCCTTTTCCAGCTTGCCGAAAGCTTCCTTGACCTCGTCCACAGCCGGCGCATTATCCTCGCCTTCCGGACAAAGGGTCTCGACCAGCTGGTCACGAACCTTGCCCACGGCCTCGCGACGAATCGCTTTCTCGGTGTTGTTGTAGGCCTCGACCAGGCCTGCCTTGGCCAGTTCGGCCACCTTGTCGGCCAGGCCTTCCGGCTTGGCCGGCGCCTGCCAATCCCACTTCGGCTTGCCAGCCTCGGCGGCCAGCTCTTCAATCGCCTTGATCGCGACCTGCATCTGCTCGTGGCCAAAAGTGACCGCGCCCAGCATCTGCTCTTCGGTCAGCAGGTCGGCCTCGGATTCAACCATCAGCACGGCCTGGGAGGTGCCGGCGACGACCAGGTCCAGGCGCGAGTTTTCAAGCTGGGTCTGGGTGGGGTTGAGAATGTAATTGCCGTCGGCAAAGCCCACGCGGGCCGCACCGATC
Source organism: Wenzhouxiangellaceae bacterium (assembly GCA_007695005.1). GTDB lineage: Bacteria > Pseudomonadota > Gammaproteobacteria > Xanthomonadales > Wenzhouxiangellaceae > Wenzhouxiangella. The sequence goes on along the minus strand of REEQ01000012.1, from coordinate 1,351 downwards.
GGACCCTGGAACGGCACGCCAGCCAGCATCAGGGCGGCAGAGGCGCCGATCAGGGCCGGGATATCACCGTCGACTTCCGGGTTCGATGACATCACCGTGGCAATGACCTGGACTTCGTTCATGAAACCGTTCGGGAACAGCGGACGGATCGGGCGATCGATCAGGCGCGAGGTCAGGGTCTCCTTCTCGGTGGGTCGACCCTCGCGCTTGAAGAATCCGCCGGGAATTCGGCCAGCGGAATAAAATTTTTCCTGGTAGTTGACGGTCAGGGGAAAGAAACCCTGGCCCGGCTTGACTTCCTTGCGCGCCACGGCGGTGACCAGCACCACGGTGTCGGCCATGGTCACCAGCACGGCGCCATCGGCCTGGCGGGCGACATGTCCGGTTTCGAGCGTGACGTCATGCTCGCCGAACTTGAAGGTCTTGCTGAACTTGTTCACTCTATATCACTCCACTTTGACTACTTGCGTTTTCCGCTTCCATACAAAACACCCCGGGACAGCGCGAGGCCGCCGGGGTGCTTCATTTCCAAAAAATGACTGGCGAGCCTGGTCTTAACGACGCAGGCCCAGGCGCTGGATCAGATCGCGATAGCGCTGGACGTCTTTTTTCTTGACGTAATCCAGCAGCGAACGACGCTGGTTGACCAGCTTGAGCAGGCCACGACGGGAGTGATGGTCTTTCTTGTGATCCGCGAAGTGGGTCTGCAGATGCTGAATACGAGCCGTCAGCAATGCAACCTGGACTTCGGGAGAACCCGTATCACCCTCGGACAACTGGTGTTCCTTGACAACCTGCTGCTTCTGTTCTGCCGTCAATGACATCTTTTTTGCTACTCCAATCAATCGGTTGGGCGACCGGGCTTTTTCAGAAAACCCCCTTGGACCCACGCTGCAAAAGCCTAAAGCTCTAGCGGCGTGACAAGTCGGGCTTTGTGCAAAAGCCCCAGTCGCCAGTTAATTAAGCAGGGCATTATAACTGGCTTGGCCTTTCCGTGACAAGCGGGATCGGGCTTTTCCGCACGCCGCCGCCCGGCGACGTGCAAGCAGGCCTGGCAGACTGCGCGACGGGCTCCTAGCGGGCTCCATCAGCCAGGGCGCGATCGGCCAGCAGCAGGCTTTCCAGCGCTGCCAGCCGCGCTTCCAGCTCGGCATTGCGGCCGGCCAGTTCCAGGAGATCATCAGCCTGAACAACCTTCAGTGCGGTCACTTCGGCACGCAGCTCGACGTTTTCCTGCTGCAGACTTTGCATCTGCTGATCGACGGCAAGGCGCATTTCGTCGAAACGCGCATGCAACGCCTGGATGGCGGCAAACGCAATGCCCTGGGCATCAATGCTGCTGATGCTGTCA
>REEQ01000218.1 GCA_007695005.1 Wenzhouxiangellaceae bacterium | reverse complement strand
ACTTTGCCTTGCAGGCGAATCCGTCCGGAGCCCTGAATGTGGCACGATTAACGACGGTGTTAGTACAATCTTGTTATCTCCTTTGGCCGGCCATGTATCGCCCGTGACTCGCAGCTTCGATCCGGACGAATGGAAACGTGCCCAGGCCGTGGCCGACGAGCTGTGGGATCTGCCTGCCGGGGAGCGCAAGCTGCGGCTGGAGGCGCTGCCGCCCCACCTGGCCGAGCTGGTCAGCCGCTTGTTGCAGGCCGAGGCCGGGTCCGGACCTCTGGATCAGGATCTGGGCATGCAACTCGACGGGGTGATCGGCGATGACGCGCTGAGTCAGGGCCTGGTCGGCCGGGTGTTCGGCGCTTACCGACTTGAAGCGCTGATTGGTCGCGGCGGCATGTCGGTCGTTTATCGTGCTGTTCGAGAGGACGGCGCCTATGCCGAACCGGTCGCTCTGAAGTTGCTCAGTGCTGCCCTGGTCGGAACCGACTGGCAGGCCAGATTCGGTCGCGAAGCGGCGCTGCTGGCGCGACTGCGGCACCCGCACATCGCCAGCCTGCTCGACGCCGGCGTCAGTGAAGACGGCACTCCCTGGCTGGTCACCGAATTGGTCGACGGCTTGCCCATTACCGAGTATTGCCGGCGCAATCGGCCGAGTTTGCGCCAGCGCATCGAGATGATGGAGGCGCTGTGCGGGGCGGTCGGGCACGCCCATCGCAACCTGATCGTGCATCGCGACATCAAGCCCGACAATGTGCTGGTGACCAGCAACGGCCGCGTCGTGTTGCTGGACTTCGGCATTGCCAAGCCGCTGGAGAATAATCCGGCCAGCCGGATCACGCGCGCATTCACGCCGGGCTATGCCGCGCCCGAGCAGCTGAAGGGAGATGCGGTGACCACCGCCAGCGATGTCTACTCGCTGGGCGTGCTGCTCTACCAGCTGCTGACCGGTTGCCTGCCTTTCCAGATCCACCAGACGGCCATGGAAACCGCTTATCTGGCGCCGTCCAAGCGGCTGCAGCGCACGCGTGACAAGCAGTCTCGAGTGCAGCATGCGTTTCAGGCCCGGCAGTTGCGTGGTGATCTCGACAACATCATCAGCAAATCCCTGGCCATGGAGGCGGCGCGACGGTATCCGGGTGCCGATGCCCTGGCTGCCGACCTTCGCGCCTGGCTGGATCGACGTCCGGTCAGCGCCCGCAAACCGACCCTGGGCTATCGTCTCAAGCTGTTCGGCCTGCGCCGGCCCGGTCTGGCGGCGGCGCTGGTGACCCTGGTGCTGGTCGGTTCCAGCGGGCTTGCAGCGACCTTGTGGCAGGCCCAGGCTGCCCGGCAGCAGGCTGTGTCCGCGCTGGCCGCCAGCGAGCGGGCCGATGCCGTGCGTGACTTCCTGGTCGAGCTGTTCGAGGCCAACAATCCGGATCTGGCCGGTGGTTTGGTACCCGATGCCCGCGAGTTGCTGGCCAGCGGCGCCGAGCGTGCGCGCGATGCCTTTGCCGACCAGCCCGAGCTGCGCGCCGAGCTGCTGCTGATCCTTGCGCGCCTGCATCGACAGTTGGGTGACTATGACAGTGCCGCCAGCCTGCAGGCTGATGCCCAGGAGGCGGCGGCACGGTCACCAACGGCGCTGCAGTTCGCCGCCGAGCTCGAGCAGGCCCATATCCTGATGGACCAGCAGCAGACCGCCCAAGCGCTGGCCCTGCTTGAACGCCTGCATGCCCAGGCCGACCAGCGCGGTGCGGCTGCGGACCGCCTGGAGGTCGATGTGCTCAGAGTGCAGGCGCTGACCCTGGACAGTGCCACCCGCGAGCAGGGTTTGGCGCTGGGCTGGCAGATACTCGAAGAAATCGAGCAGGGCGAGCTTGCCGATTCGCTCAAGGTGATTGCCCACACCACCTTGCTGGGTCGCCTGGTGGATGCTGGTCAACTGGCCGAGGCAAGGGCGCTGGGGCAGCGGACCCTGGCCCTGATCGACCAGGGCCTGGCCACGCCAACCCGGCAAATCTCGACCTACAACAATCTGGCCGGGGTGGAGCGCAGGCTGGGTGATCTGGACTCAGCCATTGAGCTCAGGGCCCGCGCCCTGGCAATTGCCAGACGACACTACGCGCCGCCGCACTTTCAGCAAGCCTACCTGCTCGGCAACTATGGTGGTGACCTGGCCATTGCCGGGCGTCTGGTCGAGGCAATGACTTACCTGCAGCAAGCGCGCGAGATGTTTGCGTTGCTGTTTAACGAACCCAATCCGCGCACCGTGGCCGTCGACAACAACCTGGCCTGGGTGCTGATGATGCTGGAGCGGTCGGAAGAGGCCCTGGCGCTGTTTGAAAGCTCGCTTGCAACAGACCGCAAGGTGCTGGGTGATGCGCACCCACAAGTGCTGACCTTGCGCAGCAATCGGGCCGCGGTGCTATCCCAGCTCGGCCGCTTCGATGAGGCTGAGGCCGAACTCCTGGCCTTGCACGAGCTGTCGATGACCGAGCTCGGTGCCGATCACTTCTTCACCCTGCTGGATCGCAACGCGCTGGCCCGTCACTACCTCAACGCCGGCCAGGCCGAGCAGGCCCTGCACTGGTCTGAACTGGCCGTGGCGGCCTGGGCTGCCAACCACCCCGAGCATCATCCGCGTGCGCTGGCGGCACTGGGCTTTAGAGCTCGGGCGCTGGCGCTGCTCGGGCGCGACAGCGAGGCCGAGCGAGATGCTGGCCGCGTGCTCAGCCTGGCCAGCGAGCCGACCACCCGGCTGGACTTTACCCATCTGCAGTTCCTGGACGAATACACGCGCGAGCTTGCGTGCCGCGACCCGGAAAGCGTGCTTGAGCTGATAAGCGCCGCTCTGGCCGACCCGCGCCTGGCCGGCAGTAAGGGCCGACCCCAGTGGCAGCGCCTGGAGGCTCGCAAGGCAGATCTGGGCACCGGCAGTGCCGCCGTGCACTGCCTTCCCTAG
>REEQ01000024.1 GCA_007695005.1 Wenzhouxiangellaceae bacterium | reverse complement strand
CAAGCGCGTGACCGATCTGCGGCCTCTCCGACTAAAACGCGCTCCGCGCAGAGTTATTCAGAGGTTCCCTAGTGCTTTACCGAAGTAAATCGAGGCGCCGATCATCTGCCTCCAGCTCGGCGACCAGCACATCGTAGGACCACTCGCTCTGGCGGCGCGTGGCTTCTCCGTAGAGCGTGGCCCGGCCGCGCGGACCAACCACGGGGATGGCAAGGTCCGCTTCACCGGAAGGCCCGCTGATGCTGATGCTGCCGTTGATGAAACCCCTAGGCTCGATGGGCTCGCCGATGGCCTCCACCAACGCGGCATCATTGTTGGCAATGCTGATCGCAAGCTGGGTGACCTCGGCATTGCGCATCCCGCCCAAGATCAGGGCAAAGAGCATTGCGAAGCCTGCCAAGGCCAGCACCAGAAACCCGAAGCAGCCGACCGGCACGAACCACTTCCAGTTGCGCTGCCACCAGCTGTCTTGCACTACTTCCGTCATGATCGGCCCTCGATTCCTGAACTCGTCTCTCTTAACCATTCGCGGCCTGGCCGGCAACCGTGCCAGGATGGGCCGGCTCAGGAGGTGATGCGCGGACGGCCAAACAGCCGGGTCCAGAGCCAGCCCTGGTGCAGATCCTGCCCGGTCAACGCGCGTGCCAGCCGGTTGTCATTCTCCAGCAATCCGCGCAGCCGTCGGCTGCAGCCCGATCGACCCGCCAGCAACAAGCGGTCGCCCATGGTGAGCTCGGTCTCCGCACCTGGCAGCAGTATCTCGCGATCGCCGCGCCGAAGCAGCAGGGTTTCCACCGCTTCACGCGGCGGTCCCCCCGGGCTGCGCCGAAGCAGCGCGTCCAGACTGACCGGAACGTCTTCTGCCAGCAAGCGGGCCAGGGCCGGTGCGCGCTTCTCGCTGATTCTTACCGTCATCAGCTCCGGCGGCTGCGGACCGGAGATCTCGATCAGCCGTTCAACCAGCTCATCACTGGTGGCATCAGGCTGGGCCAGTAGCTGCTCGATGAAACTGGCAAACAGCGGCGAGGCGATCCGCGCCAGAATGCTGCCGGCAATGGTGGTGCTGGGCTGAGCGATCAGGTCAGGCTCGGCGGCGCGAAACAGTTCATGGCTGGACAGCCCATTTTCGAGCACTCCCAGGTACAGATCCGGGTTCAGGTCACGCGCGGTAATCAGGATCGAGAGGTTATCAACGTCGTCGCGGGTGGTCGCCAGAATGCCAACAGCGGTTTCAACGCCGGCGGCACTCAGGCTGTCTGCGCCGGTACCACGGCCCTGGACCGTGCCGGTCGGCAAGCCCGGCAAGTCCGTGTTTTCCTCGATCACGGTCACTTCCAGGCCGAGATCAACCAGCATCGCATGCATGGCGCAGCCCAGGCGGCCATACCCACATAGTATCCAGCGACCGCGCGGTGGGCGGCGGCTGGCGGGCGGGCGCGCATCCGGGCCGGACTGCAACCAGTGGTACAGGCGAAAGGCCGCCGGCTGCTTGATTGCAAGGCGCATCCGGCGCACGTATTCCTCGACCGGGTTGACCACATGATCGGTGTTGAACGAGCGCATGTTGTCGGCCACGCGGTACTCGTCGGCCCGGGCATACACCGTGCAGCGCTGGTTCAACAGCTTGGCGCTGACCGCAATCTTCAGGTTGGCCGAATCATCTCCGGTGACCGCCATCACGCCCAGGCACCAGCGGCTGCGCAGACCGGCCAGCTCGAGATTGTCCGGGCGCCGAGCATCGGCCCGAATATGGGGTACCGGGGAGGCCGGCGTTTCCACCGACAAGGCATCGATCTTGTCCGCATTGTGGTCAATTACAACCACGGCATGGCCCTGCTCGGACAGGGCCCGGGTCAGCAGTCGTCCGGTATCGCCGTAACCGCAAACCAGGTAAAAAGGCTGACTCAGCCCGGCCACGGCGCGGCGGAAACGGCTGCGGCGGCGGCTGTGGATGAAGGCCGGATCCTGCAGCAGGGAAATGATCGTGCCTATTGAAAACAACCATGCGACGACCGTCAGGTAGATGCTGACAATGGTCCACAGACGCTGGGCCGGGGAGAACGGGTAGGGCACTTCGCCAAAGCCGATGGTCGAGCCGGTATAGCTGACCACGTAAAAGGCCTCGAACAGGCTCAGGCGCCAGGGATTGCCCTGGTCGTCTTCGCCCGGCATCAGGGTAAAACCGAAGGTGGCAATGGCGTAGGCTGTGATCAGAACGACCAGGGGCGCCCGCATGCGCCGGAAAAACAGCGCCATGTGGGCATCACCCGGAACCGGTGAATTCATCAGCGGCTGTAGCCGGCGGTTTCCATGGTCAGCAGTACCACCGACAACAGATTGGCCAGCAGGGCCCCGCCAGACAACGAGACGATGGTTGCCATCACCGCCGGCGTCAGGCCGGCATCGGTCATGTGCACGGCAATCGCCCAGACCAGGGCGGCAGCGATCAGGTGCAGATCGACCACCAGGCTGGAGGCCAGCAGCATCGCACTCATTTGCGAGCGCTCGCCCAGCTTCATCACCGTAGCAATCAGACCAACGACCAGTGCCGCGAACAGCTCGTAGACGTTGTGATGATCGGGATTGTCGATTTCGCCAATGAAAAAGCCAAAGTTCAGGGTCAGTGCCAGCAGCACGAAAAACCCGAACACCACCTTGCTCATGTTCATCAATGCTTTCCCTCGAATGGCCTTGTGACCATTATGCACCGCCCGCTCCCTTGCTGCGCCTGGCGCCTGCCAGAGTCCGGTAACATCAGCCTCGGCGCCAAGGAACCAGCTACCAGATTGAAAGGGGAAAATCGATTGCCAAGACCCAGCCGGATTCCCGCATGGCCTGCGCTGGTCTGCCTGATCGTGATTGCGCTGGTGCCGCTGCTGTTCGCGCTGTCCAGGCTTGAGGTCAGCACCACTACCCATGACCTGATCGGTCCGGACAGTGCCGAGGCCAGGTTCGAGCAGAAGATTCGCGCCCGTTTCCCGCAGGATGCCAACCTGATCGCGCTGTTTGCCGGGCCGGATCTGTTCGAGGACCACTTTCTCGATCGACTGGACAAGCTCATCGAGGCCCGCCAGCTGGCGTTGCCTGGCGCCCAGGTCCTCAGCCTGAGCAACTTCGAACGTGTTCGCGGCGGGGACGGCGAGTTCCTGATCGAGGCCTTGCTGGAACCCGACCGACGGGCAGGCCTGTCAGCCGAACAGCGGCGCGAGCTGGTCCTGGCCGATACCGGCGCGGTGCGCCACCTGGTGTCCGAGCGCGGCGACATGATCGCCCTGCTGATCCTGCCAGCCGTCGTCGGCGACAGTCGACAGCGGGTGCAAATGATCGACGAATTGCGAGCGGACATTCGCAGCCTGGAGCTGGACGGGCACCTGGCCGGCATGACCGGTTCGATTGCGCTCAACGTTGCCGCTACCGAGGCGGTCTGGTTCGACATCCGGGCGCTGGGACCGCTATCGCTGGGGCTGGGCCTGCTGCTGATGCTGTGGATGTTCCGGCGGCCGCTGGCGATCCTGGCCCTGATCGCCACCATGAGCGCGGCGCTGGGTACGGCCTTGTGTATCACCCTCGCCCGGGGGTTTCCTTTCACCATGGTCACGGCCATCCTGATCCCGCTGTTGATGGCCTTGTCGGTGGCCTTGCTGGTGCACTGGTTCAACGCCCTGGCCTACCACGCCAACGCGGGTCGCCGCGGGCGCGAGCGAGTTGAGGCAGCCCATGCCGATGTGCACCGACCAGCCTTGTTCACCAGCCTGACCACGGCAGCGGCCTTTCTGTCCCTGTCGACCAGCCCCGACCCGGTGCGACTGTTCGGGCAGTCCGTTGCAGCTGCGGTCATCGTCCAGTATCTGTGCGTCATGTGGCTGCTGCCGGCACTGCTGGTACGCTGGGATGCTGGCAGCTGGCCCGATACCGGGCGCGGTCTGGGCCGGATCGGACGACCCATCGTGCGTCTGGCACTGCTGTCGATGAGACAGATCGGCCTGGTGATTGCACTCATGCTGCTGTTTCTGCTGCTTGCCATACCCCTGGTCCAGCGGGTTCACATGGATGCCCAGGTGCTGAGTTTTCTGCCGGCCCAGCACCCGGTGGTCCTGTCCACCGAACTGTTCAATAGCGAGTTCCACGGCTATACCAGCGTTGAAATCATCCTGACAGGTGCTGAACGCGATCACTTGATTCAGACCGCCCAGCTGCAACGGATCGCCGAGCTGCAAGACTGGGCAAGCGCCCAGCCTGAAGTGGACCAGGCCCTGTCGCTGATCGACCTGATCGAGGACATCCACTGGGCGTTCAACGACGAGGACCCGGCCTTCCGGCGGCTGCCTGAAGATGATGCGCTGATTGCCCAATACTTGCTGGTCTATGACGGTGAGGTGCTGGACAAGTACATTGATCGTGAGCGCCGCATGGCCCGCATTCTGCTGTTGACCACGATCTACTCCTCGGCCCAAATGCGAAGCTTCCTGGAACGCCTGAATCCCATACTCGCGACCATCAAAGCCGAGGGCCTGGCCGCTGAAGTCACCGGCGAGGCCTACCTGCTGGCGATCAATGAACAGCGCATCCTCAGCGGCCAGCTGCGCGGCCTGATCGTCGCCAGCCTGACCATACTGCTGCTGCTGGCGTTGCTCTGGCGATCACTGCCGGCGGCGCTGTTGTGCATGCTGCCCAACCTGTTTCCGGTAATGCTTGTGCTGGTCATACTGGGCGCCCTGGGCATGCCCCTCAATGCCATCACGGCAATGATCACGGCCATCATCCTCGGCCTGTCAGTGGACGACACGATCCATCTCTATCATGGCTACCAACGGCGTCGCAACCTCGGCCACGGGCGCGTCTGGTCGGTGGTCTACAGCTATCGCCGGGCCGGGCGGGCAGTAACGGCAACCACCGCCATCCTCACCGGGGTTCTTCTGGTACTGACCCTGTCGCGCTTCGGGCCGACCATGGAGTTCGGCCTGCTGACCGGTGCCGGCATTTTTGCCGCCTGGTTGTTCGATGTACTGGCCTTGCCGGCACTGATTGCCCTGGTCGCGCGCTGGCGCTGCTTCGAAGCAGGACCGTCGGACCACGAGCCAGTAACACGCCCACACTGAGCGCGCGCGTGGCATTATCCCGCCTATGCCCTTGAGTCATCGCCCCAGCGACAAACTGATGTCCCGCGGCCGCGCGCACAGCCTGAAAGCAGCGCTCGCCTGCTTGCTGGCACTGTACGCCGGACCGTCTCTGGCCGACGACGGAGAACAGCCAGAACGCGGGCGGGCGCTGATGGCAGCGGTATTCGAACAGGCCACCGGCGTCCAGCTTGCAGCTTTTCAGCGCATGGAACTGATCGAGCCTGGCCGTGAATCCAGGGTGCGGGAGCTATACGTGTTCCGGCGTGGCCCCGGTGCCGGTTCAGCGGCAACCCTGATCCGGTTCACCGCCCCCGGCGACATTGCCGGCACCGGACTGCTGAGCATCGGCGACAGCTTGAGCGGCATCGATCAATGGCTTTATCTGCCCGCCCACGGCCGGGTTCGGCGCATCCCGGCCGGGCGCCAGGGCGGGCGCTTTGCCGGCTCGGATTTTTCCTACGAAGACTTGCGTGACCGGCCGGTCGACCTCGACCAGCATCGCTGGCTGGGAGAAGACTGGCTGGACGGCGAACGGCTGGAGCGGGTCGAAAGCCGGCCGATCGAGGCAGCCAGTTCGTCCTACGCAAAACGCGTCCTTTGGATCGATGCACAGCGGGCACTGCCCTTGCGCATCGACTTCTATCGCGGCCGTGACAGCGAACCCTTCAAGCGCTTTCAGGTGCTGGCCACCGAGCGCGTCGGCCATCTGCTGCTGATCAGCGACAGCCTGATGCTGGACCTGGCCAGCGGCCATCAAACCCGGCTGCGCCAGCTGTGCCTGGAGCAGCGTGATGAGCTGCCGGATTACCTGTTCAGCGTCCGCGCCCTTGAAGATCCGGGGCTGGACCGACCGTTCAGACCCTGCACATAGCGGCGCGCGGCATGCATCGCGTAGGCCTGCTGCTTGCCTGTTGCTGGTTGGTCGCGGCCCTGGCCGTACCTGAAAACGGCTGGGCCGAGCAGGCAAACGTCTTGCAGGCAACATCGACAACTGTCAGCGCTCAGGCCGGCAAACCGTTCCGCGCCGGCTTCGATGACCTGGCGCTGGAGCTGGGCCACTTTCCGGGCGCGGCCGAACACATCGACCATCAGCTCTTCAGCCTGGCCCGCTACGGCCTGGTCTGGGATCCGGGCGGCTCCTGGTCCGCCCGATTGGGAGCGCGGCTTCAGCTCTATTACGAGTTTGGAGATCGTCGCATCAGCGATGTCGATCTGCGCGCCGATGAAAGCTATCTGCGCTACAGCAGGCCTCAACGGCGCATCACCATCGGCACCCAGCACATCGCCTGGGGTCGGATGGATATCGAGTCGCCCATGGATCAGTTCACACCGCAAGACCTGACCCGGGGCCTGGCCTCGGCCTACGATCATCAGCGCCTGTCAGTGCCTGCACTGCGCTGGGAGGAGTATCTCGGCGAGCGCAAGATCGACCTGGTCTGGCTGGCCGTTTTCACTCCGACCCGACTACCGGAACAGCAAAGCCTGTGGTACCCGATCAACCGTCGCAGTGGTCAGGTACTGGGCACTGACAAGGACCCCCAGCTGCGCACACTCCTGCGTTTCAGCACGATTGGCGAATATGACGGGTCGCGCGAGTCGGGGGGCGCAGCGATACGCTACAGCCAGACCGGCTCAGCGCTGGACTGGGCAGTCAGCCTGCAGCGCGTGCGCACGCCGCGACCCTATTTCGAGATTGACCCGCGCCTGCAGCGGCTGCTGCCCAACCGGGTCAACCTGTTTGAAATCCTGCGCGCGCGCACCCGTCGCGAAACCTTTCGCGCAGTCCATCCCTGGACCACGATTGTCGGCGGCGATCTTGGCGGCTCCATGGACAATGCCACCTGGCGCCTGGAAGCAGCCTGGTCCAGCGATGTCGCCATGACCACCCGCGACTTTCGCCAGGTGACCGCGGCGCAGTGGCACTTGGCCGCCGCCTGGGAATACTTTCCCGAGCTGGCCGATCTGCGCGTGCAGGTCCAGTTGAATGCTCGTCATCACCAACGGCGTGATGTACTCGAGCGTCGCCAGCAGCTGCAGCTGCTGGGCGATGTCGATTGGTATTGGGATCGCCAGCGCTGGCGAGGCAGCCTGCGCTACCTGGCCGGGGTCATGGTTCGCGAGTGGTATCTCAACCCTGAGCTGGCCTATATGGGCACCACGACTGGTGAGTGGTACCTGGCCGGCCACTGGTTCGGCGGCGGCGACCAGAGCTTGGCTGGCTTTTACACCGACAATGATTTCGTCGCCATCGGCTGGCGCCGCCGCCTGCGATGACCCATCGGGCCTGGGAGCCCGCCTTGACTATGGTTCTGGACTAGCGCCGGCGACCTTTGCCCTTGCCGCGCGGGCGTTCTTCGCGAATCTGGATGGACTGACCGTTGAGTTCAGCTCCGTCGAGCTCGGCAATGGCGGCACGGGCTTCGTGGCCTTCCATGTCAATCATGGCCACGCCGCGGCAGCGACGGGTAAAGATGTCAAGCGGCAGCTTCAGGCCGCGCACGGTACCACAGCGGGAAAACAGCTCACGAAGCTGGCTTTCGCGGGTTTCGGGGTGGATGTTGCGAACAAACAATGTCTTCATTTGGGGGCGGCCTCCAGGCCGAAATCAGTGGCTGGCGCAGGCCCAGGACCGGGCTTGCAGGAATCGTCGTTGGCCACTGCGGCCAACTTGAGGCATCCAGCGTCGGAAAAGATCAGAAACTGCAAGGCACCAGCCTAGCAGATAAATGCAGATGCGTCCTGCCCCGCCCAATTGCAAGCCCTGGGGTCTGTTGCCGCCGGAAACAAAAGCAGCTTGATCACGAAAGACACGAAGCGCACAAAGCAAAAAATCAAACCCTTGGTGCGCTTCGTGATTCACCCTTCATATTACCGTAAACCTGAAAATGAAAATTATTCTCGCTTTTTCGGTCAGGCCGGGGTATAGTACGAAAAGCTGCGGAATACAGCAGTGGTTGAATTTGATCGTCGTTCCTCCCGAATTCCCTTCAAGCTCTTCCCCCTGATTTTTCTTTAGCAGCACCACCGGCCAGGTGGGCATGCGCTCATTTGTGCCATTAAATAACTTGTAATGAAAGGTAAAGAATTATGTCCAGCATGACTGGTACCGTAAAGTGGTTCAACGACGCGAAGGGCTTCGGCTTCATTTCCCAGGACAACGGCGGCGCCGATGTGTTCGTTCACTTCAGCGCCATCACCGGCGGCGGCTTCAAGAGCCTGGCCGAAGGTGCCAAAGTGAGCTATGACGTGACCAACGGCCCCAAGGGCCCGCAGGCTGCCAACGTCATCGCTGCTTGATCAGATTCTTTCTGAATCAAGGGCCAGCAAACCCCGCTCAAGGCGGGGTTTGTTGCATTCAGGGCTTGGAATTGTGCGCTTGGCCAAGGCCGGTCAGGGCCTGGATGCGGATATGGCCGGGCTTGTTCTGATCCAGTTTCTGGGCAAAGTAGAGCGCGGTAAAGCATAGCGAAACCCAGGGATACTGGTCCTGCAAATCCGTGCCGCTGCGTTTCAGGACAGCCTTCAGCACGGCATCGGGCGGAGTGTGCAGCCAGCGCAGCGCGGCCTTGGCCAGCCCCAGCCCCAGCGGCTGATCCGGCCACAGCGCCTCGATATCGATCGCCATGGCACGCTGATCATTGATGACAAAGTTGCGCGCAATCGGGTCGATATACTCATGCCCCAGCCAGACCTGTGGCGGCTGCCAGTCACGCGCCAGCTCGGCCAGGCGCTCAGCTTCGCGGGCGTCGATCCATGCAGCGGCATGCAGCCTGGCCAGAGCCTTGTCGAACTCGCTCACCCATGCCAGCCCGGCAGGATCTGCCGCACGAAGGGTTTGTCCGGCATACAGGTCGACGAAGAACTCAGCCACGGCTGCATGATCGGTGCGACGACGGCGGCGGGCCACCGGACCGGCCAGAAACTCGACCTCCAACCGGCGCCCAGCCTCGGAAAGCAGGCGGGGAAAGCGCGAACTGGGTTTGAGCGCGCGCAAGCAGCTGGCCACCCGTACGGCTTCCTGCTCGGTTTCAAAAATCACGCGCTTGCGTCGCCGACCATCAGCGTCGACGATCTGGACCAGGTGCACCTTGACCGGTTCGCCGCCACGCCACTGCCGCCACCGTCTCAGCAGCCGGCGCCACCACGGATTGGCGTAGCGAATGCGCTCGGGAACACTCACGGCAGTCCGGGCGCGCGGTGACGGCGGTCATGGAGAGGCAGGCACATCAGCTGCATTCTACTCGCATGATCGGAACAGGCCCGGTATCATGGATGGGTAAAAGGACTGAGCCGGCAACAGACCGGCAGGCGCCAGAAGCCGAGCAGCCAAATTCATGAATCCAGTTTCGATCCAGCGTTCCCCGGAGCCCGCGCCCGCGCAGCGGGCCGTTTTCGTCATTGGTGCCGGCCGCAGCGGCACCAGCACGGTCGCGCGTGCGCTCGCCGCGCTGGGCGTGGAAATGGGTCAGGATTTCAAGCGGGCCAGCCGCAAGAACCCAACCGGCTTTTTCGAGGATGCCGAACTGCTGGAGCTGAGCAAGGCGGTGCGCAATCGCATCGGCATTCGTGCAGACAGCGTTCGCCTGATCGAAGCCGATGAGCTGCAGGGGCAAGTCATGAGCGACCTGCGGGACAAAGCCCGGCAGATCATTCAGCGCAAGTTCCTGTCCGCATCGATATGGGGTTTCAAGTACGGTCGCACTCTGCGCATCCTGCCGTTCTGGGAGCCGGTTCTGGAGTCGATGAACATCGAGCCCAGCTTCGTCATCGCGCTGCGCAACCCGCTCAGCGTGGCCCGCTCTCGAGCCCGTCTCGACCCGCGGCGCGGGCACCAGGCGGTCAGCGACCTGGAGTGGCTGGTCAGTATCGTGCCTTACCTGGGCCGAACTCGCCGCTATCGCCTGTGCGTGGTCGACTATGACCAGCTGATGGACCAGCCGGTAGCCGAGCTCAGCCGGCTGGCACGCGAGCTGGACCTGCCGCAGGAGCTGGCGCGGCAGGAGCAGATTGAGGCCTATGCCCGCCAGTTTCTCGACCGCGGGCTGCGTCACACCCGCTTTTCCGAAGCTGACCTTGACCAGGCGCCGGACCTCAATCCGGTGGTTCGCGATGCCTATCAGCTGCTGCTGAAGCTGGCTGCGGGCAGCTTGCCAGCAGGCGATGAGTCCTTCTGGCAGGCCTGGCAAAGCATTGAGCAGCGGGTCGACGAGCTGGCACCCATGCTCAGCCTGATTGACGCGCGCGAGCAAGAGCGGCGGCGCATGCTGCTCAATCCGCTCGGCCCCCTACAGGCCATCAGCCTGCTCAAGCCATGGTTACGCCGCTAAGTCGCCGGGCCATGGGCAAGTCAGACCACAAAAAGCATCTCGGCGAAGTTCTGCTCGAACTGGGCAGGATCAGCGAAGCCGAGATTGAGCGGGCACTGGAGCACCAGCGCCTGCAGGGTGGATACTTCGGTCAGGCGCTGGTCGATCTCGGCATTCTGGATGCCGACGAGCTGGAGCAGGGGCTGGCCTCTCAGGCCAGCATTCCGTACATGAGCCCGCGCCCCAGCCAGATCGAGCCCGAGGTCGCTGCGCTGATGCCGACCATTTGGGCGCAGCGCCACAACGCCCTGCCGATCCTGCGCGAGGAAGGCTGGCTGACCCTGCTGGTCGACTCGCCGTTGAAATTCGGGCTGGCCGACGAGCTGGCCCAGCGCACCGGATTGGCGGTGCGCATGGCCTTGTGCTCGGCGCGCCATCTGCGCGACCTGATTCGCGAGGTCTACCAGCTCGATCCGGTTCAGCAGAAAGCCAGCGAGGTGCTTTCGCTGGAGGCCTTCTGGTCGCTGGCCACTTCGCCACCGGCCCAGCGCTGGGGCCTGACCGTGCGTCGCAACCAGATCATTGGCTGGATCCGCCGCAGTGACCAGACCCAGCGCCATCGCCTGATGCACAACTGGTTGAGCTTCTTCGACCGCCTGTTGTCTCCACCACCATCGCAATTGCTGCCACCACACGGCCTGCGCCAGTGGCGGGCCAGCCTGCGCTCGGACCAGTCACCACCGGCCGTGCTGGTCCAGTCGCTGTCCGGGCCCGGCGGACACGATCTGATATTCGAGCCTGTCTCGGATACGGTTCGCGCCCGCTCCCGGCTACCATCCAGCGAACAGATCGCCAGCTTGCGCCGTTCGCTCGCACGCGAAGCCGTGGTCCTTGCCGTGCACAGCCCCACCGGTCAGGCCGCACGAGAGCTGGTCACGCGCCTGCCGGCCCTCCTGCTGAAGTCGGAGCATCGCTCGATCTGCCTGTTACGCGAGGGTATCCATGCTGTCAGCGACGACATGCTGGTGGCCTCGCCGCCGGAAGACGGCGACGAGGACGTGCTTGCTTTCCTCGAGGCCCTGCACCTCGATGCGGTCGGACTGGAAATCGATCCCAGCAATGCCGATCGCTGGCATCGCGCCCTGAAGCTGGCACCGCTGGTCATGGTCGTGCTCAGCGGCATGAAACCCGGCGAACTGATGCCGCCGGGTATCAATTGGCTGCTGACCAAGTCGCGCGAAGACCAGGCCGACTGGGACCTGGTCTGATCAGCCGAACACAGGCCACAAGCCCCACCACAAACTCGACAGCGACGCACTGGCGATCCCGAGCGAGGTGAGCAACAAACCAAGCCTGGCACTGGCAGTGATGCGCTCGCGATAGCGCCAGCCCTGAATCAAGCCGATAGCGGCCATGGCATGGCGACCGCACTTGCCACGCACGGCCCAATCGGCCAGTAGTGAACGGCTAGGCTGGCCATCACGGCAAAGAGCTGACTCGGGGAAGGATGACCAGAAATGAACTGTCACATCCAGTACATCATTGCCGCCGTCGAAAACCAGGCTGCCGGTCGGAGAACAACCCTTTGCTGACCCGTCGGCATGGCTGTTCTCTGATACGCCGATTTGGTGTTTTCAGATCAAGAGAATCGGCCCTGATGGTGCACGCAGTAATTGACCCGGCATGCATACAAGTTGCATTCAGCCTCTGAAAAAGCTAGAGATTTGCCGAAATCAACAAGATGAGCAGGTTATAGATGCCATGCGAAGTAGTGCATATCCAGATCGAACGATATCTCAACCATAACCAGCCCCAGGCCAGCCCAGGCAGTACAAGCAACAGGTTTTCAACCAGACCAATCGGGTGAATCGCCGAGAACGCCACAGCGCTGATTGGGAGTGCCGAAGCCGTGCCGATAACTCGACTTAGTCTTTCCAGTAACCACCCTCGAAAAATGATCTCTTCTGCAAGCGGAATCAGGAAAGCCAGAACCAAAACCAGCTGCCAAGTGGGAGTTGGAAGCTGATCGGCATGTGACCTGGTCATCACCGATGTGCTACCGAGCAATCCGTACACTGCGGTGAGGGTCACTGCCAGAGCGATACCGAGACCGATCGCCAAAAGCGAGCTACTGACCCAATCAAAAGATCCATCGAAAAAGCAAGGGGCTCTCTCTATCGCTCCGTTCCAATAGAAAAAGGCCAGCAGAACAAGCACCAATGGAATCCAGATTGCAGGACTTAGAGATCGTTGCCAGAGTAGCTCCGTTCGAAATTTCGCTCCCGTGGTCGGTTCAAAGCCTTCGCCCAAAAGAAGTGCGCGGATCTTGTCGAGGCTGTCGCCAGGTGCGGAATCCAGCAGCCAGCGAGCCGTTAATTCCCAAGTGACTCTGTACGAGTCATCACCCAAGACTTCAACCCTTGCTGAAAACTCCTGCACATGGCTCACCGAAGCATGCAAGAGCTCTTCGAGGCCTGAGGTGTTCGAGTCACCATGCAATGCAGGGCTGAAATCCAACTCTCCCTGCCACTTGACAGGGCCCAGAACCATCGAAGCGGCGGTTGCGGTCAGATAAAAGAGGAGGAGCGCTAGAAACCAAAGATAGTCTGGTGCCAGCGCTCGGGCAATCTGCTTTCCGCGCGCGCTCAATGAATTGTCACCGCTCATCAAGGCTCCGTTCTTCGCCAATCAGCCAAGTGAAAAGATCTTACCAACGTGGTATCGACGATGTAGGGACTAAGGAGCCTCTGAATAACTGTGCACGGGCGCGACAGCGCAGGCGAGAACGCAAGGGCGGTTTGCCCATAGGGCAATAAGCCCTGGAGTGGAGCCGTTGCGCGTGCCTTTGCGGGAGGTTCCGGCTCGGCTTGGGCGAGCGTCGTTTGGTCATTCTTGTAGGAGCGAGCTCAAACGAGGCGGAGGCCCCGCAAAGGCCCGTCCCGTATGGCGCTTGTCATGACAAGCGCCGGAAAAGCCGCATCTCGCACGTTGCGCCACTCGGCCGTAACGCGCTGATCGTTCTTTCGGCAGGCACTTCTTGCCCTGCGGGCAAACCGTGCCTGCCTGCAGAACGGCGCTACAGCTACTGTCACTCGCGTCGCACCGCACGATCTGCGGCTTTTCCGACTGAAACGCGCTCCGCGCACAGTTATTCAGAGGCTCCCTAAGTTGCAGAAAACCCGAAATATAACCTACTTCGAATCTGACAACAGACATCAAGCTACTCTCTTGTGAGCTTGTTTCTCGAAGAGGCCAAATCCTCGGGCGCTGGCGGAAGCCGGTACTGCACATCACCGATCCTCAGGAAACCACATCAGTCAACTGCCCTCAGTCAGCCAACGCATAACGTTCCGTTACGTTGCCCATAGTTGATCCCGAATCATTGGGTGTGTCTTTTTTCCAATGGTCAGATTGACAGCTCAATAGAATCGGCATGCACCGCCATAACTCCGCCCAACCAGCCAGTCCTACTAACAAGTTAGTGAGGTTCAAGGGCTAATGGATTAGCCCTTGAATTCAACCTATACGAAGTCAATCATCTTCATCGTCTACGTCACGAATGGTAACCGAACCACTGGGTCCCCAGCCCCAACTGCTTGGTGGTGACCAAGGAACACTTGCACCTCCGGCCCATCCTCCGCCAGATCGTACGGGAGGTGGTTGTGGTGGCGGTGGCGGAGGTGGTTCATAGCAGGCCACCAAAGACCCATATCCGCACACTCCAGGAGTTGAGTATGCGATACCTTGCTCTCCACAAATTTTTCTATGTACAAAGGGCATGCCAAAATGAATTGCTGCACACACACCGGCCCCAATCACAACGACCGCGCCGCCATTCTGAATGCTATTGTCATCGGGTTGAAGAGAGCTCGAGCCCGCAGCTGCACGCAAAAAGGAATTCATTTCCGAATTGCCCTGAATGATGAAGCCTGGCCCGCCCGGGTATATGGGTGGCAGGGGCCCTGGGCCCCAGGAACCCCCAGTTGCAGGGGCACCAAAGATCGGGACATGATCAAGCGGCGGAACAGGACCTCCACCGACAGTTGAAAGGCTAGTGGGAGTAGCGTGGAGCTCAAGTACAACCTGAATGCTATTCCCATAGTCAATTATCACGTCAAAGATTGCTTCATTGCCATCAGCACTTATCGCAGATGGAACGGCTGTGACACCTACTATATGCGAGTCGGAAGCTGCTGCTGTCTCTGAAACACCAACAGCACCGTTCACCAAGCAAAACAATGAGAGCAAAAGTCGGTTCATTACATTCTCCTTACTCTAGTCGCGGACTTTATTGCTCCCCTTAAAGATGGTAAAGCCGTATGTATATCCGCACCCAGTCATTACTCTGTTTTTTTATCTGAAGCGTCTTGTCCAAGGTGGGATATACGTTTCGATACAATGTTATGGTCAGTCGTCGAAGGGCCTGGCTTAGCTTCTTTCACAATGCAATCCTCGGTTCTGGTGTCCCGACACCATTGGACCTGCGCTTTAGGTTTGCATTTGTAGCTTGAAGAGTAACAATATTCCCACTTATCAGTGGAATAGTGCCATCAGTGGGATAGTGCCCATAATTCTATCGGCAAACCAACTGATTGATCGGGTTTTTTAATGACGATAGCTTCGCAAGCCTGATAGGCTTGTTCAATCGGACAATTACCGAAAAACTGATAGGAAATTTCTTAGTAGTCTCGGCTTATTTCCTATTGAGCCTTGCATGGAAAACTAATTTTTTCATTTCGCTGTCCTGATGGCATGGCCAAAGCTGAACAGAAGCCGGACCATTGAGCGAAAATCAAAGCCGTGGAACGCCAGTGTTGGAAGGCCATTCAAATGTTGAGAGGCAAGAAGCAACCCGAGGTAACGAGACTATTATTAAC
>REEQ01000149.1 GCA_007695005.1 Wenzhouxiangellaceae bacterium | reverse complement strand
TGGGAATGATATTCCGCTCGGCGCAGGCCGCAACAATGCCACACATATTACTAATCCCTTCTGACTGCCAGTCTGCAAGAGTCTACAGCTCCGCTTCCGAGGCTGCAGATGTTCCGCGAACAATTTTGCCTGCTGTCAGCCCGGAAAGTATCGGTATCGACCATTCGACGCGGTGTCCAATATCGTTCCGATAAAGGATACCGCGTTGCCGCTCACGTATTCCCGGGTTTCTTCGGCCAGGGAATAAAGGCGGACGTTGTGCGCTGGTACTCGCGATAGGCGTCACCGCGAGATTTCAGTGACTGTTTCTCGGTGTACGGGATGCCGGTGAGGCGGTACAGGAACAAAAGCATGAGTATCGGGCCGAGCCAGGTGATCCACTGATTCGGAGCACCCAGGGCGATCAGCGGGTAGCTGAACCAGTGCAGCCATTCGAAGAAGTAGTTCGGATGACGGGAGTAGCGCCACAGTCCGACCTGGCAAACCTTGCCCTTGTTGGCCGGGTCTTTGCGGAAGGCGGCGAGCTGTCGATCGGCGACGGATTCGCCGGCCAGGCTGATCAGCCAGACCATGACTCCCAGAACGACCCAGATGCTGAGCGCGCTGGAAGGGTCGTTGGCCACAACCCAGGCCGGCAGGGCGAACAGCCAGGCAACCAGGGCCTGGCCGAGAAAGAAGACGAAGAAAAAGACGTTTGTCCGCGAACCGAAATGCTCGCGCATGGCCAGGTAGCGCCCGTCTTCTTCATCGTGACCGGCCAGGCGCACGGCCAGGTGCCGGGCCAGCCGGAAGGACCAGGTACCGGTGACCAGCACCACCAGGATGCGCTTTTCCACGCTGCCGTCGCCGACCACGGCAAAGTAGATCGCCAGCACCCCGATCCCGGCCGCCCAGGCCACGTCCACCCAGTCCGCGCGCCGGGATTTGAGCTGCCAGGCCCAGAGGAGGGTCATGGCCAGCGAAATGGCGAGGAGGGCGGAGATGAGGGTCATGGGGCTAGTATGGCAGGGGGGTGACAAGAACGGGTTACGGTTTCCGGTTTCAGGGATCAAGGATCAAGGGCTGAAGACTGTCCTCCGACCTTCTGGGTCGACGTGACCGGTTTTTCCTTGCGCCTTGTACCTTGGGCCTTGAACCTGGTCCCGGAAACCGCCGCAGCCCCAGGCCGCGGTCACCCCGACGTAAAGATCAAGTTCGGCCGGTTATATAGTGTGCCGGCTATCGCGGCCAGGACCAGGGCGGCCAGGCCGGTGGTTGCCAGTGACAGGCCAACCCAGGCCAGGTTCATCGGTTCGCCACGGACCAGATCCAGAATGAGGACGTTCTGGCTGAGCAGCGGCACCATGGTCATCCAGGTTTCGGTACGGGTCGGGTCGATCAGAATCCAGAAGCTGGGAATCATCGGAACCAGGATGACCAGGCCCATGTAGCTCTGGGCTTCGCGGAAGCTCTTGGCGAAGGCCGCCAGGATGGTCAGCAGGGCAGCGGCCATCAAGGCGGCCGGCGCGCACAGCAGGAAAGCCCAGGCAGCCACCCGCAAGTCCAGGTTCAGGGCCATGTCCATGTCCTCGACCGGCAGATAGCTCATCGCGAACACGAAGGCGACCAGCCCCAGCGCCAGGGTCATCAGCGCAAACGAGGTGGTGGCGGCCAGCTTGCCAGCCATGATCTGCCAGCGCGGCAGCGGATTGATCAGCAAGGGCTCAAGCGACTTGCGCTCGCGCTCGCCGGCTGTGGTGTCGATGGCCATGTGCATGGAACCCATGAACACCGTGATCAGGATGAAATAGGGCAGGAAGGCCAGCACCATGCCGCCGCGCGATTCAGGCGTGGACAGGTCGGTGACCTGAACGTTGATTGGTCGGGTCAGGTCGGGGTGGACACCGCGAAGCTGCAATCGTAGCTGGCTGACCTGGCCGGACCAGGCGTTCAGATAGCCCCGGACCCGGGTAATCGTGGTGCCCGAGTAGCGCAGTGACAGGTCGGCAATCAGCTCGACCGGCGCCGGGTGTCCCGCTTCCCAGGCTTCGCCAAAGTCCGGCCCCAGGCGCAGGATCACTTCCTCGACTTCCTGGCGCACGGCCGCTTCCGGATCATCCGGCGCCTCGGTGATGATCACGCCCTGACGCTCGAGAAAGGAAATCAGGTTGGGTGCGTGCTCGGCGCCGACCACCGGCAACTCCAGCGGCGCCTCCATGCGCTCGGTGGCCTGGCGGGTCATGAAGGAAATCATTACGGCGAAGATCACCGGCCCCATCAGTGGACCCAGGATCAGCGTATTGATGATCACCCGGCGGTCGCGGAAGTTGTCCAGCAACTCTTTTATATAGACGGCCATCATGCCAGCAGGCCCTCGTCGCTGCCGATCAGTTTCACGAATGCATCCTCCAGGGTTTTCTCGCCCGATCGGGCCAGCAGTTCATCGGCCGTGCCTTCAGCCGCGACCCGGCCGTGAGCGATGATGACAATGCGATCGCACAAGGCGGCGACCTCCTGCATGATGTGGGTGGACAGGACGACACAGCGCCCCTGGCTTTTCAGCTGGCGCAGGAATTCACGCAAGGCCCGGGTGGTCATCACGTCCAGGCCGTTCGACGGCTCGTCGAGCAATACCGTGCGCGGGTCGTGGATCAGGGCCCGGGCGATGGCGACCTTGACCCGCTGGCCCTGGGAGAAACCATCGGTCTTGCGGTCGATGAACTCGCCCATGTCGAGCACGCGCACGAACTCGTCAATACGCCGCTCGATGGTGGCCTTGTCCAGGCCGTGCAGGCGGCCGTAGTAGCGGATGTTTTCGCGCGCGGTCAGGCGGTCATAGAGGCCGCGAGAGTCCGGCACCACGCCCAGGGCCCGCTTGATCTTCAGCGGTTCGGCGGCCGGGTCGATGCCGTCAACCTTGATGCCACCCGAATCCGGTTTCAGCAGGGTGTAGAGCATCCGCAAGGTGGTGGTCTTGCCGGCGCCGTTGGGGCCAAGCAGACCGGTGATCTGACCGTCGCGGGCCGAGAAGCTGACCTCGTCCACGGCCACGACCTTGCCCTTGTTGAAAGTCTTGCGCAGGGCCTTGGCTTCGATCATGGTGACGGTCCCAGCAGGTTGATGAAGAAAGGTTCGGGTCCCAGACTGTCCATGCAGTCGGTGTCCAGTGCGTCCAGCTCAAGGCGGTCGATGAACTCGGTAACAATCCGGCTCATGCAGGCTTGCGTCGAGACGATATGGCCCTGGCCGCGCGCGACCAGGTGGCGGCTGTTGGCAAACTGCTCGGCGGCCTCATCACCGTATTCCGGCGGTGTGACCGGGTCGAACTCGCCGGACAGGATCAGGGTCGGTGTGCCGGTGTCAAAGGGCTGGTTGAAATCGTCCGGCACCTCGGCGCGCGGCCACCAGTCGCAGACAGTGTCGTAAAACTCGAGCATGCTGTTGCCCAGCAGGGTGTGCGACTGGTCCAGATCGCGCGGCCAGCTCGGCCAGTCCTCGGCGCAGCCAACGGCAAAATTCAGGCCGATGGCAATCATGTCGCCCATCTGCTCGGTGACCATCAGGGCCTGGCTGGCCAGGCGCGAGGGGTCGCCGGTAATGGCGGCCTCATGGACCAGGTAGGGAATCATCATCTGAGTTTGTGGCGCGTAGGCGAGAAAGCGCAGGCCGCTGGCCAGGAAATCGCGGTTGAAAGTGATGTCCACGGCCTGGCCGGTGCGCGGGTGGGTGACACTCAGGGCCTGGCCGTTATTGCTGTAATGACTGACCAGTACCTCGAAAGCCGATGTCAGCTCGGGGAAGGCGGCTGCGCAGGCCCGATCGTCGGCGCAGGCATCGAACAGCCGGTAAAGGGTCTGGTCCAGCTTGATCCCGTGTTCTGAGCCCAGCCGCAGGCGCGTCGGCACGACCCCGTCGATGACCATGCTGCGTACGCGGTCGGGAAAGCGGCGCAGGTAAACCTGGGCCATGCGCGTACCATACGAGCCGCCGACCAGGTTGATCTGTTCGAAGCCGTAGCGCTCGCGCATGGTTTCCAGGTCGAGGGCGGCGATTTCAGTGGTGTAGTAGCGTACGTCCGCGTCCCATTCCTGCTTGCACTCGCGCAGGCGGTGGTTGATGGTCTGGAAATCCATCTCCAGCATGTCACTCATGTAGTCGAATTCGCAGTCCAGCGAATTCGAGCCGCCGGTGCCGCGCTGGTCAAGAAATACCAGGTCGCGACTGCGATTGATGTGGCGCAGGGCTGAGCGCATCAGGGGTGCGGCTTCGCGCGCCGATTGGCCGGGTCCGCCGGCCAGAAAGAAGACCGGATCCGGCAAGGCCCGACTGCCGCGTGCCGGCAGTACGGCGTAGGCCAGCTCGATCTGGCGACCCTCGGGGCGGGCGGGGTTCTCCGGCACCTCGAAGCTGCCGCAGCGGGCCTGCACGGTCAGGCGACCACCAGCGGCCGACAGTTCGCAGCTTTCCAGTGCGGCAAATCGGTCATCGGCGCTGGCAGGCGCCAGCAGCCCGAATGTAATGCCAAGACCCAGGCTGATCCGCCGGCCGATGCCAAGAAGAGATTTGATTTGGGCCATGAGTGTCCCTAGATAAACGAATTCGCGGTGTGCAAGCGAGGCACCCTTCATAATGACCCGAGAAGATTAACGAATAAATATGCCATCGGTCATGAATGCGCTCGAAGTCCGCCAGCTCAGGAAAACCTACAATAACGGCGTCGAGGCGCTGAAAGGGATCGACCTGTGCGTGGCCGAGGGCGATTTCTTTGCCCTGCTCGGGCCGAACGGGGCCGGCAAGTCGACCCTGATCGGTATCGTCTCTTCGCTGGTCAACGCCAGTTCGGGCGAAACCCGCGTGTTCGACATCAGCGTGCAGCGACAGCGCTCCCAGGCCATGGCCCAGATTGGCCTCGTGCCGCAGGAAGTCAACTTCAATCAGTTCGAAAAACCCTTCGACATCGTTGTCAATCAGGCTGGCTACTACGGGGTGCCGCGCCGCGTGGCCCGAGAGCGTGCCGAGTACTACCTCGGCAAGCTGGGATTGTGGGACAAGGCGTTTGGCATGTCGCGGACCCTGTCCGGCGGCATGAAGCGGCGGCTTCTGATCGCCCGGGCCATGGTCCATGAGCCGCGATTGCTGATCCTCGACGAGCCCACCGCCGGGGTGGATATCGAGATCCGGCGCTCGATGTGGAAGTTCATCGAGGAGATCAACGCGGCCGGTACCACGGTGATTCTGACCACCCACTACCTGGAAGAAGCAGAAAACCTGTGTCGCAACATCGCCATCATCGACCAGGGTCAAATCGTCGAAAACACCAGTGTCAAGGCGCTGCTGGGCAAGCTCGACATCGAGACCTTCGTTCTGGACCTGCGCGCACCGGTCAGCCGGGCGCCAGTCATTGAAGGCATTGAGGTCGTGCTGCGCGATGCTACCACGCTGGAAGCCAGCATTCCGAAATCCCGGAGCCTGAATCGCTTGTTCAGTCAACTCGAGGCGGAGGGAATGGAGGTGGTGTCGATGCGCAACAAGGCCAATCGCCTTGAAGAGCTGTTTGTGCGCATGGTCAATCTGGGCCAGGAGAGTGCGCCATGAGCGTTGAAGTCTCGGCCCGAAGCTACTGGATCGGCTACCAGACCATCCTGATCAAGGAAGTTACCCGAATCTTGAGGATCTGGGCCCAGACCCTGATTCCGCCGGTCATCACCATGAGCCTTTATTTCGTCATCTTTGGCGCCATCATCGGCCGTCGGGTGGGTGAAATGGGCGGCTTGCCCTACATGGATTTCATTGTTCCGGGCCTGATCATGCTCAGCGTGATCACCAACAGCTACGGCAACATCACCAGCTCATTCTTTGGTGCCAAATTCGGCAAACACGTCGAAGAGCTGCTGGTCAGTCCGCTGCCGCCCTGGATCATCCTCGCAGGTTACGTGTCCGGGGCCGTGTTCCGGGCGCTGGCTGTCGGCATTCTGGTCTGGCTGGTTGCAGCCGTGTTTGCCGGCTTTCAAATGCACAATCTGCTGGTCACGATCAGTATTTTGCTGCTGACCTCGATCGTTTTCGCCCTGGCCGGCTTCATCAATGCTATCTATGCGCGCAAGTTCGACGATATCTCGATCATTCCCACCTTCGTCCTGCAGCCGCTGACTTATCTGGGTGGCGTTTTCTTCTCCGTCAGCCTGCTGCCAGGCGTGGCCCAGCAGATTGCACTGGTCAATCCCATCGTCTATATGGTCAACGCCTTTCGCTACGGTCTGCTCGGCATCAGCGATGTGTCGCTGTGGCTGGCCTACGCCATCATCGTGGCTTTCGGTGTCGTGTTGTTTGCCATCTGTCTGACGCTGCTCAGCCGCGGTGTGGGACTGAGAAGCTGACATGTGAAGGCGGCCTTTACGCCGGGTTTATACTCTTGGGTTCATAAAAGTCGTCATCGCCGGCGTCGACCGGCGCGATGACAGACTGCAGCCTGATCGCAATCCGCTTGATGGGGAACAGCGCATTCGATCGGGCCTCATGAAACAACGCCAACTGATGGGAGATTATTGATAATGTCCGGAACGGCCTTTTTTGACCTGAGGCGACTTGCTGCCTGCATGATCGTCGCTTTCTATTGCTCGGCGGTTGCGACCGCGGCACCTGTCACGGAATCATTCGGCTCTGCCCCTGCAGGAATCTCCGGCGATGAAGCTGGTTCATCCGAGCAGGTACATGACTTCTGGGCTGGCGGTGGGGCCTTGGCTCGCGTCGATGCTCCAACGTTGTTCATTCTGCAACTTCCCGAACAGCCCCTGGCGCGATATGCTGGCGAGATCAGCGGCCTCGCCGCGCCCGGAAGAACCAGCAGCGGCCGGCTTGATGTACGTTCGCCGGATTCGCAGCGCTACGTGAATTTCCTGGTCGAGCGCCAGCAGGCGCTGATCGCCGACGCCTCCAGCTTGTTCGGGCGCCGTATCGAGCCCATGTTCAGTTATCAGCATGCCTTCAACGGTGTTGCCGTCGAGCTCAGCGCCGAGGAAGCCGTCGAGCTGCTTCGGCTGGGGCTGATCGTTCACGCCGAGCCGTACGCAGAGTATCCCTTGCTCACCGATGCCGGCCCCGCCTGGATCGGATCCCCCGCGGTTTGGGACGGCAGTGCCACGGGAGGCAGCGGCACGCTCGGTGAGGGTGTTGTCGTTGGCATCATTGACTCCGGCATCAACATCAACCATCCCAGTTTCGCGGCCGTTGCCGAGGACGGGTTTGTACATGTCAACCCGCTGGGTTCCGGTAACTTCATCGGTTGGTGCAACCCTGGCGTCGGCGAGGTAACGGACACCTGCAACGACAAGTTGATCGGCACCTGGGAATTTCTCGGCGGTCTGGGGCTGGACGGGCTCTACATTCCGGGCGGTGAAGACGAAAATGGCCATGGAACGCACGTTGCCGCCACTGCAGCCGGCAACCCGGTAACTGCCCAGTTTCGTGATCAGGAGCTTGAGCTTACCGGCGTTGCTCCGCGCGCCAACATCATTGCCTACGATGCCTGCTACACCAATCCGCAGGGGCAGGGTCTGTGTCCGAACGTATCGACCCTGGCTGCGATCAACCAGGTCGTGGCCGACGGTGTCGTGGATGTCATCAATTACTCGATCGGCGGCGGTACCGAGCCCTGGCAGCAGGCCATTTCGCTGGCTTTCCTGGCCGCTGTTGACGCCGGTGTGTTCGTTTCCGCCGCAGCGGGCAACAGTGGTCCCAGCCCGAATACTTCCTTCCACGTTCAACCCTGGGTGGCCTCGGTGGCCGCATCCACCCACAATCGGTCCTTCGAATTCGGTGCCGCCACGGTATCGGTGATCGAGCCGGAAGACCCGCCGGCCGCGGCCGTCGACATTGCCGCGGTTCAGGGCACGGGCCCATGGATCACCGAGTTCGCAGGTCCTGCCGGTCACGACCCGGATAACGTGCTCGGCTGCGATCCCTTTGATGCGGGCACCTTCAGCGGTCAGATTGCCCTGATAGCGCGCGGCACCTGCAACTTCGTCACCAAGGTCAACAATGCCGCCGCCGCCGGCGCCGTCGGTGTGGTTGTCTACCAGAACGTTGCCGAGCCGCCGATCAGCATGGGCGGGCTTGCCGCCACCAGCATCCCGGCGTTCATGATCACTCAGGCCGGTGGCCAGGCCATCGTTGAGCTGATTGCCGATGAGCCCGGTGAGGTGGTCATCGAGCTGAACCAGCCGCCGACCCAGGTCACCATTGATGACGCGCTCGGTGATGTGGTCGTTGGCTTCAGCTCGCGCGGTCCCAATCCCTTTGACGTGACCAAGCCCAGCTTTGCTGCGCCAGGCAGCGCCATCCTCGCCGCCGTTGAAGTTGGCGGTGGACCGGTGGGCGCCGAATACGGCCTGAAGTCGGGTACTTCAATGGCCAGCCCGCACAATGCCGGTGCCGCAGCCCTGCTGCGTGCGCTGCATCCAACCTGGCTGCCCAGCGAGATTCAGTCGGCCCTGATGTTGACGGCCTTCGACGGCATGCAAGCCGTCGCCCCGGGCGGTGCCATCGTCGATGCCACGGTGTTCGATCAAGGTGCCGGCAGGATCAACGTGGATCGCGCTGCCGCCTCGCCGTTGGTCTTGCGCGAAACCACGCTCAACTTCTTCCTCGCCGATCCGGCCGCCGGCGGTGACCCGCGCACGCTCAACCTTGCCGGCCTGAGTGATGGCGATTGCCTGTTCGAGTGCAGTTTCCAGCGCACCGTGCGCAGTGTCGCCACCGAAGCGAAGACCTTCCAGGTCACTCTGGAAACCGATTCGGATCTCGATGCGGTGATTACGCCCAGCGAATTCACCATTCTGCCTGGCCAGAACCAGGTCCTCAACATCACCATCGATGCCGGTCTGGGCAACGACAGCTGGAAGTTTGGTCGCGTGGTCCTGACGCCCCTGGTCGAGCTGCCGGATGAGCTTTTCCGCGATCGCTTCGAAGGTGGCAACGGCGAGGGTCGCAGCTTGCCGGTCGCACCCGACCCGAGCTCGGCGCTGAGCATGCCGGTTTCAGTATTTGCAACCGAGCCGTTCCCGGTCATTGATGTTGACGATACGGCTCTGGAGGGCAGCGCCCTGGTTGGTGAAACAACGAGCTTGACCCTGGATCTGGGCAACATTGGCGATGCTGATCTGGAATGGAGCATTTTCGAAGGCCTGGCTCGAGGCGAGACGCTGTTCGAACAGACCGACACGACTGGCAATGCCATCGTCAGCGGTTTCTTCACCCAGACACCGCCCAATACTGGTGCCTACAGCGCTGAAGCCTTTACTCTGGCCGCCGAGACGGCCATCGGCGGCCTTTTCTTCGAGGGCTTCTCGACCAATGGCGCACCGATTGCCAACCTGGCCAGTGACCTGCGCTTCTATATTTACGCCGACGATAACGGTGTTCCGGCTGGCCACCCCGAGGACGGAGAGGACAATGAGCTGCTGTCGGTCACCCTGCCGCTCGATAGTGCCGGCGTTGAGCTCATCGGCAGTAATATCGACCTGGATCTTCGCCTGGCTGGCGTTGACCTGCCGGTTCTGCCGGCGGGCACCTACTGGGTAAGTGCTGCGCCAGCGGTGGCCAGTTCCGGCAACCGATGGAACTGGTTCAATGCCACCACCGGCCCACAGGTGGAGACGGCCAAGATCATTACCCCCGGTGCTGCTTTCAATAACGGTTTCCCGGACTGGACTGATCTGACCGCCGTTGGTGCAGCCTTCGCCCACCTGTCCTTTGCCGTGGACGGCGCCGCTGAGTGTGGTGCTGACTGGCTGTCGGTGACGCCCCCGAGCGGCATCATTGCACCCGCCGACAGCCTGACCCTGGCCCTGGAGCTGGATGCGACCGGACTCAGTGGCGGAACCTTGACCACCAACCTGTGCATCGACAGCAACGATCCGGCTCAGCCGGTCGTGGTCATTCCGGTCACGTTCGAGGTTGTCGACGACAGCGCCCTGCTGCAGGTGGCTCACCTGGCACCGTTTGCCGCTGATCTGGCTGACACCGCCGTCGATGTGGCGATCAATGGCGATGTGGTCCTGGCCGGCGTTGAGTACGGCGCTTCCACCGGGGCGCTGCCGCTGTTGCCCGGCATCTATGACATCCAGATCCTGCTGGCTGACACCAGCACGGTCGTTCTGGAGGCGTTGGGCGTGCAGCTGGATGAGGGCGTCAAGTACACCGCCATTGCCAGCGGCGACAATGACAACCAGGCGCTTGCGCTGGACCTGCTGGTCGATGATCTCAATCCGCCGGCAGCCGGCAACTTCAAGCTGCGCCTCGGTCATCTGGCGCCGTTCGCGGACGGTACGGCCTCTGCCGAGGTGCGGCTGGCCAACGGCACCTTGATCGAAGCGGTCGACTACCGGGACTTCACCGGGTTTATCGAGCTGCCGGAAGGGGCCTATGACCTGATCATCACCGCCCCCGGCGGTGAGCCGACCCTGATTGATCCGATCGAGCTTGCTTTCTCGTCAGGGGACATCATTTCTGCCTTTGCCGTCGGTGATGGCGTCAACCAGGACCTCGGCATTTTCGCGCTGCCGCCGGATGCTCCGGGCTTCTTCGTGGATCTGCGTGAGCCGACTGCGCGCGTCCAGGTTGCCCATCTGGCACCGTTTGCAGACGACCTGGCCGCTACCGAGGTTGACATTGCCGTCAACGGCACGGTGGCGTTGAGCGGCGTGCCCTATGGCGCCTCAACCGCCTACCTGGAGCTGCCGGCCGGCCCGACCGATCTGGAAATCCTGGAGCCTGGCACCGGTGTCGTACTGATTTCGGCCAGCGTCACCTTGCTTGACCGCACCGACTACAGCGTTATTGCCATCGGCAACGGCGCTCAGCAGGATCTTGCCCTGCTGGCGCTGGTTGATGACAACAGCGAGCCGGCCGCTGGTGAGTTCCGCCTGCGTCTCGGTCACCTTGCGCCATTCGCGCCGGATGAGGCCTCGGCCGAGGTGCGTCTGGCCAACGGCACCCTGATCGCCGCGGTGGACTTCGGCGACGTTGCGGATTTTGATCTGGCAGCGGGCAGCTACGACCTGACCATCACTGCCCCCGGTGGTACTCCGGTGCTGATCAATCCGATTCCGCTGAGCTTCTCTGGCGGTGAAATTGTCAGCGCCTTTGCTACCGGTGACGGTATCAATCAGGATCTCGGCGTCTTTGCCTGGCCATCCGATGCGGTTGGCGACTTCCTGCCACTGCTGGTAGAAGGTGTAGCCTCGATTCAGGAGGATTTCGAAGGCAGCTTCCCGCCTGATGGCTGGGAGCGGGTATCCACCGGCGTGCCGGCCACCTGCCTGTGGGATCTGACCTCGGAGGTGGTGCCGAACTTCGGCCCCGTCGATCCAGACACGGGAGGGCGTCCGAACTACGCCGGCGGTGATGGCGCTGCTGCAACGCTGGACAGTGACGCCTGCGGTTCGTCCACGAACATCGACGCTGTGCTGATCACGCCGCCAGTCAACCTGGCCGGCCTGGTTAACCCGCGCCTGGAGTTCGTTCTGTCTTTCAATACCGCCTTCGACAACAATCAGTTCTTTGTCGATATTTCCACGGATCTGGGTGCCAACTGGACCAACCTGGCCAGCTGGGACAATCAGGATGTCAGTCCCACCGGACCCGGCACGCCGATCAGCATTGCTCTGGACGACCATGCCGGTTCCATCGCGGCACTCGTTCGCTTCCGCAACGTGGCTGGCTGGTCCAACTGGGTTCAGATTGACCAGGTCTCGATTGACTCGGCAAGCGAGAGCGTTGAAGCGAACCTGGTCGGTTTTGCCAGCTTCTACGAGCCGGGTGACAGCGACCAGGGTACCGAGACGGTGTCGTTCATCTACACCGAGGTGGACCAATCGATCGAGCAGATTTTCAACGTCTTCAGTATCGAGCAGGACGGCGTCGAAATCGATGCCGCCACTTATGCGGCGCTGTTTGACAGCCTGGACTACGATGACTATATCCGCGGCTTGAGCGGGACCACCGTGGACAACGTGGTTGCTCCTGAAACGCGCGATGTCGCAATCGAGTTCACATTGTCTGAAACGGCCCCGTCCGGCGCTTACACGCTGGTCATCAACAGCTACGATGTGACCGGGGTAGATCCGGCGGACGTGAGCCTCGCCGACGCCAAGGCCGGCGTTTACCCGGTGCTGTCGACCGACAGTCAGATCATTGGTATCGGCACCGCGATCACCGAAAATCTGGTCATTGACCTGGCCGGCCAGGAGTCGCCGTCGCTGGCTTGTGGCACCACGCCGGCCGATCAGCGACCGGGTTTTGCCGTGATCATGGCGCCGGGTACGACCGTCGAAACCGTGGACTTCGATATCCTGCTTGAGACCAACGGCGGCAGCTGGGCAAGCGAAGCCCTCATCGGCTTCGGCACCACCTCGCAACGTCTGCTGGTTTCCTTCCGGCCGGGCTTCGGCGTGGACGAGCCCACGCCGCCGGGCGGCCAAGCATTCAGCGGCGGTTTTGATCTGGTACCAGCCGGTGCGACGTTCGACTTGGACCCTGACGGTGCCCTCTGGGTGACCTTCTGCGAGGTCTTCAACGACAACGCCGATCCTGATGCTTTCTACCTGGATCCGAGCTCGATCACGATCAACGACACTGGTGCCGGAGATCGTTCGCTCCGGCGTCAGCAAGGTATCGGCCCTGAAACCCGAGCTGTTTTTCAATCCACTCGGGGCCTGCCCTAGCCACTGAATCCATCGATGCTGATGGGAAAAAGGGCGGCCACTGGTCGCCCTTTTTCTGCCTCCAGCCGCGTTCGGCCAGTCCGGCGGGATGAGTCGCGCCGGCCTTGATCTTCCCCCCCCTTCCGACCCGGCCCGGTCAACCGTGCCGGTTCCCGACGATGCGCCCTGTCACGGCAACGGGGGCGTTTCCGGACAGAGCCAGTCCGGACGACGGAACTGACAATCCCCGTTTGACTTGTTTCCAGTTCAGGCAGTAGACTCTGCGAGCCGCGCATTATCTGATGCGCCAAAAATTTGCCGCCAGTCCGCTTTCATCAAGGTGTCTGGAGCAAGACTCCGCCCGGGCCAGAATCGTTCTGGTCCATCGGAAACAACAAGAACCGAGGGTTTCACAATCATGGTATTTCGTCAGCTTTCTCGCGCGCTCTTCGTCGCGCTTGTCCTTTTGGCAGGCTCGACAACGGCGCTATTAGCCAACTCCGGCAGTGATGGGGGCGTTGTCTCGGCCAGCGAATTGTCAGCGTTCACGCCGGCCGATGAGTTCGGCCGTTATGTGTTCATGATCGAATTCGACGAGCCGAGCTTGCTGGATCTGCACCGGCAAACCCGCGCCGAAGGCGAGCGCTTCAATTTCAGCGCCGCCGACATCCAGGACGCCGCTGCGCTGATGACGGCTCGTCACGCCGCCTACCTGACTGCGATGCAGGGCCTGGTAGGTCGTGACCTGGCGCCCAGCCACTACTTCCAGGTGACCCACAGCGGCCTGGCGGTACGGCTGACCGAGCGCGAAGCCCGACAGCTTGCCCGGTTGCCGGAAGTCGCTTCCGTCCAGCGCGAGCGTCAATACCATATCGAAACCTTCTCCGGCCCCGAGTTCATTGGTGCCGGTTCAGTCTGGGACGGCAGCGCAACACCCGACGGCATGCCCTACCGCGGTGAAGGCATCATCACTTCGGTGCTCGATACCGGCATTGTTGCCAATCACCCCTCGTTTCTGAACGACCCGACCTGCGGTCACGGCGAAAACGGTACGCCGAACAAGCTGATTTCAGCGGTTGACTGCCTGTCGACCGGCGCCGGTGGTGTTTGCAACGGCAGCAGCCCGGGTGATACCAACGGCCACGGCACCCACGTCGCCGGCACCGTGGCCGGCAATCTGATCGGCCCTGATGCCGTGCCGCCGCCCGCCCCACCCGGCGGCAGCACTATTTCTGGCGTCGCACCCTGTGCCCACATCCGCAACTACAAGGTCTGCCCCGGCCAGAGTTGCGATGGCGCTGCGATTACCGCGGCCATGAACAACATCATCATGGATGGTGATGTCGATACCTTCAATTATTCGATCTCGGGCGGCACCGTTCCCTGGAACGATGCAGACCGGCGCATGCTGGACCTGGTCGCCGAGGGCGTATTCGTCAACGCATCGGCCGGCAATACCAATTTTCAAATCACCAACCCGGTCGGTCAGGTCAACCATCGCGGCCCCTGGGTGATCTCGGTCGCGGCCTCGACCCGCCCGGGCGGCGCGCCGGATGGCGTGGTCAGCGTTACCGGCCCTGGCACTCCGCCCGCCGGCCTGGTCAATGTGGCCGTTCAGCCGGGCAGCAACTCGGCCATTCCCGCCGGCGTCATCGAGGCAGAAGTCCGCTTCGACCCGGCCCAGCCCAGCGGTGCTGATGGCTGTACAGGTTTCCCGGCCGATTTCTTTGACGGCGCGATTGCCCTGATCGAACGGGGCACCTGCGCATTCACCGACAAGATCAACAATGCCGCCGCCGCGGGCGCGATCATGGTGGTCATACGCAACAACACCGGCGGTGCTTTTGGCATGAACACGTCGGGGCAGGTAGGCATCCCGGCCTACGGCATGCTCCAGGCGCCTGGTAACGCGCTGCGCGATTTCATCGCTGCAAACCCCGGTGCGACGCTCCGCTTTGAGCCGGATGACTCGCCGCAGGGCGATGTCCTGGCCGGTTTCAGCTTCCGCGGCCCTACCCCGTCGCCGCTGCAGAACCTGCAGAAGCCGGACATCACCGCACCCGGCGTTGGAATTTACGCGGCCGATGCGACCACCGGCGGTGGCCCCACCTACGGCTCCAAGAGCGGCACCTCCATGTCCGGCCCGCACGTATCGGGTGCGGCCGCGCTGGTGCGCCAGATGCAGCCCGGCTGGTCGCCGATCGAGGTCGGTTCGGCCATGCGCATGACCGCCAAGAAGAGCGGCTTCAAGGAAAACGGTTCAACCTCCTGGGACTGGGATGACGTTGGCAGCGGCCGCGTCGAGCTGACCCGCGCCGGTCTTGCCGGCATGGTGATGAATGAAACTTTTGCCAACTTCCTTGCAGCCAACCCTGGTGCTGGTGGCGACGTTCGCACCCTGAACCTGCCTTCGGTTCGTGACCTGAACTGTACCCCGAGCTGCACTTTTACCCGTACCCTGCGCAACACCCTGGATGTTCCGACCAGCTGGAGTGCCGATTTCGAAGTGATCAGCGGCACCTTTGATGTCACCGTCACGCCGTCCAGCTTCAGCTTCACCGGCGATCTGTCCGAGACCCAGACCGTTGTCATCACTGTTTCTCCAATCGGCACCATTCCGCTGTCTTTCGGCACGGTTGACTTTGTCGAGGCCG